>CAYPAX010000081.1:0-22318 GCA_964408735.1 uncultured Rhodospirillaceae bacterium | reverse complement strand
CGATACCGCACGTTCCAATCAAATCTCATGGCCGGCATGAATAATTCGGGTTAGTTACATACTTGACAGCAGAATATGGGCGAATGATGATTGGCTGTGGAGGGTTTCTCGATAAGCGGCTTCCGAAGACCAAAATCGCTTCGGTGCCGTGTGGGTATGTGCGTAATCTCGGTGCTTCATGTGGAGCCGGGGGGTGCATGGCCGGATACGAGAGAGACTACGCCTAGGGGCCGAAGCAAAAGTCTCGGCTCTTCGTTAACTCGAACCTTTACTAGGGAGGTCACCCAATGAAATCAGGGCAGGTCCTATCGGCGGCGGCATTGGTCGGCGTCATGGGGGCTTTCGCCGCAACTTCGGCCGTTGCAGACACGAACGCTGCGCGGATCCGGAATTGCCCGGACAGCGACTGGTGCGCGTATCACCGGACCGTTGACAAGGCATGGCGGCACAGCCCACTGGCTCAAATCAACACCAACAACGTAAGCGAATTGCGTCCGGCCTGGATCTTCCAGCCTGGTCACGAGCGCATGGGTCTGCATTCTACGCCGTTGGCGGTGGATGGTGCCGTGTATCTCGCGACCAATCCTTCGACGGTTTGGAAGGTCGATGGCGCCACCGGCGACCGTCTCTGGTCGTGGACGCCCGAGATGGACGAGGCCGTCGTGGCACGCTCGTTCTTCTCTCACACTCGTGGTCTATCGGTCGGCGACGGCCGCGTCTACATGGGCACAGTCGACGGCCGCATGGTCGCTCTCGACGAGATGTCGGGCGAGGTGCTCTGGGATCGTCAGATCGTCGATTCCGCGGTAGAGACGGCGGGCTTCAGCGGCGCGGCCGTGTTCGTCGGCGCCGATCTGCTGCAGACCTGCCAGAACGGCGGTGAGTATCCGGTCGAAGGCAAGTGCTGGGGTCTGGATCCGTCCAACGGCGACATCAAGTGGACTTTCTACACCACGGGCCGTGGCGACGATCACGCGCTGTCCACGTGGGGCGGCGACAGCTGGAAGTATGGCGGCGGCGGCTCCTGGCAGCCGGGCACCGTTGACTACGCCAACAACCAGATCCTGATCGGTACTGGTAACCCGAACCCGGATTACGACTATTGTGGCGACACTTGCCGTGATCCGAACACCGACGCTCATCGTCCTGGCGACAACCTGTATACCTCCTCGACGATCGCGCTCGATCTCGATACCGGTCAGCTGAACTGGTACTTCATGGAAGCTCCGTCGGATCCGTACGACTATGACGCGTCTCCCGGCGAGTACGTCATGCTCAACGAAGACGGCCGCAGCCTCGTGCTGCATCCGGGCAAGAACGGCTTCAACCACGTTCATGACGCCAAGACCGGCCAGCCGGTCAACGTCTATCCCGACATGAAGAACCAGAACTGGACCTCCGGCTTCAATCTTGAAACCGGCCAGTGGGAAAACATGCTTTGGCCGGCAGCGGGTGAGAAGACCCTGGTCTGCCCCGCCATCGACGGTGGCCACAGCTGGAATGCCGGTTCGTACAGCCCGCAAACCGGTCTGTTCTACCGCGTCACCCAGGAGTGGTGCATGTGGCTGACGGTAGCGCCCAAGGGCGGTGCCGACTACATCACCGCGGGTTCCGAGGTTCGCACCACCGAGCCGTTCGCGCAGGCCTTCATGGCTGCCGAGTGGATCGGCACGAACCCTCCGGGCGACAGCACGCATGGCTTCATCACCGCGCGTGACCCGGTCTCCGGCGATCTCGCCTGGGAGAAGCGTTATGACATCATCCCGCACTCGGCTCTGATGTCGACCGGCGGCGGCCTCCTGTTCAACGCCACCTCCGACGGCTACGTCGAGGCGCTGGACTCGGCCTCCGGTGCGCTGCTCTGGCGGTTCAACAACGGCTCCGGCCACAACGGCGGCATCATCTCCTACGAGGTGGGTGGCACGCAGTATGTGTCGGTGGCTTCCGGTCACGGCTCCTATGTTGGCCGTGCCGTTCACAGCCTGAACGCCGACAAGGCTGTCAACTTCCAGGAAAGCGCGGCTCTGGTCACGTTCTCTCTGGACTAGAAAAATCCGACCAAAACCGGGGCAAGGGGTCATCGACCCCTTGCCCCTTCTTTTTATCTTGATTATGTCTCTGTCCCGTACGCGATGGTCTCGGCCGTCGTTGGTACAGCACGAATGACAAGGAGAAGCCCCCGTGACAATCAACTTTCGTCGGCAGCGGCGCCTAGCCCTGGCCTTTGTAACTGCGCTGGGCATCGGAGCAGTTTCGCTCAACGCTTCGCCGGCCCTGGCCGAAGATGCCTATCCCAAGGCCAACCCTTTCGCTGGCCAGATGGAGCACATTCAGGAAGGTGCGCGCTTGTACTTCAAGTGGTGCGTTGCCTGTCACGGTCGTCACGCGGATGGTGTGTCGCGCTTCGGCGACTACGCCTACGACCTGAGGAAGTTCTGGCGCGGCTATCCGGAATTCGTGCGAATCACACTTGAGGGCCGGGTCAAGAAGCGTATGCCCCCGTGGGGCGGCGTGCTCGATGAAGACGAGATCGCGCAGATCGGCTCTTATCTTGAGACGCTGGCACTGCCCGGCGCCAAGTGGGTGGCCGACTGAGCGCAGACCCCAAGCCAACTCCTAGCGCGGCAGAGCTCAAAGCCGCCGAGAGAGGTGACGATATGAAACGTCTAGCCATAGCCGCCGCGCTTGTGGTTGCCCTTGCCTCCCCGGCCCAGGCCGCGGAGTCCGGCGAGGAGCCGCCACAGACTTTCTACAATCATACTTGGGTCTGCACCTCGCCCGAGGCCTATGCGACCGCAGTGCAACGCGAGGCGGAGACGCCGCGCGACAAGTTCGGCGCACTGAAGGTTGCGCTGCTGGAAGAGCGGCTTTGCATGCTGGTCGACGAAGAGCAGCTCGAGGATATGATGGCGCCCTTCGTCCAGGTGAAAGAGACCCAGGGCGAGATGGTGAAGGTCGAGTTCATCATCGAGTTTTACCGGAAGGTCGAGTTCCTGCACCGTCGCATCACACGCGTCTTTTACACGGGATGGACCGATCAGGCCAATTTGCGGAATTACCACGAGTGGCTTACCGGAAAACCGCAAAGCTAGCTCTGGTTGGCGCCTTCTCGCTTGCTGCCTCGGGAATTGCGTTCGCAGCGGAAGAGCATGGCGGTTCGCTGACCATCAACGGCACGGTGGCGTTGGACCCTTCTCTTTGTGCCGGCTCCGATGAGTCCGGCGTTGACGGCGCGGCGTGCGACGGAGAGCCTGTGCTGCGCCAGGAAGATCGGCTCATCCTGCGCATTTACCATCCCAAGAATGGTGTGCAGCACGATCTTACCTACAAGATCGTCAGGGAATTTTCCTTGCCGCAGCCATTCCGGATCAACCCCAACATCGATATGAACGGCAATCCGCGCTTTACCGACTATATCGTCGAGGCCTATACCGACCGCGACGGCCGCGCGGGCGACGTGGGCGATGGCGAGTATTTCGCGACCAGCGGCGAAACGGTGCCTCTCGGAACCACCCAGCTGCAGCTCGTGCTTACCACCCCTTGAGGGCGTAACCTCAGGTTACTTCCGTAGCCCGCGCCCGCGCCACACGGGCGTTGGCGTCAGCCGTTTCCTGTACGAAATTCGTCGCCACGGTCAACAGGCCTCGGCTATCCTCGCCGCCAGGCCGGTGGCAGGCAAATTTCACCTGATCGCACTTCCTGAGGAAACTCCCCATGAGATCGCGCCGCCCGGCGATGAAGCTCGCCGTGTCGGGCTCGGCGATGGCCGTGACCACCTCGTCGGTCGTGCGCTCGCCCGCCCGAAGCCCGAAACGCCAATCGAGATAGCGTCGGAAAATGGCTGACAATCTCACGTGAAAGGCGTCGATCTCTTCCGCGGTCGCGATCGGCATGCCTTCCAGGTTGGCCAGGGCCGCGAGTGCCAACTCATGCGCCGGGGCCATGGGCACAGGCCTCGCCCGGGGCGGCCGCGAGAGCTGCCGCCGCAGCCACAGGCCGAGCAGGACCGCCCCCAGGATGCAGGCCGCGCCAATGGCATAGGGCTGCCAAACGATCGGCGTCGGCGGCGGCGGCGGCAAAGCCACCGGCGGCAGGATGTCCTTGGGCTTGGTGATATCGGCATCGGGTGGCAGCACCGAAGTGACTTCGATCGCGATCGGTGCCGTGCGCATGAACTCCGACGTGACCGAATATCGGCGCTCCAGATTTTCTACCTTGCACTCCTCGCGGTAAACACACGCGACTGACGGCAGACTGCTCGAATCCAGCACGGAGAGGATCAAGGTTGGCAATGCATGCAGGCCGGGCTCCGTTGCGTCGAGAACATATCGCCGTCGGTTCCTGTGCAGCCGATCGCCGGAGGCTCTTACCTCTTCCGTCGGCAGCTTGATTTCCTTGACGACTTTGAAGGTGCCCCATTCTCCCCTGACATTGGGAAACGTCACCAGATACCAGGGCAGAGTTTCCACCATGACCGTGACCTCGACCGGATTGACGATCGGGGTGATACCGGCGTTTGCCGATACCACGATCCTGGTCTTGTCGTCCCCGCTTTCGCCGACGAACCCCAGTTCGCCGCGAGGGACGTCTCCCTCCGCGTCCTGGGCAAGGCCCACAGAGGTGTGGCCGGCCAGAAGGACTGTCAGGGCTATGACGCTGAGGCGCCTGATCATGGCCGGTCTCCAACTCCATTTAGCGGTGCCCAGGAAACGGATACCGCCGATCGCAACGCAGCTTGGTATTAGCCAGCAGCTTTCGCATTTTTGGCGTTACGGATCAACAGCAACGGCGCCTCTAGAGAGAGCCGAGAAATGCGACCAGTGCTTCGCGCTCGGGCTTCGAGAGCTCGATAACGGCATCACGCGACGCCTTGGCCTCGCCGCCATGCCACAACACTGCCTCCATCAGGCCACGGGCGCGGCCGTCATGCAGGAAGTATTGGTGCATGTTGACGCGATGGACCAGGCCGATGCCCCACAACGGCGGCGTGCGCCACTCGCTAGCAGAGGCTTCATGATCCGGCCTTCCGTCCGAGAGGCCTTCGCCCATATCGTGCAGCAGGAGGTCCGTATAGGCGCGGAAGGTGATATTGGCGAGCTCGGGGATGGCGCTATCGGCACCCGTGGTCATGCTCGGTCTATGGCAAGCGGTGCAGCCGATAGCCTCGAATATCTCCCTGCCGCGGTCCGCTTCTGCATCGTGGATATCCCGGCGCGCCGGCACGGCCAAGGCTCGGGCATAGAGCACCAGCATCGATAGGCGTTCGTCGTCGAGCTCCGGCTCGCTGCCGGCGGGAGCATCGACACAGGCGGTCTGCGCGGGTGGGCAATTGTTGTCGGGGAAGACCGAGCTGGTCAGCCCCATATCGCCATGGGCGGCCGCGGCAACCTGCGTATAGAGGGTCGCCGTGTTCGCCTTCCAGCCGAAGCGCCCGATCGTCTCCTGCTGGAGGGCCGGGTCCCAGACCCGGTTCAGCCGGCCGGAGATACCGTCGCCGTCGGCGTCCTCGGGGTCGGCAGCGGCCGCGATGGCAGTCGCAGCCACCGCTTCCAGAAGGCCGAGACCGTATATCGCCGGTGCTACCCTCGGCGAGAACAAGGCATCATCGCCGAGCGGCCCGTGCTGCAGCTCGTCGAAGCTGTAGATTGGCTCGCGCAGGCTGTAGGGCTCGCCATCGGCGAAGTTGCCCGCTATCTCCCGGTAGCGAATTGTCACGCGGCCTTCCCGCGGCACGCCGACGATGCCTTTGTCCTGCAGTTGTCCGCCATAGACGGGATGGGGCGCTGGGCCGCCTGCGTCGGCGTCGCTCGTGACACTGAGGCGGATCAACATGGATTTCATGGGCGCGTCTGCGCCGTCCGGCGGCTGGCCGCGGCCATCCTTCAGGTGGCAGCCGGAGCAGGACGTCCGATTGAACGTCGGGCCCAGGCCGTCGAAGCGGCCCTGGGATGCCGCCGCGCCTGTCCATATGATGCGAAAGAGCTTGCGGCCGAGGGCGAAGGCGCGCAGTCGCTCCTCGCTCAGGGTCGAGATCGGCGCCGAGAACGCTTCGCGCGAGCGCGAAAAGGTTGTTGCTACGCCGGCCGAGGGCGCCGCCATACCCAGCTCTTCAGGCGGTATGGGGGCGCCAAAACTCAGCCAGGCCCAACGATTGAACTCTGCCGCATAATTGCCTTGGCCCGGGATCCAGACGTCTTCGTCCGTGAGGTCGATCATGGGCACGGGCGGTTCCGCCGCCTGCGCCCAGTTTGCCGAGCCAAATGCGAGTGCAAGACAGCTAAGCGTGACAATTCGTAACAAGGCCGGTCCCTCCGCCAATGAGCGAGGCCACGCTAGCATAAATCCGTTGGTGGGTCTGTCCGTGATACCCTCAGGCCGGAGCGACCTGAAAAACCTCACGGCGGACGAGACCCGATACGACTCCTTGGCGGCGCTTTCGCATGGTTGCCAGTCGCTCTATTTGCCGTTGTTCGCCGCGCAGCTCAGCCAGGCTTTCGAAGTGATCTTCCTCTGCCGCGAGAAGGCTTGCCACGGTCTTTTCGAACCCGGTGGACACGTCGACATGTTTGGTAACGGCCCAGCCCGCCATTTCCAGCATCGTCGGGTAGTCGTGGGTCGCGCCGACGAAGGCCGGGCCAAGGGTAGCGGCTTGCTCGGCCTCGGCGGCGGTGAGGCCCGGAGGCACCGAGAGAACAGAGAAGACCATGGTTCCCGATTGGCGCATCACGCGGCGGCACTCGCGCAGCACTTCGAGCTTCGGGTCCAGACAGCACAGCACGTCGGAGTGGAAGATCGCATCGAAACTGGCTTCGGCGAAGGGAATCGCCGCGCCATCGCCCTGAACCGGCAGGCAGCGCTCGGCCATGCCGTCGTCGGCTGCCCGGCGTGCGGCAGCCTGCAGTCCGGAGAAGGGCATATCGAGCAGCATCGCCTCGCAACCGCTGACCGATGCCAGATAGAGGCCAGGCCAGCCGCAGCCGGTCCCCACATCCAGCAGCCGCTTGTCCGGCGCCAGTCCCAGCATGGCGACGGCGGCATCGGCTTCGGCGCGCGTGGTCCAGCTGCTGGCGCCATAGGCGCAGCCACACACGGATTGCTCGATTTCCTCTAGCAGCGATGCGCCGGTGAGGCTGTATTCGGTCGAGAAGCCTTCGATCAGGGCAGACGTGGCATCGGTCAGTGACATGCGGCCTCTCGTATAGATCTAGCGGGAGGCGAGCACCGCCTCCGTCGGTATGCCGTCATAGGCAGCCACCTCGCCGCCGAAATTGGTGGCGAAGGCCTGTGCGGCTTCTCGGTTGGCGAAGGGTACCGTTTCCGACGCGCCCATGCCACCAAGGCGGCTGCCGCCGACCACGTACCAGGCCGTCGCGCCATCTATCCAGGCATCGGGCTTGGCCCAGTCGCCCTCCGTCATGTCTGTGACATAGAACGCGGTGACCCCTTGGGGCGTCTCCGCCAGGTGCTGAAAGGCGATGGCATCGCGCACCGAGACGAACCAATAGGGCTCGGTCTCGCCTTTGACGAATACCTGCGCTTTCGGGCCGTCGTGCTCGACCACATACATGCCGCAGAAATAGCCGATGGCATCATCGGCCAGCGCCTGCGGACCCGGTCGCGTGCCGTCGGTGCTTTCGCCGCAGGCGGCCACAAGCAGGCAGAGCACTATGAACAGGCGCGTCATGCTCAGACCTCCTTGCGCGAGAAGGCGGCGACCGTGGCGGCGATTGGCAGCACCAGCCAAATGCCGAGCACGCCGAGGGATATCGCCAGGCCCGGCCCGGCTTCGAGACCGGACAGGCCGGCCACTTCACGCACGGCGTCCACACCTGTCAGCGCGACCATGCGGTAGGCATCGCTGGGGTTGGCCAGCAACAGCGCCTGGAACAGGCCGCTGCCGATCATCCCGCCTTCGTCGGCGCTCAACAGGCCGAACAGGGCGAGGTCGTAGAGCACCACCATCACCAGCCATAGCGCGATGGCGAGCCCGGCGGCTGTCGCCCGCTCGCCCGCCAGGGCGCTGAGCAGGGCGCCAAGCCCGACGAAGACGACGCCGAGGGCAAGCGTGCTTCCCATCATGCCGAGAAAAGCGAGGATCGAGGCAAGAGAGGCCTCGTCGGCGATGGCGAGCACCGCGCCGACACCGCCATAGCCGACAAGGATGGCGAAACCCAATATCGCGGTATGGCCGAGTGCCTTGCCGATCACCACCTGCCAGCGTGCGACGGGATAGCTCAACAGCAGCAGCAGGGTGCCGCGCTCGGCCTCGCCGACGAGGGAATCATAGGACAGCAGCAAGGCGATCAGCGGCAGCAGATAGACGCTGAGGGTCGATAGGCTGGCGATGCTGACCTCGAGCGCACCGGCATCCACCGTGCCGCCGGGCGCCGTGCCCAGCAGGGCGAGAAGTGTCGCCAGCAGGGCCAGCAGCAGCACCGATGCCGCCACCCAGCGATTGCGCAGGGCGTCGCGAAATTCCTTGGCTGCCAGGGCGAGCACGATCTTCATGCCTGGCCTCCCGTGTAATGGGTGTAGATCTGCTCCAGGCCCGGGGTGAGGATATCGATATCGCGAACCGGGTCGCCGAGCGCTGCGATGCGGCTGACCAGCGCCATCTTCTCGCCGTTGATGCAAGCGAGGTCGAGCGAGCTGTCGTCCATGCGCACGGGACTGGCGATGCCGTCGAGCCGGTTCGCCAACTCGGCCGCCGCGCCCGGCGGTACCGTAATGCGCAGGCGGGTCGGCAATCTCGCTTCCTGACGCAACTGGTCGAGGCTGCCGAACACCTGCAGGCGGCCATGCTCGAGAATGCCGATGCGGTCGGCGTGGGATTCGATCTCGTGCAGCGAGTGAGAGGAGATCACCACCGTCGTGCCCGCGTCGCGCTGCTCGTCTACGAGCTGCCACAGCCAGCGCCGCAAGGCGGGATCGAGACCGGTGGTGGGCTCGTCGAGCAGCAGAATCTTGGGCTTGCCGAGCAGGGCCTGGGCGATGCCGAGGCGTTGGCGCATGCCCTTGGAGAACGTGCGCACACGATTGCCCGCGACCTCCGCGAGGCCTACGTCAGTCAGCAATTCCTCGCAGCGCTCGGCGCTCTCGCCGATCAGCCGGGCATAGAAGCGCAGCGTCTGGCGGGCGCTCATGGCGCCGTGAAAGGCGATGCTTTCGGGCAGATATCCCACGGCCCGACGCGTCGCCACGGCACGCCGCGAGTCGGGTGCCTCGCCGAGCACGGCGATCTCGCCGCCGGTCGGCCGCGTCAGGCCCAGCATGAGCTTGATCAGGGTGGTCTTGCCGGCGCCATTGTGGCCAAGCAGCGCCACGCGTTCCCCGGATCCGACGCCGAAGGACACGTCTTGCACGGCGTCCTTCTTGCCGTATCGTTTGCTCACGCCGCGAAGTGTCAGGCGCTCAGCCATCGCCGTCCTCCTGCTCCGGTGGGCGCATCAACGGCGCGCTGTCCGTCACGCCACCGGGGTGCAAGGCGGGGAACTCCGCCTGGGCCCAGCGTAACAGATGCAGGGCGGGGCTGTTGATCAGCAACTTGGCGCTCGGATGGCGCCACAGGACCTGGTCGACTAGGTCGTTGGGGTGATAGGCGCGGTCGCCGATGCCGTTGCCGTCGAGGTCGAAGCTCGCGGCGTCGGACCAGTAGTTGCCGCGCCCCTCGGCCGACCATTCAATATGCCGCGTGCCGACATATTTCACCTGGGTGCGGTTGTTGATGAAGGCATTGCCGCTGACCGCATTGCGCTCCGAGCCGGCGGTGAAGTGAATGCCGATATCGCAGCCCTCGAAATGGTTATCGAGAAGATCGTTCTTGTTGGCGTTGTAGATGAAGACGCACTTGTGCGCACCACCGGTCACGCGATTGCCTTCGATGCGCGAGCCGTTGGCGTAATTGAGCAGCAGGCCGTGGTCGCGGTCGCCTTCGGAGCGGTTGTCGAGAATTTCCAGGCGGTCCGAAAACATGATGGCAAAGCCCAGGTGGTTGCCTTGCGAGAGATTGCCTTCGACCCGGCTGTCATTGGTGTACATGTAATGGACGGCGAAGCGCACGTCGCGGAATCGATTGCCGCGGAACACATTGTGGTGGCTGGTGGTGACGAAGATGCCGTCGCGGCCGAGCCGCACGTCGTTGTTCTCGACGATCGAGCCCGGCGTGTTCCAGAGTTGCACGCCGTTGCCGCGCTCGTTCAGGCGCAGGTCGTCGAGCCCGACGATGACGTTGTCGCGCACCTGGGCATCGTCCGGGCCCCAGAGATAGATGCCGATGAGATTGCCTTCGATCCGGTTGTTCTCGACCAGCGCGCGGTCGCCGCCCTTGCCGACGAAGATGCCGGAATCGTGCTCCGAAAGGTCGATGCCGGAATTTCGTACCACCAGGTTGCGCAGCACCACATCGGGCGCTTCGACCGTGATCACGCTGCCCTGGCCAGCGCCATCGATGACGGCTCCGCCGCCGTCGATGGTCAGTGTCTTGTCGATCAGGGCCGGCCCCGTGTAGGTCCCGGCCGAAAGCTGCAGGACCGAGCCCGGCGCCGCGGCGTCGAGCACGGTCTGCAATGCCCGCCCCTGGGACTCGGCGGCGGAAGCCGCCACCGAGCCCATGAGCACCACACCGGCAAGCGCCGGCAGCCCGTATGTGCGGGCAGGGAGCACTAGGCGCTCTTCGGCTCTACCAGCATGCGCCCGCGCATTTCCATGTGCAGGGCATGGCAGAACCACTGGCAATAGAACCAGTGCACGCCGGGACGATCGGCAATGAAGGTCGCCGAGGCCGTGGCCTGCGGCCCAACTTCGAAGCAGATGCCGTAGTTGGACAGCGTGAAGCCGTGCACCAGGTCCTCGATGTCATCGATATTGGTGACGATGATCGTGACCTCGTCGCCTTCCTTCACGGTGAACTTCTCGAGGCTGAACGACGGCGCCACGGAGTGCATGTAAACGCGCACCTTGTTGCCGTCGCGCACGACGTCGGCAGCGTCTTCCAGATCGATGCCGTCCTGGTCGGCCATGGCTTGTGCGTCTGCCCAATAGGGGTCGTCGCGTTGCCAGATCTGCGACGGATTGACCGCCGAGGCCTTGACGATGATGCAGTCATGGGGCTCCGGGAAGCTGGCGCCGTCATGGACAATGCTCATGCCGTCGTCGGTGCTGATGTCGATGAGCTGCTCGTTCTCCGGCTTCATCGGGCCGACATTGAGGAAACGGTCCTTGGAGAACTTGTTGAGCGATACCAGCCATTTGCCGTCAGCCTCGTTGGTCTCGCCCATGGAGGTGTGCAGATGGCCAGGCTGATACTGCACGTCGATCTTCTCCAGAATCGGGTCCACATCCTCGCCATTGTAGGCGCGGATCGCCTTGTCCATGCTCCACTTGCAGACTTGGCTGTCGAGGAACAGCGTGGTGTAGCCGTTGCCACGCCCGTCGAAAGAAGTGTGAAGCGGGCCGAGGCCCAGCTCAGGCTCGGCGACGATGGCGTCACGCGGCGCGATGTTATCGGCGAAGAGGTCGGGCAGCCTGGTCACGTCGATCACGGAGACTGTCGGCGACAGCTTGCCGTTGATGACGATATGGCGGCCGTCGGGCGCCGTGTTGCAGCCATGCGGGCTGTTGGAGATCGGGATGTAGCGCGTCAGCGCCGAGCCCTTGCGGCCGTCGACCACGGCAATGCCGTTCATCTCGGTGGACTCGCCGGCAGCGACCGCGGCTTCGATGGCCTTGATGTCGAAGACCACCGCCCAGTCCTGCTCGTTCGCCGTCATCTCGGCCAGGTTCACGCCTTCCTCGCCATTGTAGCAGGTGGCGACAGCATACCGGCCCTGATAGTCGGCATCGCAGTTGTCGAGGTTGCCGTCGACAATCACCTGCCAGGCGATTTCCATGGTATCGCCATCGATGGCCGAGAAGATGGCGTGGTACTTCTCCGGCTCGTCGAGGATCGCGCCGTCGTTCGGCATCGGCACGCGGTGCTCGCCATTGGCAAAGACATAGCCGGTGCGTGGATATTTCTGTGGCCTGAGCCCATGAATGTCCGCCGCGTTGGGCACCTCGATGACCTTGTCCACCTTCATCACGTCGCAGCGGATGCGGGCGACGCGGGTGTTGGCCTTGTCGTTGACGAACAGATAACGGCCGTCATAGGTGCCGTCGGTGAACGACATATGCGGGTGATGGGTGTCGCCGTTGAGCCAGACGCCGCCGCGGCTCTCCAGGTAGTCGAGGGTTTCCTTGGTCATGCCCTCGGTGAGGATCTTGCGGCTCTCGTTGGTCTGGCCCCAACCGGTGGCGCTGCAGCGGTTGAAGACGGGGATGCGTTGCAGCTCGCGCATCGAGGGAACGCCGAGAATGCGCACTTCACCGCTCTGCCCGCCGCTCCAGAAGGCGTAGTAGTCGTCAAGGTCGCCAGGCGCGACAGTGCCCGGGCCCTCCGCCGCCTGGGCGGCAGACGGCGTCAGTTGGGGATCGCCGGCCAAATGGACGACGCCGGTCGCGGCCGCCGCACCGGCGACTCCGGCCAAGGTGGCGCTACCGCCCAGGAGTTCGCGCCTGGAAAATCCGGTTTGTGGTTTCTTCTTGGTGGTCATGACGAGGTACTCCTTACTTGACCTGCAAGCCTCGCCGATGGCGGGGTTTGCACTCACTTTCGCCGGAAATCATTCCGGCGGCGATGGATTCGCCGCGGGCGCCGGGGCGCCGCGCATGCTCGGAGAGGCGAGCTTCGTGCGGCGTTGGCGTTTCAGCCGTTGGCGAGTGACGACGGGACAGCGCTCGTCGTCGCAATAGAGAACCTGGCAATGCAGGCAATAGAGGCATTCGTTGGGGTTGATCTGGCCTTCGGGATGGATCGCCTGCACCATGCATTCGTTGGCGCAGCGTTGGCATGTCGAGCCGCAGTCGCGATAGCGCTTGAGCCAGTCGAACATGCGCAGGCGGCCGGGGATGGCGAGCGCGGCGCCGAGCGGGCAGAGATAGCGGCAATAGAAACGCTCGATGAGCAGGCCGGCGGCCAAGAGCAGCACGGCATAGAGCACGAACGGCCAACTGCGCTGGAACTTGAGGATGATAGCGGTCTTGAAGGGCTCGACCTCCGCCAGCTGCTCGGCCACGGCCAGCGAGTACAACGCCGCGCCGAAGAGCCCGAGAAAGAGGATGTACTTGATCGGCCAGAGGCGCTCGTGGACCGCCCAGGGCACCTCGATCTGGGGCACTTTGAATATCTTCGCGGCCCGGTTCAGCAGTTCCTGAAAGGCGCCGAACGGGCACAGCCAACCGCAATAGGCGCCGCGACCCCAGAACAGCATGGCCGCTGCCACCGAGCCCCAGAGGATGAAGATCAACGGATCCATGAGGAAGTAATCCCACTGGAAACCGGTGATCAGCGCATTGAAGAAGGTCATCACGTTGACCACGGAGAGCTGTGCGTTGGCGACGAATCCGATACCGACCAGTGTAAAAAGCATGAAGGCGATCCGCAGCCGGTCGGTGAGCACCGGCCGGGCCGCGAAGTAACCCTGGAAGAAGAAGATCGCGGTCAGGACGGCGAGTGCCACGAGCAGGCCGCCGACCATCACGGCCTTGTCGCGCCAGATGCGGTGCCAGAGCGGCGTTGCCGACATTTCCGGCTCGGCCGCATCCATTGTCGCGACGGCGACGGGCTCCGGCATTGCTTCCGCGACGAGATAGCCCTGCGGCAATCGATATGGCAGGCGGAAGTCCAGGAAGACCTTGGATGTCGGACCGATCGCACGATGCACCAACAGCTCCAGGCGCCATTCTTCGGCCGGGTCGAGGTCGGCTGCCTCGGGGATATAGAACAGACCGACCTCGATCAGATCCTCGGGCGTGCCTGCGGCAAGAACGCGGCGCAGACGCTTGTATTGGCGGTCGCGGAAGCGCACCGAATCGTCGCCCTGAACAAGCTGAAAGCGATCGAACACGCCGCCGCGAACGAAGCCCGAGCCCTTGTAGGAATAGCGGCCGCGGCCCGCCAGCAGGATGGCGTGTCCGCCGTCTCGCTCCAGCCGCTGGCTCAGGTTTCGGTATTCGTCCTCGCCCAGCAACGACAGGCCGATGGTAGGAACGGAAGCGAGCGCGGCGTAGAAATCGAGAAAGATCTCGCCCGGTTCGCCCTCTTCCGGCCGCGCCACGGCCTTGGCATCGCCGGTTTGCGCGAAGGCCTGGTTTATGTCTTCCAGGCTCAGTTGCAACCGCCTGACGGAGCCGTCGCCCAGAAGCGCTTGCCAGTCGCGAACTTCGGACTGCTCCGGGTTTACCACCAGGCGCGGTCCCTGCGCAGCCACGGGCGAGGCCATGCCGCCGAGGCCATAGGCGCGTGCCACTTTTACTCCGGCGCGGACGATGCTGTCGTCCATGACCATAATCGTCACCGTCGCGCCACTGACGATGTCGACCTCGCGCTCGGTGACCGATTGGCGGAACAAGGTCTCGACGCTGCGGCCCAGATAGCCGTCGAGCACCGCTGTGATACGGGATTCGGGGATGCCGATCAGCACGATCGGCTCGTGATGCTCGACAAGTTTCGCCCCGGTTATGGTGCCCGTGGTGTCGAATCCGACGACGGTATGTATGGGCTTGCCGGAATAGCCGATCGAGGCCACCATATCCGTGGTGAGGAATACGAGCCCGACGATTTCCTCGCCGGCATAGACCTGCGCCACCGGCGGCGTGCCCTCTACCTCGCCAAATCGTTCGCCACCCGGAACGAGATCGTCCGGCGCAAGAGAGCCTAGATAGTCCGGCAAGTGAGATTCGGTCGCAACGACCGGCTGGGCCGCGAGCCAAATCATACACAGCGAAACTGTTATCCATAATGTCCAGCGTGGTAGCATCGTATCCCTATTCCGTCCCCCAACGGCAGACATCGGAACGATCGCCTACAACGGCGTGTATATCCTTGACAAAAGTCAATGGCTGGCGCTGGACAACGCATATAGTTTCAAGCAGGTTGGACGCCGAAGGTCAGGAGCAAATAGACGACGCATGGCGGGGGCAGTCACATCGTCGAGTGCCAATATATTGCGCGGTTTGAAAGACGAAACCGAGCTATGGGCAGTTATTGCGGCGATGGAACATGCGGCCTATGAAAGTTATCGCCGCCTGGCCCTGCTTATGGCGCGCCAAGGTAACGATGAGCTTGAGAAGCTATTCCGTGATATAGCCGAGGATGAAAGGCGGCAGGAGCAGGAGGCGGCGAGCCGGATGGATCCGTGCGGCTCGAGCCGGGACATTGCGCGGCTGGCCACCGAATTGGGCGTGGAGACCGTCACCGCGGACGAGCTTGAGGAGGCGGGAGGCGCGCGCGCCTTGACCCCTCATAACGCTTTGTCGCTTGCCATAAAGAACGAGGAGCGAGCCTTCATACTCTTCAGCGAGATCGTCGCGGTTTGCGTTGACGGGAGTTTGCGCGCACTCAGTCTCAGGATCGCGAAAGAGGAGCGCGATCACCTGCTGAGATTGCGCTTGGCTCGCCAGCACCTGTATCGATCCGAAAGCACGACAGCGGCCGTTGCGGAGCCGTTCGCTGCCGTCAGTATCGGAGAAGTGTCCGCCATGCGTGCTGTGACGACGGGCCTGGCCCTGCGCGAGCTCGCGGCTGTGATAACGGGTCCGGACAGCGATAGCGTGAAAAATTTTCTCGTGACATTGGCGGAGCAGATAGAACTTCCTGCGGAAGCTGATGGCAAAGGCGACGCGTCGCTCATGGTTCGACCGATGTCGCCGCGCCAGGTATTGCTGCGCGCCTTGGCGCATTTGGAAGAGGATTTCGGTTTCTTTTCGGATTTGCTCGACGCCGGGCTCGACGATGAGGATTGGCGCATAGTGCTGGGGCATGCGGAAGCCACGGTCGAGCGTATTGCCTTGGTGCGTAGGCGGCTCAGCTTGTAGTGTCGAGTGGTCCGTCAATCGATCGGGATACGGACCAGCATGAGGCGGTTCTCCCAATCGGGCTGTCTATGCTCGAGGGTCACGCGATGGTCGGCGCCGGCGCTGATCTTCACTTGCAGCCAGCGTGGCAGTAGCTCACTATCCAAATCGCCAAGCATGTCCGCAGCCATGGCTTCTATGCTGTCCCAGGCATTGCCGTCCAGGCTCGCCAGATAGCGCGAAAAGATATCGGTTGGCAGCAAGTATCTATCCGGGACATAGCGCAGGCCGATCGAGATCGCCTGCTTGCCGGGGCCGGCCGGCATCGTTGCCTCCAGACTGACCAGATAGTCGAGGCCCTGCCGGGGATTGTCGCTGACGTCCAAGCCTTCGCGTCGGCTGCGCGCCAACTCGAGAGGATGCTCCACGTCATCCTGGCCTGACATCTCTCACCTCAGTGTGCCGATATACGCAATCGGCCCCGTCATTTCTCTTTCGGCAGGCGTGTGGCGATGGTTTGCACGTCCTCTGCCGCTTCGCTGTTGGGATGGCGCGTCAACAAGGGAATTTGCCGCCGGATAGTGTCCCGCACTTTTTCGTCACGGCGCACGATTCCGGCCAGTGGCGGCGAGATCTTGAGGAAGTTTTCGCAGGCCTTGAGCAATGTCTTGTACGTACGCTCACCGTCCTTGTAGGTCGGGGCCATGTTGATCACGATCCGAATGATGCCTTGATGACCGGTGGCCGTGAGCACCTTGATAAGGGCGTAGGCGTCGGTCAGCGCGGTCGGCTCGTCCGTGGTGATGACCAGGCAAGAGCCGCTGAGGCCGGCAAGCAGACGAAGGTTCTCGTCGAGGCCGGCGGCGAGATCGAGAACGACCAGGTCGTAGCGGTTGGCGACGGTCACCAGTCCGTCGCAAAGGCCTTGCAGTTTTCGCGGCGTCAACGACGCCAGGCCGCCCGAACCCGAATTGCCGGCAATCACGTCGAAGCCGCCTGAGTCGAAGGGGTGTATGGCCTGATCGATGGTCGAGGCGCCGGCGATCACACCGGCAATATCGTGGTTGGGCATCAGGCCCAATTGCACGTCGATGTTGGCGAGGCCGAGGTCGCCGTCGAACAAGAGGACTTTTTGGCCCTCTCGCGCCAAGGCCTGGGTGAGGGAGATCGAGAACCAGGTCTTGCCGACCCCGCCCTTGCCCGAAGCGATAGCAATCACATTGTCCATTTGGCGTGAGGCCGACGGATGTTTCGCGACTGTATTTGGCATGCTCATCGGATCAAAGCCTTCTTGGGGGTAGCGTCATGTTGGGCCGCTTGCAGCGGGTCGCGCATCAATAGACGCGCCAGTGCTTGCGGGGTGAGAAATTTCAGGCCGCGTGCGACCTGGGGGCTGAAACTGACGTCGGAAAAGGCCAATGGGCCGGCCTCGGCAACCACCAGCATGGCGCCGAGCCTGCGAGAGATGTCGAGGCGCGTGACCACCATGCGCCGTGCGCCGATGGCGGCAAAGCTGCCGACGATCTCGGCTGCCTCGGCGACGTCTCCGCCTGCGGCCAGAACCAAGACCGGCTCGGCATCGGCTGCCTCGATGAGCTGGGCGAGGGCGGCCATCTCCGAGGCGTGGAATGGGTTGGCGCCTGTGGTGTCGATCAGGGTTACCGCATCGTCCGACTGCCGGGCGACAGCCGCGCGCAGCTCCGCCGGGCTGGCCGGCTCGACCACGGTCAGGCCGCGGAACAGGGCCTCCTCGCGTTGGCTTTCGGGAATCCACTTGGCGGGAAGACCGAAAGTCGGCTCGACCGTTTCCTGACCGGACAGCCCGATCGGCTCTCCCCGCGGATCCATGACCAGCAACTGGGTCGGTATCAGCTCGCCGGTACCGGCCTCGATGTCCTTGACCCGAATGACATATTGGTTGGCCGGCAACTGCATATTGTCCTGAATCCGCACGGCAGGCATGACGAAACCGAGCTCGGTTGCCAGCTGGCGGCGCAGCGCCTTGATCTGGTCGGTCAGGCGGTGGCTTTTCTGGTCGTTGATCAGCGGCAGCAGGCCGTAGCCCATTTCCAGGCGCAGGACATCGATATGCAACGCGGTGGCTATGGGCTCCTCCGCGGGCGCAGCCATTGACGCCTCGGCTTGCGCCTTGGCCACGGCCTCGCTCTCGGCGCTGCGCTGCCGTGCCTGGTCCGACAGCCGCCAGGCGGAGAAACCGGCCAGCCCCGCCAGAAAGAGAAATGGCACCATCGGAATGCCCGGCAGCAGAGACAAGGCGACCATCAGCCCTGATACCATGCCGAGGGCTTTCGGATAGGCACCGAGCTGGCCGAAGACCGCTTTGTCCGCTGAGCCGCGAACGCCGGCCTTCGAGACCAGCAGGCCGGCCGCGGTCGAGACAATAAGTGCTGGGATTTGCGTCACCAAGCCGTCGCCAACGGTAAGCAAAGTGTAGTTGTTCGCGGCATCGCCGAAGCTCATGCCGTGTTGCGCGACGCCTATGACCATGCCGCCGATGACATTAATGAAGGTGATCAGCAGGCCGGCGATGGCGTCGCCGCGAACGAACTTGGCGGCACCGTCCATGGCACCGAAGAAAGTGCTTTCGTCTTCCAGCTCGCGGCGACGGCGGCGGGCCTCGCCCTCGTCGATCAGCCCGGACGACAGGTCGGCGTCGATCGCCATCTGCTTGCCCGGCATGGCATCGAGGCTGAAACGCGCCGCGACCTCGGCGATACGACTCGAGCCCTTTGTGATGACGACGAAATTCACGATGACGAGGATCGCGAAAACAATGATGCCGATGACGAAATTGCCGCTCATGACAAAATCGCCGAAGGCTTGAATGACTTTTCCCGCGGCCTGTGTGCCGGTGTGGCCGTCGGCCAGTATCAATCGCGTCGATGCCAGATTCAGTGCCAATCTGAGCATGGTGGCGATGAGCAGCACCGTGGGGAAGGCGCTGAAATCGAGCGGTCGCGCGATGAACAGACCGACCATCAGCACAAGCACGGAAAAGGTAATCGAGATGGCCAGGCTGAAGTCCATCAGCCAGCGCGGCATCGGCATGATCAGCGCGATCAGGATGCCAACGACGACAAGCGCCAGCATGATGTCGCTCTGGCGCAGGGTCGTGCCGACGCGCTCGAGCATAGCCCCGAAGTCGGGGCCGGCGTCGTCGGACTCCGGCTCGGCCGAATTGTCTATGGCCTGCAGCTCGCCGCCATCATTGGTGTCGGACATGCGTCGTCAGACTTCGATAGTGTCGGATGTCAGGGTCTGGACACTCACATCGCCGCCGTGCGGTTTTCGCTTGCCGGTGGCGGCACGGCGACACCTTCGCCGTCGTACAATTTGAGCTTGTTGCGCAGGGTGCGGATGGAGATACCGAGGATATTCGCCGCGTGCGTTCTGTTGCCGAGGCAGTGCTGCAGGGTATCGATGATGAGATCCCGCTCGACGTCGGCAACCGTTCTGCCGACCAGGTCTCCCGTGCCTGCCGCATCACCGTCGGTGCTGACGATACTGTCGCCGACCGGTACCCCGGCGAGGCCGTCGCCACCCATCATCATGGCGCTGGCCTCGATCTCGCTACCCGTGGCGAGCAGCACGGCGCGGTGCATATTGTTCTCCAATTCCCGTACATTGCCGGGCCAGGGGTGGCGCATCAGCCGATCGGTTGCCTCGCTGGATAGGGGTCTCGGCGGCAAGCCGTTCGATTCCGAGTACTTTTTGATAAAATAATTAGCCAGAGCAAGTATATCTTTCGGGCGCTTGTAAAGGGGCGGGATATCCAGGGTCATGACGTTGATGCGGAAATAGAGATCTTCGCGGAAGTTCCCCTTCGCGACCTCTGCCTCGAGGGACCGGTTGGTGGTGGCGAGCAGGCGGATATCGATCTTGACCGGACGCGAGCCGCCGACGCGGTCGATTTCGCGCTCCTGCAATACGCGCAACAGCTTGGCCTGCATGCGCATATCCATTTCGCCAAGCTCGTCGAGCAGAAGGGTGCCGCCGTCGGCCGCTTCGAATTTGCCGATGCGCCGTGCCACGGCACCGGTAAAGGCGCCTTTCTCGTGGCCGAACAACTCCGATTCGAGCAGGTTCTCAGGGATTGCGGCGCAGTTCACCGATACGAACGGCTTGTCGGCCCGGGCGCTCTTGCGGTGGATGAAGCGCGCCAGCATCTCCTTGCCGGTGCCGGACTTGCCGGTGATCAGGATACTGGCGTCGGACTTGGCGACCCGTTCAGACATGGCCAGAACTTCGCCCATCGCCGGGTCTTCGAAAATCAGCCGGTGGCTTTCTTCCGTGACCGCTTCGAGCACGGCTGCGATAAGCTCAGGATCGGGGGGAAGGGGGATGTATTCCTTGGCCCCGGCCTTGATGGCTCCGACGGCAGCGCTGCTGTCATCGCCCATGCCGCAGGCTACGACCGGAACGCTGATGCGTTCGTCCGTCATGTTCGAGATCAGCCCGCCGATATCCAAGGCCACGTCGACCATGGCGAGATCCGCGCCGCCGGAGGCATTTGCGCGCAGTAGATTCATGGCGATGTCCACGTCGTCGGCCTGGGTAACCTTGGCGCCGCGGGACACGGCAATCTGGCAGGCTTCGCCCATCTGGCCCGACAAGGTGCCGATCATCAACAAACGCATGGTAAAAATCCTTTCGCTCTAACGGTCTCGGTCAATCGAAGAACTGAACACGCTTGGCCGGTGGCAATTGCGTATTGAGCATGGTCTCCAGACGGCGCGGATTTTCCTGGCGGCCGATAGAAGCGGCACCCAAGGTGTAAAGGCTCATCAGCGCAGCCTCCTCGGCAGAGTTGCGCTCCAGCTTTCCCGCCATGGGGTTGAAGACCATGTTGGCCAGGATCGCGCCATAGAGGGTGGTCAACAACGCCACGGCCATGGATGGCCCTATGCTGTTGGGGTCGTCGAGATTGCCGAGCATCTGCACCAGGCCGATAAGCGTTCCGATCAGGCCCATCGCAGGCGCCACCGTGCCGGCCTGGCGCAGGATGCCGGCGCTCTTCTCGTGCCGGGCTTCCATGCCCTTGATCTCCTGCTTCATCATGCGCTCGACCTCGTCGCCGGGGGTGCCGTCGACCACCAGCGCCAAGCCCTTTTGCAGGAAGGGAATATTGTCCAGATTCTTGAGGCTCTCCTGCATCCCGAGCACGCCGTTCTTGCGGGCAAGGTCGGCCAGCTCGAGTACTTGCGTTGCCGCTGCCGCCAAGTCGCCCGACTTGTTGAAGACGGCCTTGATCATGAGTTTCTGGCCCTTGATGATCTCGCCAAGGGTAAAGCTGACCGTGGTGATGGCGAACGTGCCGCCGATGACGATCAGCACCGAGGGCACGTCGACGAACGCTCCGATAGAGCCACCGGTCGCAATAGCGGCGACGACCAGGCCAAAGCCGATCAACATGCCGAGCAGGGTTGCGATATCCATGGCTGGTAATCCTCAGAACCGCTCGGTCTTGATAATTTCTGTCATGGTCACGCCGAGACGGTCCTCGACGACCACCACTTCACCACGCGCCACCAGACGGTTGTTGACGTAGATATCGATAGCTTCGCCAACCTTACGGTCGAGCTCGACGACCGCACCGCGTCCCAGTTTCATAAGCTGGCTCACAGGCATGGAGGCATTGCCAAGCACTGCCGATACCCGCACGGGTATGTCGAACACCGCTTGCAGATCGGCCGCGCTGCGCGTTATTTCGAGTGCCGCAAACGGGTCGTCTTCCTCCTCCACGTCGGTGGCCTGGGGCTCGCCGACATCTTGAAGTTCCAGATCGTCGCCATCAGCCATCTTCGTCTCCCGATGCCGGCGCGTCGGCCGGGCTCATAATCGGTTCTTTTTCCGGGCTCGCCACGGTCGGCTCATCCGGACTCTCCAATGCATAGTGTGACAATATATCGTCGACCTTTTGCCACATCACGCTGTCCAGTCTCTCGGCTTGTCCATCCTGCCACTCGACACGGCAGTCGGCGCCCTGCAATCGCTCGTCGCCGGTGATCATCACATCCATGGGGAAATCGACCTGTGCAAGCCTGTCGCGCATCGTTTCGACAAGAGCCGGATCGATGCGCACGGTCGCTTCGGGTGCCTGATACAGGGAGTCCAGAGAGTCACGCACCAGGGATTCGATGATTTCGAGATTTTGTTCGGTGCTGCGCTGGCCTGCCACCTTTCCGGCGATGGCGCGCGCCAGGTGCACCACATCGCCTGCTGCCAATGCGCGCCGTTCGGCGAGGTCGGCCGTGAGCGTGTCCAGATGCCGGTTGAGCCCCTCCACGAGCTCGCAAAGCTTGACCTCGGCGTCGCCCAGGGCTTGGGCGCGGCCCGCAGCCAAGCCCGACTCATGATAACGTACAAAATCTTTCGCACATTTGCGGGCGACGATGGTTCCTTTCAG
>CAYPAX010000080.1:0-22413 GCA_964408735.1 uncultured Rhodospirillaceae bacterium | reverse complement strand
TTTTGGACGCCGATTACCCCCGCCAAGGGGTCAATATTCCACGCCGGTTCACACCCTCGGAATCTGGTTGAGCTTCGTAAGCGAGGCCAAAAACCGGAAGAGCCGCCCGAAGACAAGAGCTAGAGCCCACGGCTCTCGGCGGCTTTTAGGGCGATGTCGCCAGAGCAGGCCGTGACGGCCATCCTCGCTGACATCGCTCGGCTGGCGGACGGCTGAAACTTCCAACGGTTGGAAATTTGAGGGCGCCGGGCATCCGCTCGGCGCCTTTTTTGCTCTCTATATATGGGCGTTCACGACGCAGCTCATTTTCGGACACTGCGCGGACACATGAAAATCAAGCGCCCTATCTAAAACTTTAGAATGCGCCTCTAATATATTGAAATTATTTGATTTTTACTGGTGAGCCCGCGGGGAATCGAACCCCGGACACCCTGATTAAAAGTCAGGTGCTCTACCAACTGAGCTACGGGCTCGGGCGGCCGGACAATAGGCAGCGGGTTTGCGGCGGTCAACCGCCGAGCAGCATAATCCTGCTAGGCGCGGCGGCCCCAGAGATACATGCCGCCCAGGGTGAGACCGGAGACCATCAGGCCGGGGACCAGGATCATGGCGCCAGTGCCGCTGAGGCTCAAGGCGGAAGCTATCGAGCCCATCACGGACAAGGCGCCGTTGACGCCACCGTGCAGGCTGGTGTCCTGCGTCAGCGTGAAAAGCTGGTGGCCGATCAGCGTGCAGGCGGCGACACCGAGCAGAACCGCGCCATGAAGCGCGAGGCGGGTGCCGGTCCCCTTCAGGTCCGCGATGGTCTTGCTGCTAAACATCTCAACATCCCCTGCGATGCATTTTCGCTTGCGTTGGGATGAAGGTAGGCAGCAACGGGAACCGCGACAGTGACGCCAATCACGCCGGCGACCCCAAATGCGCCAAAACCGTGACAGGGATCACGAAAATAGCGCTACGATGGCACTTGTCCGGGGAAAAACAGGGAGCGGAAAGATGCGCGTAACGTGTCTGGGGATGGTCCTTTTGCTGGCGGCATGCGCCAGTGTGGAGGACGAACGCCTGGCCCGCTGGCAGGAACGCTGCGCCAAATACGGCTTCGAGGCGGGCACGGCCGATATGGCAAGCTGTGTCCAGACCGAGGAGCAGAACTATCGCGCGGCCGGGCCGGAAGAGCGCGAACGCCTGCTCGAGGACTGACGATGCGGATCGCTACCTGGAACGTCAATTCGGTCAAGGCCCGTCTGCCGAACCTGCTGGCCTGGCTCGACGAGGCCGCGCCGGACGTGCTGCTGCTGCAGGAGACCAAGACGGTCGCGGACGGCTTTCCCAGGCTCGAGATCGAGGAGCGCGGCTATATTTGCGCGGTTGTCGGGCAGAAATCCTATAACGGCGTCGCGATTCTCTCCCGCTACCCGCTGGAGGACGTCGTCGACTGCCTGCCCGGTGACGAGGCGGACGAGCAGGCGCGTTATGTCGAGGCCTGGGTGGATGCCGGGGCGGACGGCGTGCGCATAGCCTCGATCTATCTGCCCAACGGCAATCCGGTCGAGAGCGAGAAGTATCCCTACAAGCTGGCCTGGATGGCGCGCCTGCGCGACCATGCTAGCAGCCTTCTGGCTCTGGAAGAGCCGGTGGTGCTGGGCGGCGACTATAATGTTATTCCCGCGCCCGGCGATGTCTACGATCCGCAAGGTTGGGCCGAGGATGCTCTGTTCCGCCTCGAGAGCCGCCAAGCTTTCCGCGAAATTCTCAACCTCGGCTATACGGAGGCCTTCCGCGCCCTGCATGCGGAGAGCGGTCGCTACAGCTTCTGGGACTATCAGCGCCGCGCCTTCGAGAGCGACCGGGGCCTGCGCATCGACCACCTGCTGCTATCGCCCCAGGCCGCGGACCGCTTGAGCGCCTGCGACATCGACATGGTGCCGCGCGGCAAGAGCAAGGCATCGGACCATACGCCGGTCTGGTGCGAGCTGGAGGAAGCGACATGACCACATTGAGCGGTGGCTGCCTGTGCGGCGCTATACGCTATCAGCTGACCGGCAATATTCTCTCGGTTACCCACTGCCATTGCCGCATGTGCCAGCGTGCCAGCGGCGCGCCCGTGGTGACCTGGGCCTCGGTGGCGCGCGAGGATTACGTGGCGACCGCGGGCGTGATGGCGCGCTATCAGTCGAGCGACAAGGCGTGGCGCGGCTTCTGCGCTTCGTGCGGCTCCCAGCTCGCCTTCGAGTACGAGGCCTCGCCAGACACGATCTATCTCAATGTCGGCGCCCTCGACGAGCCTGCCGCCGTGTCGCCCGAGCGCAATATCTGGACGCATTCGCGACTGCCCTGGCAGCCGATCGACGAAACCTTGCCCCAATATTCGGGTGATGCCGAAAACTGACGGCAAGGCCGTTGCTTACGCGCTGCTGGCGCTGACGGCGCTGTTCTGGTCCGGAAATGTCGTCATCGGCCGCGCGGTGGCGGGCGAGATTCCGCCCTTCGCCCTCACCTTCTGGCGCTGGCTGCTGGCACTGGCCATTCTGCTGCCTTTCGCGCGTGCGGACCTACGCGGCAAGGGCGCTCTGATCCGTCGGCATTGGAAGATCCTGGGCCTTTTCGGGCTGCTCGGGGTAATCGGCTTCAATGCCCTCGGCTATATCGCCTTTCATGGCACCAGCGCGCTCAACGCGGCGCTCATCAACACCCTGCTGCCGATCATGGTGGTGGTGCTCACATGGGCGCTGTGGCGCGAGACCCTGAGCCGGCGGCAAGCCCTCGGCATCGCCATATCGCTGCTCGGCACCACGGCTATCCTGGCGCGCGGCGACATGGCCGTGCTTGGCACTCTGGACATAACGCGCGGCGACTTCTGGATGCTCGCAGCGGCGGGCACCTATGCGCTTTACACTGCATTGCTCAGGCTACGGCCGCCGGGCCTTGATGAGTTCGCCTTTCTGGTCGTGATCGGTGCCTTCGGCGCATTGGCGCTGGTGCCGTTCGTGATCGCCGAGACACTTCTTGTCGGGCCAATGCCACTGACGCGCGAAAGCTTGGCGACGGTCGCCTATGTGGCGGTGTTCTCCTCGCTGCTCGGCTACATCTTCTGGAACCGGGGTATCGCCGCGGTCGGTGCCGATCGCGGTGCCATGTTCCTGCATCTGATGCCGCTCTTCACCGCCGCGCTCGGCATGCTCTTTCTCGGCGAGGCGCCTCGGCCCTATCACGGCCTTGGCATGGCTCTAATCTTTGCTGGATTGCTGCTTGTTACCCACCATAGGCCGGGCCCAGAGGCTCCAGCCGCAGGCCCGGGCGCAAGCGCCGATAGTTGAGTGCCAGGTGATCGACCGGGTTCGGCCCAGGACTGGCGACGACAATGATCTCGCCGGCGATGGGCGTGAAATCGGCACGGAAATGCACCGAGCTCTTGAGCACCAGCGCCGCGTGATCCGCCGGCTCGATGCCGAGATGACGGAACATGGCCTGGTCCGCCGCCTGCATGCGCTGCGAGGACACCACGACCGTCAGGCCGGCGATGCGCAACGCCGCCATCGGCCCGAGCTGCATGTGCGAGCCGCCGAACATCGGCCCAGTGGCGGTAAAGACGCCGTCGCCGAGGGCAGCGACTTCCACCTCAACCACCAAAGGCTGCTCGCCTTGCCAGGCGCTGCCGGCGCCGAGATTGACGCGCAGCGTCCGGCCCCTGCCGGCGGCGTGGGCCTGCGCCGCCGTTTGCGGATCGTAGAGCAGGCCGAGCACCACATCCTCGACGTCGGCAGCGAGCAACGCGCGCACCATGCCCACGGTGTCGGACGCGGCACCAGCGCCCGCATTGTCCTGAGTGTCGGCAATGACCAGGGGGCGCTTGGCCGGTGCCTTGGCCAGGGCGGCCGCTTCTTGCGGGGTATGAATGCGGCCGGCGAAATCGGCCTCGGCCGCCGCCACATCGGAGGCCAGGGCTGCCGCTGCTGCGTCGGCCACGGCTTGGCTGTCGCCATAGGCGAGCACGGCCGGGCCGCAGTCATAGATGTCGGCAGGGGGAAATCCGCTCGCCAGAGACAGGGACCAGATCCCCTCGCCCGCCGCCAGGTCGGCGCAACGCGCGGCCAGCGCTTTCGCCGGCGCCATATCGGTGCATTGCCAAACCAGCGGCATCAGGTAGTCGGCTTTGCGCAAGGCCTTGGCCGGGCGGCTGCCATCGGCCATCCGCGCCAGCACGGCATGGCTGCGGGTACCGGTTTCGGCCATGTCGACGTGGGGATAGGTGCGATAGCTGACCAGCGCGTCGCTCTCGGCCACCATGCGCGGAGTGACATTGGCGTGCAGGTCGAGGCTCGCCACCAGAGGGATCTCCGCTCCGATGGCGTGGCGCAGACGGGCCAGGAGCTCGCCCTCGCCGTCCTCGAGATGGTCCGTGACCATGGCGCCGTGCAGGTCTAGATAGACGGCGTCAACGGGCCCGGCGGTGGCCAATGTATCGAGCAGCATGGCGGCAATGCGCTCGAAGGCCTCATCTTCGACCTCCGCGGAGGGCACGGCCGAACACCAGAGCAGCGGCGCCACGGTGTCACCAGCCTTTCGGGCCGCATCGAGAAAACCCGCGACCGCGAGGTTCATGCCGGCAACGGTCTCCACCAGCGCCTCGCCTTGCGACAGGGCCGGCCAGCCATCATGCTCCGCGAAATCGGCGAAGCTCGCCCCATTTTGCGCAAAAGTATTGGTTTCGTGCAGGAAGCCGCCGACGGCGATACGCATGGGGCGGCGCTACTCGGCCACGGTCTTGAGCATCCAGCCCTGACCGAGACCCTGGCTCGGATAGAGCCCGTTGAGTACCAGGAAGCGGGCCAGGGAATAGGGGTCCGAGGGCATGCGCGAGGCGATCTGGGCCGAGCTCTCGCCGCCGCGCACCCTGTGCAAGGCCAAGCGATGCGGCCGGATGGCCGCTGCTTCCGAGCCACTCAAGGCGCGAAAGCTGTAGGTGGTCTGCCGAAACAGCGGATCGAATCGCGCTGTCACAGCCGGCGGTGTCAAGAATACGAAGCGGTAGATCATGGCAGAATCGAAGGCGATGGCGACGAGGCGAGCGTCAGCGGGCTGGCCGTTGAGGTCGAGACGCACCACGGCGGTCGCCGCCTCGCGATTGTCGACAGTGAAGCGCTGCAGCTCCCGCACTGGTGTGCCCTTGGCCCAGACATCCTGCAGGTAGCCGGTCATCGCCCGGCCGTCCCTGCGCGAATCGCCGTCGAAGACGAACATCGCGCCCTCGGGGCCACGCCCCAGGACCTGGGTCTGGCCGTTGAGCAGAGCAAAATCCTGCGGTGCCTCGAATCGGAAGCCGAGCGCCGGATGCAGGAACTGGCGGCCGCGCACGACACCTTGTTCCGGGTCGTCACCGAACAGCATGCCATCGATTTTGTTGAGATAGATCTCGCGGCCCACGATGGGTTGCGCCACACGCCTGATATTGGCCGCTTGCACGGCGCGGCGCACGCGCTCGGCCGTGCGCGGGTGGGTGGCGAAGATATCGAACTGGTCGCCGCCGCCGCCGCTGCGCCCGGCGATGCGGGCTTCGACCTCGCTATGCGCCCGCATCTTGGAGAGGAACGAGGCCATGGCATCGGTATCGAATCCGGCCCGCGAGAGGTAACGCACACCGAGCATGTCGGCTTCGTATTCCTGATCGCGTGAATAACTCTGAATGGCCGCCATGGCGCCAATCTGGGCGACGCCGGCCAGCTCGGGGCTGTCGGTCAGTATGCTCAGCAAGCCCAATCCGAGCTGGGCCATGATGCCGCTCGACATGCGCTGCGCCCCGTGGCGCGCCGCGACATGACCGATTTCGTGGGCGATAACCCCTGCCAGCTCGGCCTCGTCGCTGGCCAGGGCCAACAGGCCGCGACTCACATAGACATAGCCGCCCGGCAAGGCGAAAGCGTTGACGATGGGGCTGTTGAGCACCGTGAAAGTGAATTTGACGTCGGGCCGTTCCGAGGTCAAAGCGAGGAACTGGCCGATGCTGTCGACATAGGCCGCGACTTCGGGATCGTCGTAGGCGCCGCCGAACTCGGAGAGGATCTGATCGTGCTGCTCCGCCCCGATACGCGCTTCGTCGGCTTCGGAAATCAGATTCGGCAGGTAGTCGTCGGCGCTCGCATAGCCGTTGGTCGTCAGGGTAACGGCCAGGCCGACGAGAGCCATTGTCATCAGTCGTCGTATCGTCACCGCGCAAGCCCTTTTCCGATTAGCCCGTCTTATCCGACAGTCCCCGCACTACGCCGTACATGGTATCCCGGGCCGTCCGAATCCAGATAGCGCCGAAGCGGACGAAGGCCCAGGCCTGACCTATAGTTGCCAATTGGTCACACTGTGGCGCGAATTAGGCAAATCCTTGGGTTGGAAGCGATTTTTCCCTAATCGGCTGGCCTCGGCGCTTGTTCACCTCGAAACCTTTGGATTATGGTTGTGACGCCCGAATTTGGAGAAATCGGGGTGTTGGCGCATGCAAGTGATCATGCGATCCGGGATATCTGCTGTGGTTAGGATTGGGTGAAGCCGATGAAGGTGCTTTTCCGTTTTGTGGTTGTCGGCGCAGCGCTCTCGTTGGGCGCTTGTTTCAATAACGACCACATCGACATTGCCAATATGAGTCCGGCCGGCTCGCAGTTCCAGGCCGAGCTGCATAAGGGCTATTCGGAGCTCTCCAAGCTCGAATATGACGAAGGCGATTGGAGCGACGGCTATACCTTCAGCACCAAGGCCCGCAAGGCCGCCGAGGGCGAGGACGTGCCGCCGGAGCTAGTCTGGGACTGGGATGTGCCGGAAGAGACCGAGAACGAGCTTTACCAGGCACACGATACTTTGGGCTACTGGATGCGCATGGGTGCCGCGGAGCGCGTGCCCGGTCTGATGGCCAACGCGCAGGTGGCCTTCGACTGCTGGATCCAGGAGCAGGAAGAGAATTATCAGTCGGCCGATATCGCGCGCTGCCGTGACGATTTCTATACCGCGATCCAAGCCATCGACAATACCATGACGTGGGAGCCCGACGTCGAGGAGCCGATGGTCATGGAGGCTCCGCCCGAGCCTGCCGCCGCCACGCCCGCGCCGCCGCCAGGCCGGCCGCGCTTCTACACCATCTTCTTCGATTGGGATATGGACGACATCAATCCGGTCGCGCAACGGGTCGTGGACAGCATCGCGGAAGATTGGCTGACCGAGCAATCGACGTTGAACCTGGTGGGTCACACGGACCGCTCGGGCAGCGACGAATACAACCAGAACCTTTCCGAGCAACGCGTGGACGCGGTCACGGAAAGCCTTGTGATCGAAGGCTTCGGCCCGGCCCGCATCTCGGGTTACGGCGTTGGCGAGACCGATCCCATCGTGCCGACTGCGGACGGCGAGCGCGAGCAACGCAATCGTCGGGTGGTAGTCACCGTCGCGGAATAGGCGACATCGGCACGATCGCTGATCATGGGGCCCGGAAGGCGTGAAAAATGCGCTTTTCCGGGCCCTTTCCGATTCGCTCAAGCACGACGATTGTCAGCGCTGAAACGTGGACGGAATGCGAATCTCGGCTATTCTGTCGCTGTTTGTGGATGCTGGCAGGGCGACCTTGGCGTATGAGCCAAGCTAAGGAGGGGAGCACATGAGAGCCCGATGGGCGTTTGGCGGCATGCTTGCCGCTGCCCTTCTCGGCGTAGCCGCCCCTGCGCAGGCCGGCGACCAGCCCATGCTGCCTTTCGAGGAGTTCGTCGAGGTATCGATCGACCGCTCGAGACTGCTGCGATTCGATGATTCCGTTGGACGCATCATAGAGCCGCGTATCGAGCGCCTGCTGCGCTCAGGCGACATTCTCGGCGACCGTGTGCTGCTCAAGAATCAAGTCGCGGTCTATTTCCCGAATGGCTTCATCGTCTCCTCCAAGGCGGAATTTCATACCTACCGGCCGGTCGACGGCCTGATGCCTTGGGACGTCTACTATCGCGACCAGATCGAGCTCAATCCTCGCTATGGGCGCATCGGCGAATTTGACCGCCTGCTTGGCAGCAGCTGCGCCGAGGTGCCATACTTCGGAGGACGCAGCCCGCGCCAGCAGCAAGGCGAAAGCTACGCCCGCATGCGCATCAACCGTCACGGCGTGCTTTCCCTGGTTCTGGATACGCCGGGCCGCTACGACTATCTAACGCACGAGCCCAGCAATTCCTTGACTGTGACCAGCGCCGTGGACAGTTACTATCTCGGCGATCCCGGGCTGGTTGCGAAATTGACCAAAGATTGCCAGCGTGCCGGCGTGTCCATACGCGCCAGCCGGCGGTAAGGGAAAGACCATGCCCATACTCGCTGCACGACACTGGACGACGACCCGAACCCTACGCGTGCCCAGCTTCGCCGCCGGCATGCGGATACAACCTCAGCAAGGGGGAATACCATGCTTCGGCTAGTACTTGTGGCCTTGGTGGCAACGACGCTGATCGGCTGTTTGCCCATTCGCGAAGGCAACGACCTGGGATACGACTTCGCCGTATTCGTCGATCGGGCGGAGGCGCCGAACCGATCCTGTGCGGTCGATATCGGCCTGCACAACAATCTCGACGGCGACTACGCCAATTTCGAATACGCGCTCAACTTCTTCGACAGTCAGGGGCGTTGGGCCGCCGGCCCGCTCGTCCAGGGCGATTACGTGCCCTCGGGCGGCGTCGCCAAGCGCGACTTCATCTTCCCGGTGGCTTGTGAGCGTCTGGCCAGCGCCGAGGTGGCGAAGGAGCTCTACCTCGACATCGTCGGCTGGGCGGGACGCCAGGACTGCTACGCCATCGGCAAGATCGTGATCAATGAGACCGTGCCCCTGCCGGAGCCCGTGGCGGAGGACGAGCCGGCCGCGCCGCCGCCGCCGCAGAACAAGCCGCGTTTCTACTCCCTCTTCTTCGATTGGGATCAGTCCGATATCACCCCAGTCGCTCAGCTGGTGATCGACAATATCATCGCCGATTGGCTGGGTGCGAGCGACACCTTGGTGCTCGTCGGCCATGCCGATCGCTCGGGGCCTGAGCCCTACAACCAAAGCCTCTCCGAGCGCCGCACGAAGGCTGCGACGCAGGCCCTGGCGGCCCAGGGGATTGCAGCGGAGCGCATCCAAGGCAGTGCGGTCGGCGAATCCGATCCTCTGGTACCGACGGCGGACGGCGTTCGCGAGCCTCGCAACCGCCGCGTCGTGGTGACCATCGGCCAGCGTTAGCAAGGGAGGCTAAATCGACTGCGAGAGAGCCCGGTGGCATGGTCACCGGGCTCTTTTGGCCTACGGCCCCGGCAAGATCGGCCTATCGGGCCGGCGCCGACGCCAGGATATGGCACAATGGAGCCAATTCCCCATGGCACGCGATTTGCGTCTGGTATGGGGGAATAGGACAGTGCCCATGCGTTATCTTGCCCGTCTGATGGTCTTGCCATTGCTTGCCGGCGCCCTGCTGGCCGGCAGCGCCCAGGCGCAGGGTCTGTCGCTGTTCTCGTGCCCCCATGCCGAGATCCTCTGCTTGCGCAAGCTCGGCTACAACTACGAGACATGCGGTACCCTCACCGGCATTGGCGGGATATCTCAGGAATTTCCTCTCTGCGGCGCCAGCGATGCGAACGCCTGCGTGCCCTGCTGGTTCGGCTCGGTGGAGGAGACGCGCGCCTATTGCGTGGCCAAATACGGTCCCTCCTGCAACTCCTTCGCGGAGCTCAATCCGAACTGGAAAGGTCGCTGGGAGGATATCGGCCCGCCCGATCTCACGCCGCTTGAGCGGCTCATCGAAAGCTGGTTGCAGCAGTAGCACCCCTTCCTGCCCCACACGGGCGAAAAGATCGCGCCAAGCGTCGCAGCGGGCATTGTCTCCCGGAGCGTGGCGCTATAATGTCCAGCTGTCTTGGCGTGGGTCGAAGCGGCAAATGCGCTTGCTTCTCTTGTCGCGCCTTCAAATGCAGGATTGTGCATGCCCAACTTCGCAGCCATGCGCGCCCACATGGTCGAGGGCCAGATACTTCCGAACAAGGTGACCGATCCGCGACTTGTCGAGGCCCTGTCGGCGGTGCCGCGGGAGCGCTTCGTGACTGGCACGCGCCAAGCAGTCGCTTATGTCGACGAGGATCTGGAGATTGCCGACGGCCGCTACCTCATGGAGCCGGCGGTGCTGGCGCGCATGATCCAGGCACTCGACCCGGGCGCGGACGAAACAGCGCTCGATATCGGCTGCGCCAGCGGCTATTCGAGTGCCATCCTGGGCCGTCTCGCGGGAACGGTGATCGCCGTTGAATGCGATGTCGAGCTGAGCGCCATCGGGGCCGAGGCCCTGCCCGCTTTGGACATCGACAATGTGGTCTTCATCGAGGGTGAATTGGCGGGAGGCTGTCCCGATCAGGCGCCCTACGATGTCATTCTGATAGGTGGCGGTGTCGAGGCTGTGCCGCAGGCTATCCTCGACCAACTGGCAGAAGGCGGCCGCCTGGCGGCGGTCGTCTCGCAGCCCATGGCGGGGGGACGCGGACATATCGGCCAGGCCACAGTGTTCACGCGTGTCGGCGGCATCGTTTCGTCGCGGGCGCTGTTCGATGCGGCATTGCCGACATTGGCGGGGTTTGGGGCGCCCCAGGGATTCGTATTTTGAGACGGCGTGAGCGCGCCAGGAGGACGCAATCGTGAGCAGGCACGGATTTGCCAAGGTGATGGTTTCAGCCCTGGCGCTAACGGCGATATCGGGCGCGGCTTGCGCGCAAAGCCTGCAGGATTCACTTGCCAGCGCCTATGCCGGCGACCCGCGCCTGCTGGCCGAGCGCGCAGCGCTGCGGGCCGTCGACGAAGGCGTGCCCCAAGCCCAATCGGGCTGGCGGCCGACGGTCAGCATCAACGGCAGCGTCGGCCAGCGCTATCAAAACAATACCTTGGGAACAGGGGTTTCAAGCAGCAGCAGCACCATGCCCGCCGCCGCCGGACTGACCCTGTCCCAGCCCCTCTGGCGCGGAGGTGCCACCGAGGCCGAGACCGTGGCGGCGGAGAACCGGGTTTTCGCGGCGCGCGCCAATCTGGTCGCGGTCGAGCAGCAGGTGCTGCTGGAGACCGCCATTGCCTATACCACCGTGGTACGGGACCAATCCGTGGTCGGGCTGAGCATCAACAACGAGCAGGTTCTCGAACGCCAGCTTCAGGCTACCCGCGACCGCTTCGAGGTTGGCGAGGTGACGCGCACCGATGTGGCCCAGGCGGAAGCACGCCTGGCCGATGCGGCGGCCGAGCGCATTCGCGCCGAAGGCAATCTGGAAGTCTCGCGCGCCGACTATCAGCGCAGCGTCGGCTCCCTGCCTGGGGAGCTATCCTTCCCCGATCTCGAGGCGCTGCTGTCCCTGCCCGCCACCGAAGAAGAGGCATTGGCTTTCGCGGCGCAAAGCAACCCCAACATCATCAGCGCCGGCTTCGGCGAGCGCGCGGCGCTGTTCGATATCAGCGCGGCCGCGGCGGTCTTGATGCCACAGGTGAGCCTGGATGGCGCCCTGCAGCGGAGCTGGGATCCCAATTCCTTCTTCGAGGAGTCGGACACGGCACAGATTACGGCCAATGTGTCCGTGCCGCTCTATCAGTCGGGAGCGGAATATTCGCGGGTGCGCGAGCTGCGGCAGACGGCGGTGCAGCGCCGCCGCCAGTTGGACGATGCCAGGCGCGCCGTACGCGAAGCCGCCGAACAGGCCTGGGAAGAGTTGAATGCGGCGCAGGCCGGCATTCGCGCCCTGGAATCTTCCGTCAACGCCAACGAGATCGCCCTGGAAGGCGTACGCCAGGAAGCCGACGTCGGTGCCCGCACCGTGCTCGACGTGCTCGATGCCGAACAGGAGCTGTTCGAGGCCCGGGTGGCCTTGGTGCGTGCCGAATCCACGGCCGCCGAGGCCATTTTCCGCCTGACCGAAGTGGGCGGCGGCATGACCGCCGCGGCGCTCAGGCTGCCGGTGACGCTGTACGACCCGTCCGCCCATTACGATGATGTGGTGGACAAGTGGATCGGCTTTGGCGACGATTTCGACGGCGTGGATGTCTTAGATTTTGAGTGGGAATAGGCCGTTTTGGCCTTGGCACATCAATAGGGTCCCGTAAGGGGCTGTTATCCAACGCCCTTTGTGTTGTTGGCATTAAGTTGCCATTAACCCCGGCTTCCTATGGTGATGACAGAGCGGGAGATGGCGCCGGCTGCCCGAGGGCAACGGTGGCTTCGAAAATGCCGTTCTCTGGTATAGGCTGCGGTTAGCAACGCGAAGGAATGTCCTATGGCAATGACTGAGGACAACGGCCAGCAAGAACCCTCGATGGAGGAAATCCTGTCCTCGATCCGTCGGATCATCTCTGACGATGGCGAAGGGGAAGAAGGCGCGGCCGAGGAAGCGGCGCCGGAGCCTGAAGCGGTAGAGGAAGAGGCGGACGAAGACAATTCGCAAAGCGATATCGACGCCATGTTCGATGCTCCTGCGGAGCCTGAACCGGAACCCGAGCCGGAGCCGGAACCCGAGCCGGAACCCGAACCTGAAGACGACGATTTTCTGGAATTGACCGATACCGTCGAGGATGAGCCCGAGCCCGAGCCCGAGCCGGATCTGGTCTTGGACGATATTCCGGCCGAAGAGGAAGAAGAGCTGGTCTCCCCTGCCGCGGCGGCGGCAGCGGTGGAATCGTTGAGCTCGCTCGCCGAAGGCATGGAGCCGCCGCTGCGCGACATCGGCGGCATCACGGTCGAGCGCCTGGCCGCCGAGGTGATGCGCCCAATGTTGCGCGACTGGCTTGACCGTAACCTGCCGGGCATGGTTGAAAGCCTGGTGCGCGCCGAGATCCGCCGTATCAGCGATCAGGTCAAGCGCTAAGGCTGATTTTGGCCGGGGCCGTTTCGGTCCCACCGTCACACTATTATGCGAGGCCGCGCCACGGGCGCGGTCTTGCCGTTCGGGAGCCCCGACCGCCAATGCTCGACAAAACCTATCACCCCGACCAGGTGGAAGGCCGTATCGCCGCGCGCTGGCGCGAGGCGGGTGCTTTCGATGCCGACCCTGCTGCCCCCGGGCAGCCCTTCGCCGTCATGATGCCGCCGCCCAACGTGACCGGCAGCCTGCATATCGGTCACGCCCTCAACATGACCCTGCAGGACGTGCTGACCCGCTATTGGCGCATGAAGGGCCGCAACGCCTTGTGGCAGCCCGGCATGGACCACGCCGGCATCGCCACGCAAATGGTCGTCGAGCGCCAATTGCAGAAGGACGGTGTCAACCGCCGCGACCTGGGGCGCGAGGGCTTTCTGGAGAAGGTCTGGGCCTGGAAGGCGGAATCCGGCGGCGCCATCCTCAAGCAGCTGGAGCGCCTCGGCGCCTCGCCCGATTGGCGCCGCGAGCGCTTCACCCTCGACGAGGGCCTGAGCCAGGCGGTGCGCACGGTGTTCGTGCGCCTGCACCGCGAAGGCCTGATCTATCGCGACAAGCGCCTGGTCAACTGGGACTGCAAGCTGCTCACCGCGATCAGCGATCTCGAAGTCGAGCAGCGGCCCTCAGACGGCCATCTATGGCACTTTAAATACCCGCTGGAAGATACTGAAAACGAATATATTACCGTTGCCACAACACGCCCCGAGACGATGCTGGGCGACACCGCCGTTGCCGTCCATCCGGAGGATCCGCGATACCAGCCCCTGATCGGCAAGAATGTGGTTCTGCCCCTGGTCGGGCGCCTGATACCGATCGTCGGCGATACCTATTCCGATCCCGAGAAAGGCACCGGTGCGGTCAAGATCACCCCGGCGCATGATTTCAACGATTTCGAGGTCGGCCGCCGCCACGGTGTCGAGGCCATCAATATCTTCGACGAGCATGGCGCGCTCAACGACGCTGTGCCCGAGGCCTATCGCGGCCTCGACCGCATGGAAGCCCGCCGCCGCGTGGTCTCGGCGATGGAAGCCGAGGGCCTGCTCGACAAGATCGAGGATCACCAGCACGTGGTGCCCTATGGCGATCGCTCGGGCACGGTCATCGAGCCCTGGCTCACCGACCAGTGGTATGTCGATGCCGAGACCCTGGCCAAGCCCGCCATAGAGGCCGTCGAGGACGGGCGTATCCGCTTCGTGCCCAAGGCCTGGGAGAAGACCTATTTCGAGTGGATGCGCAACATCCAGCCCTGGTGCATCTCGCGCCAGCTCTGGTGGGGACACCGCATTCCCGCCTGGTACGGCCCCGACAACGAAATCTTCGTCGCCATGGACGAGGCCGAGGCGCTAGCCGCGGCCGAGGCCCACTATGGCAAAGCCGTCGAGCTGCGGCAGGATTCCGACGTGCTCGACACCTGGTTCTCGTCCGGGCTCTGGCCGTTCTCGACGTTGGGTTGGCCCGAACAGACGCCCGAGCTCGAGACCTACTATCCGGGCGACGTGCTGATCACCGGCTTCGACATCATCTTCTTCTGGGTCGCCCGCATGATCATGATGGGCATGCACATCATGGAGGACGTGCCCTTCCGCGATGTCTACATCCATGCCCTGGTGCGCGATGCCAAGGGCCAGAAGATGTCGAAGACCAAGGGCAACGTCATCGATCCCCTGTCGCTGATGGACGCCTACGGCACCGATGCCCTGCGCTTCACCCTGGTGGCCATGGCGGCCCAGGGGCGCGACATCAAGCTCGCCGAGGATCGCGTCGCCGGCTATCGCAACTTTGTCACCAAGCTCTGGAACGCCGCGCGCTTCTGCGAGATGAACGGCTGTCGCGTTGACGGCGACTTCGAGCCCTCGGGCTTGGCCGACCAGACCAACCGCTGGATCGTCGGCGAGACGGTCGCCGCAGTCGGCGCCGCCGGCGAGGCCATCGAGGCCTATCGTTTCAACGAGGCGGCCCAGGGCCTCTACGGCTTCGTCTGGCATGGCTTCTGCGATTGGTACCTGGAGATCGCCAAGCCCGTGCTATATGGCGATGACGGCCCGGCCAAGGACGAGACGCGGGCAACCGCCGGCTGGGTGCTGGGGCGCATTCTCGAAGCCCTGCATCCGCTGATGCCTTTCGTCAGCGAGGAATTGCATGCCAATCTCGGTGGCACGGCGCTGCTGACGACATCCGCCTGGCCCGAGCTTTCGGAGGTCGAGGTCGATGAGGCCGCCCGCGACGAGATCGACTGGGTAGTGCGCCTTGTCAGCGAAGTGCGCTCGGTGCGCTCGGAGATGACAGTGCCGCCGTCGGCCACGATCCCGCTGACTGTCGCCGACAGTTCGGAGGCAACACGCGAGCGTCTGGCTCGGCAGAAGGGCGTCATCGAGCCCCTGGCCAAGGTCGAGCTGGCCATCGGCACGGCACCGTCAGGGACCGTGCAGTCGGTGTTCGAGGATGCCAGCCTGTTCCTGCATGTGGCCGATGTCGTGGATCTCGACGAGCAGCGCGGCCGCCTGGCACGGGAGATGGCCAAGGTCGAAGACGAGATCGCCAAGATCGACAAGAAACTCGGCAACGAGAAGTTCCTGGCGCGGGCGCCCGAGGCCGTGGTGGCCGAGCAGCGCGAGCGCCGTGACGAGGCCGAGCAGTCGCGCCACAAACTCGACCGAGCGATGGCGCGCCTGGCGGGGGTGTAACCATGGCCGAAGGCGAGCACCCTCGCCTGCCGTTTGCCCGGCGCCTGCTCGAGCAGGGCGCTGTCGATGCTGCCGACGCTCATATCCAGGCGCTCCTGGCAAGCGAACCTGAGCATCCGGATGCCTTACGCCTGTCGGGCGAGGTCGCGCTGCGCAGGGGGCACGTGGACGAGGCCGCGGCGCTGTTCGAGCGCATTGGCGACGCCGGCGGCACAGGCGCGGCGCAATACGCGCGGGGCGACTTTGCTCAGGCCGTGCCGGCACTGGCCAAGACAATTGCGTCACACCCTGTCGACCAGCGCGCCTGGCGCCTACTGGGCGAAGCCCTGTTCGCGCTCGATGCCAGGGTGCCACTCGATGACCTGGCGGGCGCCGCTGGCGAACGAGTCGGACTGGATCCGGTGATCGGATCCGGGGTGATGGTCTCAGCCGCCCTGGCCGCTTTCGTCGCCGACGAGCCGGAGGCCTGCCGCCGCTGGGTGGATGCCGCCGATAGGACGCTGGCCGGTGATGGCGGCAAAGAGGCATTGCGGGCGATCCAACGCCGTGCCATGCGGCGGCTCTTGGCGGACCGGGAGGAGCGCAGCGAGTGGGACGTTGTCATCTATGCCCGCTACCTCGACGGCCTGCTGCCACGGCTGTCGCCGGATCGCGCCAACGCCACCGAGGTACTGCATATCATCGGCGACAGCCATTGCCTGTCGCCTGCCTGCCTGCCTGTTCGTTTGGCGGGCGAACTCCATCGCGTTCGTCCTCACCTCGTGGTCGGTGCCAAGGCCTGGCATCTGGCCGCCGCAATGAACCCGAGGGAGGGGCCACAACGCATGGCCTTCACCATGGCTGCTGCGCGAATACCGCAGGGCGCCAGCGTGGCCGTGATGTGCGGCGAGATCGACTGCCGTGCCGACGAAGGCCTGTATGTGTTTCTCGACAGCCACCGTGATATTTCGCTGCCGGACTATCTCGAGCGCTTCGCTGCGGCCTATCTCGATAGCGCCATGGCCGAGCTGGCCGGGCGCCGGCTAATTGTCTGCGGACCCCCTGCCCCGCCGGCGGAACGAGCATCGCCGGCCGGTTTCGTGGACATGGTGCGGGGCTTCAACGCCGCGCTGGCGGGTGCTGCGCATGCGCGCGGACTTGCCTATCTCGACGCCCATGCTCTGTCGGCGGACCCAGAAGGCACCAGCAACGGTCGTTGGCACATGGACGATTTCCACCTCCTGCCGGAGGCGTTCGGCACCTTGCTGGAAGCCGCCGGACTGTAACGCAAACCGGTTCCCTTAGGCCCCGAAAAGCTCTATACCAAGCCCGCGCGGCCGGGTGGCAGAGTGGCTATGCAGCGGACTGCAAATCCGCCTACATCGGTTCGATTCCGGTCCCGGCCTCCATATTTTCCAGCACATTGCCACATTTATTTTCAATACAATTGGACATTGGAGACTCCACTTTGCCGCCTGCTGCAACACATTGAGAAAACACCTTCCATATGCAAGGGGGATAGGTGCCGAGCCTGATGGTGAGAATATGAAGACTGAACTTGATGATGCACTTCTGACGGCCTTCCTGACCCATGCCGCCGACGCCATCGAAGTGACGGGTGCGGACTTGCGTATCGAATACGTCAATCCGGCATTCGAACGCATCACCGGTTATGCCCTCAGCGAGATTATTGGCAAGACTCCGGCAGAAGTGTTGCGCCCCGAAGATGCGGATCCGGCACCTTATGAGACGATCGTCGCGACGATCGCCGCAGGACAGGTCTGGCAGGGGGAACTGGAAGCGATCCGCAAGGATCGGTCGCGGTAGATATCGGAAGTCACGATCTCTCCTATCCGAGACGCCACCGGAGCAGTCACGCGTTACATCGCCATCAAGCGGGACATCACCAAACGCAAAGAAACCGAAGAGAGGTTGAGAGCCAGCGAGGCGCGATTCAAGGAATTTGCCGAGACCGCATCGGACTGGATGTGGGAGACCGACGTAGAACATCGCTTCATTTTCCTTTCGGAAGAGTCCGCCGCATATATCAGCCCTGGATTTCAACCAGCGGTGGGCAACACTCGGTTCGATTTACGTTTCGCAGAGGACCATGACTGGCAGAAGTGGGAGAAGCATCGCGCTGACCTCGACGCCAGACGACCGTTTCAGGGGTTCACCTATGACCGGCCGAATGCCAAAGGCGAGGTTCGCAGGATCCGGATCAATGGGCGTCCCAACTTCGACAGTGACGGCACCTTTCTGGGGTATCGCGGCACCGCAAGCGACATTACCGAACTCACTCGCCGCGAGGCCGCGCTCAGGGAAAGCGAGCTCGCTCTCAAGGCCTTGAACGAAGAGCTCGAGCAACGTGTCGAAGAGCGTGCGCGCGAATTGGCGGAAAAGACTAATCTTCTGCAAGCCACATTCGAGAATTTGTCCGAAGGATTCGCTCTCTACGATGCCGAAGATCGGCTCGTCTACTGGAATGACGCCTATGCCAAGTTTGTCGGGCCCATTGCCGACCAGCTTCGGCAAGGCGCGGATTACGAAACCATGCTGCGCGCCTTCATCGCCAGTGGTGCCGCAGTGTATTCGAAAGTGGATGTAGAAGCCCTGGCCAAGGAACGCATGGCAAGGCGCCGGAAATCCGGCAGCAATTACGAGCTCGAAATGGCGGATGGAAGTTGGGTGCTGTTGCGGCGCCACGAAACGCGCAACGGCGGCATCGCGCATGTTCACACGGACATCACAGACCTCAAGCGTGGGGAAGAGGCGCTAAGGCAAAGCGAACGGCGGCTTAGCCTGCTTATGGATTCCGTGCCTGCGCTTTTCTCCTATATCGACAGGAAGAAGCGATACCGTTTTACCAATGCCCAATACCAAGGCATGTTTGGTACTTCGGCACAGGAATTGAACGGCAAACTAATAAGCGACGTGATTGGGGAGAGCGCCTACCAAATCGCCGAACCCTTTCTCGATCGGGCCCTCTCGGGAGAACGGGTGGAATTCGACAACGTCATCAAGAATGCCGAGGGGGAAAGCCGTGACCTGCACACCGCTTATGTTCCCGACATAGACGAGATCGGCGCTATTTCGGGTATTTTCGCACTGGTCATCGATGACACCGAGAGCAAGCAACGTGAGCGGACGTTGGAACTGGCGACCGCCGAAGCCGCACGAGCGAATAAGGCGAAGTCAGAGTTCCTTTCAGCCATGAGCCACGAGCTTCGCACACCACTTAATGCCATCCTCGGTTTTGCACAGCTGCTGAGAGATTACTCCGATGTGCAGCCATCCGAAGACCAGATGACAAACATTGAGCACATTGTGAGCGGCGGGCACCATCTACTTGCCCTGGTCAACGAGATACTCGACCTTGCCAGGGTTGAATCCGTCGGCTTCGACCTTTCGCTGGAGCCGACCAATGTTATCCAGACCATACGACAGAGCCTGGCCGTGGCAGGCCCGCTGGCCGACAAGCGCCACATATCGCTCGACGTTTCGGCAGGAATATCAACGGAAACTTGTGTGCAGGCCGACCCGAACAGGCTCAAGCAGGTTCTGCTGAATCTCATTTCCAATGCCATCAAATACAACCGGGACGACGGCTCGGTCACGATCGATGCAAATCTGACCGGCGATGGCCGGGCACGCATCAGCGTAACGGATACTGGGCCGGGAATTCCCGCCGAAAGTCATGACGAGGTCTTCCTGCCCTTCTCCAGGCTCAGCGTCGAGACATCGCAAATCGAGGGCACGGGCATCGGCTTGACCATCAGCCGTCAGCTCGTAGAAAACATGGCTGGCACACTGGATTTCGATAGTACCCCGGGCGAAGGCTCTACCTTCTGGCTGGAGTTGCCACTCGCGGAACCCGCTGCGCAGCAATAGTCAGGCCGCGCGCGTCAAGAGCCCTTCGTTGACCAGCTTTTTGGCCAACACCAGTAAGCCGCTCTCATCCAGCTGCCCCGGCACGTCGCGCACGCAAACCCCCTTCTCGGAGGTCAACATCGCCTCCAGCGACGGCATCACGCGGGAGGGGAAGCTGATGCGGTTATTGAAATGCACCAGAACGACCTTGTCCTCTTCCTGGGCGATATGAAAAATCAGGCTTTCGCGCGGCGCCACGATGCTGTCGGCGGTCAGCCGGTCCGACTCCAGAACCTGCGCCATTTGGCCGCGCAGCTGCGGCGGGCTCTCCGCTATGAAGCGTGCCGCGAAGCTGTCGAGCAGCGGGTCGAGCTCAGCCGAGTCGCATAGCCGCGCCAAAAGATCGCGCAGCTTGGCCCGCGCCGGTTCGCGGTCGTAACCGTCGGCCGCGTAGCCCACCGGCAGATTTTCGCGAAAAGCGGGATCCGCCATGCAGGCCTCGGCCACGGCTTCGAACATCAGCTCGGACCAGGTCTGCGCCATCAGGCCGAAGGTGATGTGCAGCGATGCGGTGTCGGTCGAGCGGGCATTGTGAACGATGCCGCGCGGGCAATAATAGAGATCGCCTGCCTGCAGCAGAAACGTCTCGCTCTCCGGCACAGTCTCGTATTTTTCGCGGTCGAATTTCTGGCCCAGCAGCGGCAAGTCGATGGGCGTGTCGTAGACATGCCATTCCTTGTTTCCCTCGACCTGGAGGACGAAGACGTCATGGGTGTCGTAATGGGTCTTGAAGCCCTGCGCCTCAGGCGGCGTCAAATAGATATTCGTCTGGAATGGCGCATGGAACTCGGCCTCCACGGCGCGGCAAAGCGCCGCCAGCTCGGGCACCTTGCGATGCAGCTGCGGCGTGACCAAAGTCGCGCCCTCGGCAAACAGTTGATAGACCCGGCGCACATCGAGCACGCCGCGGCGCAAGGTGTATTCGCTGCTCGGGATCTCGGTTTCCGCCTCGGCATTGACCAGCATGATTTCCGAGGCATGCGGATCGGCGGTGGTCAGATATTCGTCGATGCGGTCGCTGCTGAGGATCGGGGCGTAATAGCCCGCATCCTCGCGATGCACCCTCAACCCCGCTTTTTCGTAGTGCGAGGCGAAAAACGTCTCCTTGGAGACCGGCGAGATGACGCGCTCGAAGTCGAATACGGTACGCGTCATCTCGCATCAGCCTCAGTCGGCGTCCGAACCGCCGCCGCGGGGATCGCCGTCGGAATCGGTGCCGCCGCCGCGCGGATCGCCGTCGGAGTCGGTGCCGCGGCCGCGCGGATCGCCATCGCTGTCCGAGCCGCCGCCACGGGGGTCGTTGGGGTCGGCGTCCGAGCCGCCGCCGCGCGGATCGTTGGGATCGGAGTCCGAGCCCCGGCCCCCCGCATCGCCATCGGAATCCGTGCCGCGGCCTTGCGGATCGCCGTCGGAATCGGTGCCGCCGCCGCGCGGATCGCCGTCCGTATCCGAACCGCCGCCACTTGGATCGTTGGGGTCCTTGTCCGAGCCTGCGCCGGCCGGGTCGGCGGCCTGCGCCGTGCCCGTCTGGCCGGTAGCGACGAGCGCCGCGGCGCCGCCGAGGACAACTTTCGTGCCGGCCAGCAACGAGCGACGGCTCACGCCGCGCTCGACCGAGATCTCTTCCTCCGTCAAAGATTCTTTCTTTTTCTTGCTCACGTCGATTGCCCCCATTTTCATTGGGTTATTGAAGACACATGACACATGAAGACGCCCCCACTCGCGCCGCCACCCTGGAAGATTTCAAAGGTGACCGATGAAGTCAACTCTTTTGGCGGCGGTACGGGTCGCAAGATAAGCCGGGATGGGGATTCGCCAAGGTACCGTGCACGAACGAAAGAAGCGCTCAAAGAGACTCGATATGTGCCCTCACTGCGGTCATGACCGGCGCCAAGCTCGGGTAGTCGGTCGCAATTGCGTCCCAGTCCCCGGCCTTGCCGGCCCCCTCCAGGCGCTCGCAGATTTCGGCCAGTGCATCGGCCCCGATGGCTCGTGAGGCCGACTTGAGCTTGTGCGCGGCGGCAACCACATCGGCCGCGGAGTGCTCGTTCCAGGCGGCATCGATCTCGGCCATGATTGCCATCGCAGGCGTCAGATAGTCGCTCAGGATCTCGGCGATAAGCGCCGGATCGTCACCCAGGCTCTCGCGCAGGAAGGCGGGATCTACGACTGCGGCGTGGCCTGCCGTCGGAACCGCCACATGTTCATTCGGCGCTATCGTCAGCGCTTCTTTACCGTCGGCAGTCGGCAGCCATTTCTCCAATGCCGCCTTCAGGGCCGGCAGCGCCACCGGTTTCGGCAGGGTGTCATCCATGCCGGCGTCTATGCAGCGATCAAGCTCATCTTGCAGGACACTGGCGGTAATCGCCACGATCCGCGCTCGCTCCTGGTGCTCGTCCTCATCGACACGGATCGCCGCCGTCAGCTCGAAGCCGTCCATGTTGGGCATGTTGCAGTCGGTAAGAAGCAGTCCGTAGGCGGTCGATTGCCACGCCGCCAGCGCCAACACGCCGTCATCGGCAATATCGCAGGCATAGCCCAATGTCGCCAGCTGGCGGCGGATGACGTCCTGGTTGGTGAGGTTGTCTTCGGCGAGAAGGATGAGCTCACCGCGTGCCAACGCCTCTTCACGCGTCGGTGCCTTGCGCTTCGGCTGTTCGGCCAGCTCGATTACAGCGTCGACATCGGACTCCGTCCGCCCCGCCGCCAACGCCAGCGCGCGCAGCAAATCTTGGCGACGGATCGGATTGACGTCGACGAAAGTCACGCCTTCCAGCGGCCCGACGTCGGATCGAGGTACACGTGCCAACACCAGCCGCGGACTGTTGGCGTCGGCATGCTCGCGCATTCGGCGCTCTAGCCCGAATTATTCATGCCGGCCATGAGATTTGATTGGAACGTGCGG
>CAYPAX010000079.1:0-22792 GCA_964408735.1 uncultured Rhodospirillaceae bacterium | reverse complement strand
AGAATCAGACACAGCGACACGCGTCCAGAGCAGACTTCGTCAACGGGCTGCTATGTCATCAATCCCGATGGCGACACGCTGTCCTCGTTCCAGGCGAATTTCGACATCCTGATCGGCGGCGGAGCGGGCGCCGACGGCTTCAGTTTCAATTACGGCGAGACCGCAGACCTGGTGAATGTCGGCGAATGGGGCGTCGGCAGCGGCATTCGCCTGACCATCGACACCTGGAACAACGGCCCTTCCGACCCGGCCAATGAGATCGAGCTCTGGATCGGTGGCGTGAAGGTCGACTCGGTCATTCTGACCACCGGCGAAATTCGCCAGAACGCCTTCGTGGCGGTCGAGGTCGTCTATGACGGCGCGACCGTCAGCGTGACTTATGACGATACTCTGCTGTTCGATTCGGTGGCGGTAACAAGCGAGATGCCGGCCGATGCCGGCTTCGTTTTCGGCGCCAGGACAGGTGGCGCTACGGATAATCATTGGGTAGATAATCTTTCGATAACCGGTGTCGAATCGATCGATCCCGTTGTCGAATCCTTCAGCTACACGGTTACCGATGCGGACGGCGACAGCTCGACAGCGATGCAGGATATCGCCATTGCCGACGACAATGTCGCACCTACCACCGCGGACGACGGCCCAGGCACAAGCAACGACGCCGGCAATGTCATCGAGGACAACCCCTTCTATCTCACCAACGTCCTCAGCGACAATGTTCTCGACAACGATGCCTCCAGCACCGATTCCTTAGCGGCACAACCGATCAGCGATGTGTCCTACACGGGCCTGGATGGCGGCGTCACCAAGACCGCCGGCATTAACGAGGGCAACAATCCGGAGCTCAGATTCGAGAGCGGCACGCAGTGGACGCTGAACATCGACCTTGTGACCGGCGACTATAATTTCGTGCTTAACGAAGCCTATGATCACGGCGGTGCCGACGACGGCGCCAATGTAGACACCTCCCAGACCTTCTCCTATACGCTGGTTGACGAGGACGGAGACGCCAGTGTGGCTACCCTGACCATCGGCATCCAGGACGACGTGCCGGTGGCGCTCCAGGGCACCGATTTCGCCATCGATGCCGGTGCCACAAGCACCGACGGCAGTAACCTGCTCGGCAATGACGATATCGGCGCCGACGGTGCCGAGATCACTTCGATCAGCTATGACGGCGGCGCCAACTCGGCCGTCCTGCCCGGCGACAACGTTGTCGTGGACACCGCCCTCGGCGGCCAGATCAACATCGCCCCGAACGGCTCGTGGAGCTACACGCCCCCCGCCGAAAGCGAGCTTATCGGCAGCTTCGACGACAGCTTCAGCTACACCCTGACAGACGGCGACGGCGACACCTCCACCGCCACCCAGACCATCTCCGTCAGCTTCGCTGCTCCCGATCTCGGCAGCCTCGACGGCACTGACGGCTTTACCCTCCACGGCATCGAATTCGACGATTACAGCGGCTGGTCCGTCTCGTCCGCAGGAGATATCAACGGCGACGGCTTTGATGACGTGATCATCGGTGCACCGAGGGCCGATGTGCCAGGTATCGACCCGATCACCTATGCTGGCGAAAGCTATGTGGTGTTCGGCAATGCCGGCACCTGGAACGGCGGCACGTTCGACCTGTCGAGCCTTGACGGCAGCAACGGCTTTGTATTGCAAGGCTTCGAACCGTCCGATGAGAGTGGCTTCTCGGTGGCCTCTGCCGGCGATGTCAACGGCGACGGCTACGACGACGTAATTATCGGCGCGCCTTACGCTGACGGTCCCGGCACGGAGGGTCCAGATTCCGGCAAGAGCTATGTCGTATTCGGCAAGGCCGACTGGTCGGGAACGGCCACTGTGGACCTCGGCAGCCTCGACGGCAGCGACGGCTTCATCCTTGACGGCGATTTCGATTTTGACCGCAGCGGCACCTCGGTCGCGTCGGCTGGCGACATCAATGGCGACGGTTATGATGACGTGATCATCGGCGCACCCCAGGCCGATGTGCCGGGTATCGATCCGATCACCGATGCCGGCAGGTCCTACGTCGTGTTCGGCAAGGCCGATTGGAGCGCCACGGCGAACGTCGACCTCGCCGCGCTCGACGGCAGCGACGGCTTCGCCGTGCTCGGCATCAGTGCCTTCGATGACAGCGGCACCTCGGTAAGCTCCGCCGGTGATGTCAATGGCGACGGTTTCGACGACCTCATCATCGGCGCCCCCTTCGCCGACCCCGGAGCCACGGATACCGCCGGCGAGACGTTCGTGGTGTTCGGCAAGGCGGATTGGAGCGCGACGGCGGAATTCGACCTCGCGAGCCTCGACACCAACAATGGCTTCAGCATCCAAGGGGCCACCGATTACGAACACAGCGGCCTCTCGGTATCATCCGCCGGCGACGTCAACGGCGACGGCTTCGACGACATCATCATCGGTGCGCCACAGCTCGGCGGCGACGGCAGCGGTTATGGCCCCGGCAGCGCCTATGTGGTGTTCGGCAAGGCCAGCTGGACCAACGACGTGGACCTCGGCTCGCTCGGAAGCGACGGCTTTGCGATTACCGGTGAGGCAACCTACGACAAGGCCGGCTGGTCGGTGAGCAGCGCCGGCGATGTCAACGGCGACGGCTATGACGACATGCTGGTGGGAGCGCGCGATGCCACGACCGATGCCGGCGCCGTCTACCTGATCTATGGCAAGGCGAGTGGGCTCACGGGCACCATCGATCTGGCAAACCTGTCCTCAAGCGACGGCTTCAAGATCGCCGGCCTCGACGCCAACGACGAGAGCGGTCGCTCGGTAAGCGCTGCTGGCGACATCAATGGCGACGGCTTCGACGACCTCATCATCGGCGCGCCCTTCGGCGACTCTTACTCACCCTACGGCTACGATTTCTATAACGAGGGCGAGAGCTACGTGCTCTTCGGCGGCGATTTCAACGGCGAGGAAGCGCCGACTGTCGACGGCCCCGTCACCGCCGTCTACAGCGAAGATGCCGGGGTCGGCAGCGTCGACCTGCTTGCCGGTGCCAACGACCCCGAGGGCGGCCCGCTGACCGTCGAGAATCTGACGCTCACCAGCGGCGACGACACGGGCATCATCGTCAATGGTACCCAGCTTGATGTGACCCCCGCGGACTACGGCGCGCTTTATACCGGGCAGGTAGAGGAAATCACCTACAGCTACAACGTCGTCGATGACGAGGGTCATGCCACCGCGCAGACGGCAACGGTCACCATTAACGGCGCCGATGAGTTCAACCGCGTGACCTGGGACAATGGCCTCGACGGCGGCCCGGGCGACGACGGCAACGGCCTCTGGCACACGTCGACCAACTGGGTCGGCGACATCTTGCCGATCTCGAACAATCTGGTCTGGATCGGCGACGTCGGCCTGACGCAGCCGACCTTCTCCTCGGGCAGCTACACAATTGCCGAGCTTGCCGTGATGGATGGCGCCAGCCTGACCATCGATGCGACCGGCCTCAACGTCAGCAACGGCATGTGGCTGGACGCGGCCTCCACGCTCGCGGTCAACACGGGCGCCGTCCTCTCCATCAACGGCGGCAGCACCACCTTCGAGGCGGGCTCGACCCTTTCGGGCGACGGCAGCATCGCCTTCAAGGGCTACAACACCATCGTAACCTTCCCGGCGATTGGACCAACGGTGCCGTCGATCAGCCGACATTCGATCTGTCCCAGGGGCGTGCACTGGTCCACTCCACCGACGAGGCCAACGACGTCTTCACCAACGCCGCGGGCACATCCATCACGTCGGCCGGCGCCTGGTTCTACATGGACGTGACCAACGAAGGCACCTTCACCCAGACCACCTTCAGCAATGCCAGCGGCGGTTTCGTCGGCGACTTCGTCAACGAAACCGGCGCGACCCTGAATCTCGCCCTGAGCTATTACTGGAGCTGGATGAACTTCCGCTCCGGCCTGGTCAATGACGGCGACGTCGTGATGACCAGCGGCACAGGCGGCAGCGAGCTGGTGCTCAACGCCCGCGACGCCGATACCATCAACCAGACCATCACCAACACCGGCACGCTGTGGAGCAAATCAGGCACGGCGACACATTGGATCTATGGCGATATCGACAATCAGGTCGGTGGCCTCATCGATATCGACAAGCAGCTGATCCACTCCGGCGATCTCACCAACGCCGGAATCCTTGACATTGCAGCAGGCCTCTCGGGCGATGCCTATTACACCTATGGCGACGTAACCAATTCGGGCAGCATCTCCATCGGCGCCGGCTCGCAAGCCCGATTCTACGACACCGATCTCGTCGACAACACCGGCGGCAACCTGTTCGTCGGCAGTGGTGCGACGCTGATTCTGGCCAAGAGTGCCGGTGTCACCAATCTCGGCAGCACAGGCAATGTGTCAGGCAACGGCCAGATCAGTTTCACCGGCTATAACGGCGTGTTGAATCTCGACGGCGACTGGACCACGGGCGTGGTCGACGAGCCGACACTAAATTTCGGCAACGGTGCCCGCACCCTTATCCATTCCGGCGCCGACGACGTGGTTGCCAATTACGACACGTTCACCAATGCCGCCGGCGTCGTCATGAATGTCAGTGCCGACATCTTCTACATGGACTTCGTCAATGCCGGCACGCTCAACACGGCCGGCCAGTTCCAGGCGGCTAACGCCTTCAAAGGCACCTTCGAGAACCAGCTCGGCGGGACCGTCAACATCGTTCGGGTTGCCTACGCGGATTGGACCACCTTCGAGAACGGCATCGTCAACGCAGGCGACATCGTGATGACGAGCGGCAGCGGCGGCAGCGCACTGGTGCTCAATGCCCGCGACGGCGGCAACGTCCTCCAGACAATCACCAACACCGGCACGATCTGGAGCCAGTCCGGCACGGCAACCCATTGGATCTATGGCGATATCGACAACCAAGTCGGCGGCCTCATCGATATCGACAAGCAACTGATCCACACCGGCGATCTCACCAATGCCGGCTCTTTCGACATCGCAGCCGACCTCTCGGGCAATGCCTATTACGTCTATGGCGACGTGACCAACACCGGCAGCATATCCATCGGCGCCAACTCGACGGCCCGCTTCTACGACACGGACACGTTCGACAACACCGCCGGCAACCTGTTCGTTGACGCCGGCGCCACCTTGGCCATCGACACGGGCAGCAGCGTCACCAACCTCGGCGGCACGGGCAACCTCTCGGGCGGCGGCCAGATCACCTTTAACGGCTATAACGGCGTGGTCTACCTCGACAGCGACTGGACCAACGGCGCCATCGACGAGCCGAGCCTCGAATTCGGCAACGGCGCGCGGACCTACGTCCGTTCGGGCAACGACGACTTGCCTGTCAATTTCGACACCTTCACCAATGCTTCCGGCCATACCATGGGCCTCGCCGCCGATATCGTGCAGATGGACTTCGTCAACGCCGGCACGGTCAACGCCAACGGCCAGTTCCAGGCCGCCACTGTCTTCGCAGGCGGCTTCGAGAACCAGTTCGGCGCGACCTTCAATCTCACCCAGGGCTATGCGGACTCCTCGGTGAGTTTCCAAACCGGCATCGTCAACGCCGGCACGATCACGCTGACAAGCGCCGTTTACGGCGGCCTCTACAACGGCAATATCGTGCTCAATGCCCGTGACGGCGGCAATGTCGTTCAGGCAATCACCAATACCGGCACGATCTGGAGCGTCGACAGCCCTGGCACGCATTCCATCTATGGCGACCTGGATAACCAGGCCGGCGCTTTGCTGGATATCGACAAGACCCTGACTTTGTCGATTGGCGATTTCAGCAGCAGCGGTACCATCGATGTGGAAACCGATGCCTGGATCTATTTCGCCTCCGCCAGCAGCACCATCAGCCTCGACGGCACCTTGTCGGTCACGACGGTCGGCACCCCGACGGCCGGCGACAACCACACCCTGCTGAATTACGCCACCACCACATGGGATGGAAATTTCGACCACATCACCGGCCTCGACCTCGGCGGCGGGCTGGTGTTCGACACCAACGATTACACGGCCGACGGTACGGTCGTAGTGACGGCCAAGGCGATCACGGTCGGCGGCGATGCCAACGCCAATGCGCTGTCCGGCACGGGCGCCGCGGACGTCATCCACGGCTATGGCGACAACGACACCATCGATACGCTGGGATTGGCGGATCTGGCCTATGGCGGTCTCGGCGACGACAGCTTCGAGATCAGCGACACCAGCTTCGGTCGCATAGACGGCGGCGAAGGTTTCGATAGCTTGGTCGTCAATGCCGCGAGCCTGGACGTGACGGGACTGCGCGGCGACCAGCTGGAAGCGCTGGAGGCCATCGATCTCGGTGCCAGCGACGCCGTGGGCCGCACGCTGACCATCGACGACATTCTCATCGGTGCCGCCACCGATGGCGACGACTTGCTCATCATTGAAGGCGATGACCTGGACAGTGTCGATCTTGGCAGCAGCGGCGTGCCGGGCGATTGGTCGACCTCGGGCGGCGATTTCTACACCACCTATACGCACACTTCGGGCGTCATGGCCGAGATCGACAACGACATCGACGTGACGCTGGTCTGACGTCTCACGGCATGGTGATGGTGCGGCGGACCTCGTCGCTCTTGAAGCCGATCGCCATCGGCCGCGTCACGTTCGGAAGGGTGGCGACGTCGTAAAGCTCCTCGACGAGACCGTCGATGCGCAGCCAATGCACCACATCGCCGCTGCGCAAATCGACGACGTATAGCGCGCAGCGTGCCTCGGCCTTGTGCTCGGCCAGGGCATCGTCGAGCGCCAGGCCTGTGAACGTGCGGTTCTCACGCGGCTTGGACAGCCCCATCACCGCGAAGTCGCCGGACAGTGACAGGCCGCGCAGATAGCCGGGACAGAAACAGACCGGTTCGAACTTGCCGGCCTCCAGATCGACATGGCCGAACTCGCCGGTGCCCGAATTGTGCAGCCACAGCCGCCCTTCATGCCAACGTGGCGAATGGGGCATGGAGAGGCCACGCACCACGACTTCGTTGGCCGCCACGTCGATGACGCAGCCGCCGTCGCGGCGATGCTCGCGCCAGCCGTCGGCGATATCGCTTTCCGAGACCGCAGTGACATAGGCGGGCTCGCCGTCGCGCATGGCGAGGCCGTTGAGATGGCAGCGATCCTCCGCCGCCAGGCGAGCCAGGAAAGGCGGCTGCCAGAAAGGCTCGAAGCTGTAGCGCTCGCTGGCCCGAGCCAGGCAGCCGAACAGCGTGTTGACGAACACCACCCTGCCGTCTGCGTCAATGCCGATATCGTGCACGTCGAGATCGCCGGTAATGTAACCGAGCTGTGGCACATATAGACGATCGTAGCCGTTGGCATCCTGGCCCGGCTCGAGTGCGTTCTCGAAGCGCCAGAGCTGGTAGAGCGTGGACACGTAAAAGCCGGTCTCGGACACCGCAAGCCCCATGCAACGCTCCAGCGTGCGCTCGAAGACCGACAGCCTGCCATTGGGCTGGGTGCCGATGAGAAATATCTTGCCCGCCTGGTAAGTCGTGAAGGCAAGGCTGGATCTTTGCTCGGCCAACCATTCCGGAAACTGCCGCGACGGCACCAGCTCCAGTCCTGCTGCTGCCTGTTCTCCCTGTTCCTCGGCCATGCTCGCTCCTTATGGGTCTGCGGGTTGGTCGTCCGAAGCCCGCGCGCGCCCGACCAGGGTCGTACCACCGTCCACGACCAAGGTTTGACCGGTAATATAGCGGGCCTCGTGGCTGAGCAGGAAGCGCACCGCCATGCCTACGTCCCAACCCGTGCCTTCGATCCCGAGCACGGAGGCGGCGCGGCGGCGGTCGCGCGCTTGTGCACTCATGCCTTCGCCATAGACCATCGGCGTATGCACCGGGCCGGGTGCAACGCAGTTGACGCGGATGCCGTCGGGCCCGTGATCGACCGCCATGGCCCGGGTCAGCGCGATGACCGCGCCCTTGGAAGTGGAATAGCTGGTCAGGCCCCGCGGCCTCAAAGCCGCGATGGAGGCCACATTGACGATGGCGCCGCCACCGTTTTCGATCATCGCCGGGATCGCAGCCTTGGCGCAAAGGAACATGCTTTCCACATTGACCTGCATGACCCGGCGCCAGTCTTCCGGGTCCTCATCCACGACGCTGCCGCTGCTGCCGATACCGACATTGTTGTCGAGATAATCGAGCCGTCCCCAGAGCGACACGGCCTCGGCCACCATGGCCTGGCATTGCGCCGGCTCTGTCACGTCAGCCGCGAAGGCCGCGCCGGAGCCGCCGGCATCCGCGATCATCTCAGCCGTGCGCTCGGCCAAGGCCAGATCACGGTCAACCGCCAGCACCCGCGCCCCGGCCCGCGCCAGCAGGACCGCCGCAGCGCGTCCGTTGCCGATACCGTCGCCCGCGGCCCCGGCCCCGGTGACGATCGCCACCTCGCCGGCGAAGCCGAAGTCGATATTGGGCATCTGTGCCATACCGCCTTGCTCGCTTGTCATAGCCTTGACCCTGGCATGGCGGTACCTTCACACATCACGCATCCCAACCTTCGCGCGGCACGCCTGCCCTGACGAGCCCTTCAATGAACCACTCATGAGTCGCGGGCTCATAAGCGCCAAACATGTCGATGACGGCGGCCGGGCGGAACGCCGGATTTTCGTGGCGAAGCTCGCCAGCCGTCGCAGCAGCCTCCGTGCTGTCGCCCAGCCGCCCGAGCGCCGCCACGAGCACGCTCAACGGCGATATGACTGCTCCAAAGGAAGCATTCGGCCGTCGCACGCCGTCTCGAGCGTCGGCCAGTGCGCCTTGAATGTCGCCAGATCCGAGTCGCGCAAAGCCTCGCACGCCCTTGAAGGCCCACAAGGCCGGATCGCGCGGGCTCAGACGCTCGGCGATATCAATTTCCGCTATCGCATCTTCGAAGCGCCCAGCGGCCACCAGACAATAGGCCAGGCCGTAATGGGCCAGCGCAAAGCTCGGGTTAAGCGCCAAGGCGCTCTTCAGCTCGCTCAAGGCATCATCGATCCGTCCGCTAACCGTGAGCACGCGCCCGAGGGCGAAATGCGCCATGGCATCGCGGTCATCCGACGCAACAGCGCGACGCCCCGCCTGCAATGCCTCATCAAGATCCGCGTCACCATGCCCGAAGACACGCGCCAGAAACTGCCCATAGGCGAGCCCGGCATGGAGTGGCGCAAAGTCCGGCGCGACCTTTATGGCGTCGCGAAACAGCCGCAGCGCCATCACGCTATCCTTTTCGCTGAACTGATAGAGGTGCCACATGCCGCGCTGAAAGGCTTCCCAGACATCGAGGCTCTCGGGCGGCCTGTGGTGGGCACGCTCGCGCTCTACCGCCTCCAACTCCGGCGCGATCGCGGCCGTAATCGTCTCGGTTATCTCGTCCTGCACATCGAAGATATCGTCGAGCGCGCGGTCGTAGCGCTCGGCCCAGACGTGATTGCCCGTCATGCCGTCGATGAGTTGTACCGAGATGCGCACCCGGTTGCCGCCGCGGCGCACGCTGCCCTCGACCACGTAGCGCACGCCGAGCTCTTGCGCGACCTGCTTCACGTCCACTGCCCTGCCCTTGTAGGTAAACGTGGAATTTCGCGCGACGACGAACAGCCAACGCAGCCGCGAAAGCGCCGTGATCAGATCCTCGGCAACGCCGTCGGCGAAATATTCCTGATCCCCAACACCCGACATGTTGTCGAAAGCGAGCACGGCAATCGACGGCTTGCTCGGCAATGGCGGCGGTTCGGCGGCAGGCGCATCACCGGCGAGTCGATGGCCGCGCACGGGCCGCGCAATGTTCTTGACCTCGTGCTCTCCCGCATCTTCGAAAGCGAGATCGAGCTTGCCCTCGATCTGCTCGAAGGCGCTTGCCGAGACCATGATGCCGCCGGGCTCCGCCAGGCTTTCGAGGCGGGCGGCGATATTGACACCATCGCCATAAATGGTGCCGTCAGGCTTTTCGATGACATCGCCGATATGCACACCAATACGAAAGCGCATGCCTTCGTCCGCCAGGGCCAGCTGCACGGCATCGGCGCAAGACACTGCCTCGACCACGCTCGCGAAGACCGCCAGCACCGAATCTCCCGCCATGTCGACGACGCGCCCGCCGCCACCCTCGATATGCTCGCGGAACACCCCCCGGCAACTGTCGAGTGCCGCCACCGTCGCCGCCTCGTCTTCGCCCATCATTCTCGAGTAGCCGGCCACGTCGGCCGCCAGGATCGCAGCAAGACGGCGCTGCGACTCACTCATGGCAGACCCGCACCCGACACATCGACGCGCATGGTCTCTATGCGGCCATCAGTCTTGGCCGCAATGTCCGGGCCACTGCCGGAGTTGGTGCAGACATAAAGCGTGCGCCGGTCTTCTCCGCCGAGCATGCAGGCATAGGCGCCGCGTGGGGCGAGGTCGACACTCTGCGCCACACGCCCGCCTTCGAAGACGCGCAGCAGCCGCTTGCCCCACGGGTCGGCGACCCAGATGGCACCCTCTTTGTCGAGGCAAATGCCGTCGGGATAAACATCGTCGAACTGGGCGAAAACACGGCGGTCGACCAGGGCACCTTCGTCGGTCATGCGAAAGGCCGTCAAGCGGTGAGCGAAGGTCTCGGCGACGATCAACGTGCCATCGGGCGTGATCACCGTGCCGTTGGGAAAGAGCAGGTCATCAGCGACGGCACGGGCACTACCGTTGGCATCGACGCGCACAAGGCAGGTGGGTCGCTGTGCCTGGCCCTGGTGGCGGTCGAAACCGAAATTGCCGACCCAGGCGCGGCCCTGCTCGTCCACCACCATGTCATTGCAGGGCCCCGCGGCGAAGGTGGAGAGATCCGCGACGCGGCTGAGCGCACCATCGCCAAAGCGCATCAGGCTTTTTTCGAGCATCGAGACCACGAGCAGGCTGCCATCAGGCGCCCAGCCGAGGCCCGAGGGTCTGCCCGGCACATCCAAGACGGTCTCGACGCCACCGTCTTCACCCAGCGCCAGCACGCGCTCGGAATAGAAATCGGAGAACCACAGCCGCCCCTCGTGCCAGCGCGGGCCTTCGGGAAAGGTCAGGCCGTCGAGAAGCGTTGTCAGGCTCATGCCTCGTCCTCTGGGCGGACGCGAAAGTGCGTGGCGCTGAAGCCGCCATCGACGACCAGCGTGTGGCCCGTGATAAAGGTGGCATCGTCCGAGCAGAGGAAAGCAATCGCTGCGGCGATCTCCTCCGGCTTGCCGGTGCGCCCGAGCGGGGTGCCGCCGACCAGGGCATCGACGAACCAGGCATTGCCCGCGAGCCGCTCGGCCACTAACGGGGTCTCGATCACCCCCGGCGCGATGGCGTTGACGCGGACGCCGGCCGGGCCGTAATCCGCCGCCATGTTGCGGGTGAGCCCAATGACAGCCGCCTTGGTCGCCGAATAGGGAGCGCTGCCGCGAAAGCCGGTAATGCCGAAGATCGAGGCGATATTGATGATACATCCGCCCGCTTCCATGGCGCCGACGGCCTGGCGCGAAAAGCGGAACAGGGAGCGCAGGTTGGTGTCGAGATAGCGGTCGAGATCGTCATCGCCGGTCAGATGCGCCGCACGGGCGTCGCCGATACCGGCATTGTTGACCAGGATATTGGCCGAAGGGCAGCGCGCGAACGCGGCGGCAGGCGCATCGTCGTCATTGACATCCACGACCAATGTCTCGATGCCGCCGGGTCCGTTACCGGAACGCGCCGTCTCCGCCAGGCCCTCGCCATCGCGGTCTACGGCCAGCACGTTGGCCCCCTCTCCGGCCAAGCGATGGGTGGCCGCACGGCCGATGCCTGAGCCCGCGCCGGTGACGATCGCCGCCTTGTCCACCAATCGCATCTTGTTCTCCGCCTCACCTGTCGCGCAGTATACGCCATCGACGATAGGAGGGATTGATGCAATTCGGCTATTTCGGCTTGATGGGCTACCGCGACAAAGGCATGCCAGCGCAGCGCGTCTTCGAAGAACATGTGGAGCAGGTGAAACACGCCGACCAGCTCGGCTTCGAGATCGCCTGGTTCGCCGAACACCACTTTTCCAATTACTGTATCTGCCCCTCGCCGCTGATGATGGCTGCCCATTGCGCGGGCGTCACCGAGACGATCAAGCTCGGGCCTGCCGTGGTCGTGGTGCCGCTTTACGATCCCGCGCGCCTGCTGGCCGAGATCGGAATGGTCGATGGCCTGAGCGGCGGCCGGCTGGTGCTCGGTGTCGGCAGCGGATACCAGCCCTATGAGTTCGACCGCTTCGGTAAGGATCTCGCCGATGCCCAGGGCATGCTGACAGAGTTCCTCGACATGCTGGCGCTCGCCTTCGAACAGGAGACCTTCTCCTACGACGGACGCCACTATCAGCTGCCCGAGACCCATATCAGTGCCCGCCCAGTGGACGGCCTGCCGGATATCTGGCTCGCTGGCGACAACCCCTTCGGCCATAGGCTCTGTGCCCAGCGCAGCCTGACGCCCATGTTCACGGGCCGCTGGCTGGGGGCGGAGTACCAACGCACCATGCGCGCGCGTATCGCTGAGATGTTCGCAGCGGAAGGGCGCGATAGCGAAACCATGCCGCTCGGCGTGCAGCGCTTCATGTGCGTCACCGAAAGCCGCGAGGAGACCCTCGCCTATGCCGACAATTGCCGCCACCAGATGCGCCTTGCCTCGGCCCTGCGCCGCCGCGCCGAGGTTATGGACGGCGGCATGATGACAGAGGTGCCGCTACCGGAGGAGATCTCACTGGAAAAAATGGCCGACAACTTGTTGATCGGCGACTGCGACTCTATCGCGGAGCGCCTCTGCGCTGAAATCCGCGCCTCACGCGCCTCGCACTACATGTTCCATTTCCAGGTCGGCGGCTCTTCGCACGCCAAGGCACTCACGACCATGGAAAAACTCATGACGGAGATCAGGCCTTTGGTCGAGCGCGAACTCGGCCCCCTCGCCGACATCAGCGCTTAACAAACGGTGACAGTTACCTATTATTTCATAATTTCTATTTAAATTATAATCTCTTAAACATCAAAAAAACTATCTATGCCCAAGTCAGAGCTGGGCCTGGTGCACCAGGGAGCGCAGTTGCTGGCGCAGGGGATAGCTGCTCGAGGGGCGCAGCTGGGTCAGGAAGATGACCGTTAGGTTGTCGACCGGATCGAGCCAGAAGGTGGTGCTTGCCATGCCGCCCCAGCCGTGGTCGCCGGCATTGCCCATGGTGCGCGCCTTGGCCGCATCGAGCATCACCCAGAAGCCGAGGCCGAAGCCGATACCGTCGAACGAGACCTCGTTGAACACCGGCTGGCCCATCGAGGCAAGGTCGCCCGGCAGATGATTGCGCGTCATGAAGGAGACCGTGCGGGGCCCAAGCAGGCGCACATCGCCGAGCGCGCCGCCACCACGTAGCATCTCCGTGAAGCGCCAATAGTCGCCGACACTAGACAACAAGCCGCCGCCGCCCGAGAAGGTATCGACCTTGCCTTCGAGATAGGCACTATCGGCGCCCGACTCGACCAGGGTCATGCCGCCCTCGCCATCGGGCGTATAAAGGCTGGCGAAACGAGGCGCCTTGTCCGCCGGCACGTCGAAGGCGGTGTCGTGCATGCCGAGGGGATCGAGTATGCGCTCGCGCAAAAAGCGGTCGAAGGGCTGACCTGAGAGGATCTCGACCACGCGCCCGATGACGTCGGTCGAGACGCCGTAGCTCCAACGCTCACCCGGCGCGAAGGATAGCGGCATCTCGGCCAGCTGGGCGCACATGCTCTCGAGGCCACCGCTGGCGGGCGCGAAGTGCAGCTTGCGCGCTTCGTAGGCGTCCCCCAGCACGCCGCCGTTGAAGCCATAGATGAAGCCCGAGGTATGGGTCAGCAGATGATGCAGGGTGGGCACACGCGGGGCTACCACCACCTGATCGACGCTGGTCGCGCCCGGCGTCAGCATCGTCACATCGCGGAAGGCCGGGATATAAGCGTCGAGCGGATCGTCGAGGCCGAAACCGCCCTCCTCGTAGAGCATCATCAGCGCCACAGTCGTGATCGGCTTGGTCATGGAATAGAAGCGCAGAATAGTGTCTTCGGTCCACGGCGCACCGCTTTCGACATCCCGCGCACCGACCTGGTCGAGATAAGCGATCTTGCCGCCACGCGCCACCAAGGTCAGGGCGCCGGGCAACTTGCCAGCATCGACATAGCGGCTCATCCAGTCACCGATGCGGCCCAGGCGATCGGCATCGAAGCCCAGGGCTTGCGGTTCACGAACGGCGTCAAGCATGCGTCCCTCTCGGCAAACGAAACAGGAATGTCAAAGGAATAGCCGCCAAGGCAACGATTGTCATCAGCTTAAAATCGTTGAGATAGGCGATCGTCGCGGCCTGGCGCGTCACCTCCGCATTGAGGGCGGAGAGCCCGGCGGCGCTGTCGAGCGACCAGGCCCCGGGCAGATAGGGCGACTGGGTCATCAGCGTGTACGGCGTGATGCCGCCGACGATCTCGGCATGATTGATCTGGGTGTAATGGGTTACCAACGAGACCACGATACTGACCGATACGCTGGCCCCCACATTGCGGGCCAAGTTGAACACGCCCGCCGCCTCGGTGCGGAAGTGCTCCGGCAGAGTGGTGAAAGTGACCACATTGAGCGCAACGTAATAGCTGCCCAGCCCGATGCCCTGCACGACGCCGGTCCAGAGCAAGGTCCACATGTCGACTTCGGCATTGAAGGTGGTCATCTCCCAGGCCGATACGGCGATCAGCAGCAGCGACACGATGAGAATAAGCCGCGCATCGAGCCGGTGGCTGAGCCGACCGACCAGGAACATGCCGATCATGGCGCCGGCGCCGCGCGGCGCCAGCACATGGCCGACCGTGATCACCGGATAGCCCATGACGGTCTGCAGGAAGGTCGGCAGCAGCGCCAGGGCCGGCAGCAGCAGCGCGCCGAAGACGAAAATCTGAATGATGCCGGCGACGAAATTGCGGTCGCCGAAGATATGGGGATCGAGGAACGGTTTTCGCGACGTGGTCAGGCTATGGGCCATGAACATGTAGAATGCCATGCCCGCAACGGTCGCCTCGGTGACTATCTCGATCGACTCGAACCAGTCCTTGAGCTCGCCGCGGTCCAGCATAAGCTGGAAGCAGCCGACGGCAAGCCCGAGCAGGGTGAAGCCGAACCAGTCCAAGCGGTGCTCGCGGTCGCGCGTGGTTTCGGTGACGAACAGCAATATGCCCACCAGCGCCAGGATGCCGAACGGCAGATTGACGAAGAACACCCAGCGCCAGGAATAATATTCGGTCAGATAGCCACCGAGGGTCGGTCCGAGAATGGGTCCGATCATGACCCCGATGCCCCAGATGGCCATTGCCTGGCCGTGCTGCTTGCGGGGATAGTTGTCGAGCATCAGGGCTTGCGACAGGGGCACCAGAAAGGCGCCGAAGCCGCCCTGCAGGATGCGGTAGATGACGATCTCCTGCAGCGAGCCAGCGATACCGCACAGCATCGACGCGATCGTGAAGCCACTCACCGCCACCACCAGCAGCCGCTTGCGCCCGTAACGCCGGGCCAGGAATCCGGTCGGTGGCATCATGATGGCGGACGTCACGATGTAGGAGGTGAGCACCCAGGCGATCTGGTCCTGGGTGGTGGACAGCGAGCCTTGCATGTTGGGCAGCGCAACATTGGCGATCGTCATGTCGAGCGCCTGCATGATCGTTGCCACCATCACCGACACGGTGATGAAGCGCCGCCGCCAGCCGCTAGCCGGGACGAACGTCGCGTTCGCCGCAATATCGGTCATGGATTATTCGAGACCGAGCCCTTCAAGGCTCGGCAGCCAGGCCAGGATGTGCAACACGATCTCGGGGATCGGCCGCTCGTGGCCGGTGTCGATGCTGACCAGCAAGCTCATGCCGACACGCAACGGCGGATCGGCGGGGTCGCGGTCGATGCGCAGACGCACAGGCACCCGCTGCACCACCTTGACCCAATTCCCGGTAGCGTTCTGTGACGGCAGGACCGCGAACTCGGCGCCCGTGGCAGGGCTGAAACTGGCCACACGCGCCTGCCATGTGTGGTCCGGGTAGGCGTCGACACGCACACTGGCCAGCTGTCCGACGCGAACATGCGTCAACTGGCTTTCCTTGAGGTTGGCTTCGAGCCACAGGTCCGCCGTCTCGACGAGGCTGATCACCGGCCTGCCTGGATCGACGATGGTGCCCGGGCGCAGATCGACTCGGCCGATGATACCGTCGGCAGGCGCCCGGATCACGGTGTCGTTGAGGTTGAGAATATCCTGGTCGCGCTTGGTGCGCGCGGCGATGAAACGGGCGAAGCTTTCGTCGGGCGTGTCCGGATTACCGCCGAGCCTGGCCGAGATCTCTCCCAGCTCGCGCTCTTTCACGGTCACCGTCTGCAAGGCGACATCCCATTCGTGGCGTGCCTCATCGACCTTGGCCGCAGCCGCCACATTGCGCTCGGCAAGCTGCGTCTGGCGCTGGTATTCCCGCTCGAAATAGGCGGCCCGCGTCTCGGCCAGCACGACTTCCTCATGCGCCTGCCAATATTTGGCTCGCAGCACGGCGATCTCCGTTCGCACCATGCTGAGTTTTGCCTCGGATTGGGCAAGCTGGATGCGATAAGGCTGGTCATCGATGCGGAACAGCAAGTCACCGGCAGCAACGATTTGATTGCTGCTTACCGGAACCTCGACGACGCGGCCGCTGACCTCGGCGCTGACCGCCACCTTGTCGGCACGCACATAGGCGTTGTCGGTCTCGATGAAACGTCCGCCGATCATCCAGTAATGCGCCGCCACCAATGCGCCCGCCACAGGGACGGTGACAAGCAGGACAAAGCGCAACAATGCGCGCGCCCAGCGCAGTCGTGGCGCTGGTGCCGGCGGCCGTGCCTGGGCGGCGGGCAACGGCGTGACCGGCGCGGTCGTCTGGTCGACCGTTGCCTCGCCCAAAGCCGGGTCAGCCATTTCGCCGTGTCCTTCTGGTCGTGCCTTGCTGCACCCTTTGCCGCCTTCCGATCCTGCTCCTTGCACTCACATCTATGTCCAACGAGGAAAAATAGTGGAAAATAAAGGACTAACAATCGAAATTTGAGCCGTCATCACGCAAGATTGCCATGCGCAGGGCACATGTCACTTCGGATGGACTCGTTACATACCCGTAATTTTGTTAGCGTTATAACGCTCTTGAGACCAAGAACACAGAATCGATCGCAAGACTGGAGGAGATCACCGTGAGCGGCGAATCGATCGGCAATCGGCTTGGAATTGCAGCCTTTCTGCTGGCAGTGGCAGCGGGAGTGGCCGGTTTATTGCCGTATCGGCCTGAATTCCTGCCGATGTTGTTCGCCTCCGCCTTAATGATAGCGACACTTGCTGCCTTCCTCGGCAGCCGTTCTCATACCATCGCGACATTGTTCGTTTGCATATTTGTGCTGGCTGCCTTGCCCGCAATGCATGGCGCCGACCATGGCATTTTTACCGAACGCTACCCGGAAGACTGGCGCATCGGCGCCGCCGGACTCTTGCTTTTGCCGATCTTGGGGCTTTTCGCGCATGCCTTCGGTGACAGTACCATGGCGGAATTCGCTCCTGCAGGGGTGAGTCTGTTGCTGGTGGTGCTGGCGTTGATGAACATGGATCTGGTGGCGCCCGTCCATGTTGGTGGGCTGCAGGGCGAAGCCATCCCGGTTTTGCACCCGGATGGAGAGACCGAGGCACCAGGCCCCAAGATCTGGCAAGCGCGGGTGCGTATCGAGGTTCACAGCGAGGCCTCGCTGTTCGGGCATGTCATGCATCACCAGCCAGTGTCCGACACTATCGTCCTCGGGCGTTGGTCCAGCGCACCTGATCGTGCCGTTTTCTGTATCGCCCGTGACGGTAGCTGCGAACTCTCGGCGCGGCTTACGGGCGATTCGACGGAGTTCACCGTCGAGGCGATCGACGGCAACGGTATTTTTCACGCGCCTTCGGCCGATCACAACGGCGACGACGGTCAGCGCGTAGCGGCTATTGCCATTATCAGCCCGTTCGCGGCGCCATAGGCCATATGCACCATGCGCCCGCGCCCACGGCGTGTTCGAATACCAGCTTGGAGCAAATGCGTGACGATGAGGCCCCGGGAATCATGCCCAAGTATATGATGATCTTCGCAATCCTTGCCGCCGGTGCGGCCCAGGCGCAATCCTTCGACAGCGATCTGGCCTGGCCTTTGTGCGGGCGTATCGCCGCAAGCCCGCCCCAGGGCTGGAGCGCCCAGGACGGCTGCCCGGCCGAGCGCTGGGGAAATGCGGACTTCACGGACTTGCCCTTGTCGTCCACTTTCGGGCCGCGGCCCCTGACATCCGAGAACGAGCGCTACGATTTCCATCGCGGCATCGACATCGGCACGCCGATCGGCACGCCCGTATTCGCCGTGACGGACGGCGAGGTCATCATTGCGGGCGTGCATTCGTCCTATTCCGATCCCGTGGTGCAGATCCGCCATTTCCGTCCCGGCGCCACCAGCTGCAATGACGGCGGCTGCTATCACAGCAACAACCTGCACATGAGCGGCTGGGAGGTCAGCGCCGGCCAGAGCGTGGTCAAGGGCCAGCTTGTCGGCTACACGGGCGAGAGCGCCAGCGGCTTCGACCACCTGCATTTCGAGATTCGCGACGCGCCCGCCGACGATCCCTATAGCCGCTGGCAGCGCGACGCCATTCACCCGCTCGCCGTGTTGGCCTACGATGACCCCACCGTGCCGGCAATAACCTTTCTTGCGGTTGACGACGGCGACCCGCTGGCGCCTGAAGTGCGCATCGAGGTAGTCGGCCAACGGCTCGACATCGAGCGCGTCGAGCTGACGCTGTATGACGATGCCGGCGATATCATCCCGCAGCCGGGCAACGGCCCCGACCCGCTCGGCTACAACGTCCATCCGGCCTGGTTCGCCATGACCGAGTGGAACCGGCAATACACCCACAAGAACAGTTCGTCCGTGCCCTGGGAGAGCTTCGGCTATGGCGGCGAGCGCGAATGCCCATACCACGCCGACCATGGCGCCAATTACGACGCCAACGTCCATATGGATGCCCTGCATCCCGACGATTTTCACATTGGCCGGTTCAACGGCGTCACCGTCCGCACTACGGACTATGACTATCCCGGCGATTACACTCTCGACCTCACATTTCACAAATTGGCAGGACCGGCCACGTGCATCGTCGCCTCGGTAAGTTTCACCGACGGTACCGGCACCAGTGCCGACTGGGGCACCTGTGGCAGTGGCGGGGAGAATACCGCGCCGGTCGCCGAGACGCAGAGCGTTAGCACGTCGCGCAACACGCCGGTGGTCATTACCCTCGGGGCGAGCGACGCCGATGGCGATATCCTGACCTTCGATATCGCGCAAACACCGGCACACGGCACCCTGAGCGGCATTGGCGCAGCGCGCACCTATACCCCCGACAGCAACTACACTGGCAAGGATGCCTTCGTATTTACGGTCGCCGACGGCAATGGCGGCAGCGATGCTGCCGAGGTCGCGATCAACATTCGCAAAGGCGGCGGTGGCGGTGGAGGCAGTAGCGGCGGCGGTGGTGGTGGCAATAGTGGCGGCGGCGGCGGCAAGGGCAAGCCGAAGAAGTAAAATACGCATAAAATTGCGCGTTTCGGGAGCGTCGGCTACACTCGCCAGGCTTGCTAACGGAGAGTATCTATGGGCCGGACCATTCTTGCTGCCGTTCTCGGACTGTCATTGAGCGCCTGCCTCATGCATCGCGAATACGACCAGGCCCTGGATGCGCCCCTTACCGTCGCCAAGGAGGATCTGCTGATAACCGGTGGCGAGGATCGCACCATGTTCGAGGGCCAGACCTTCCTTCTGGAAGGCCCGCTGGCGCACGAGCGCCAGCTCTATGCGGTTCGCTATATGGGCCTTGACGACAATGCCGACCCGGTCCTGCGCGTGCTGAGCCACGATCGTGGCCGCACCGACGTGCCGGTGGAGCTGGCGGAGACCGACCGCGTCGACCTCTCGGGCTACGGCGCGCCCCCCATCACCGTCGTCGTGCTGCAGGCGAGCGATGCCACGCTGACCTACCGCCTGCTCGCCGAAGGCCCCTTGCGGACCACGGTGCGATGATGAGAGCACGATTTGCCATGGCCGCCATGCTGGCGGCACTCTCTTTGAGCGGCTGCGCCGCGGTGGCGCTTACCGCAGGCGGCCTAGCCGCGGGCGCGGGCGTCAACCACACCCTCAGCGGCATTGCCTACAAGACCTTCAACGACGACCTCGAGACCTTGCGTATCGCCACCTTGATCACGCTCGAGCAAATGGCCATGGAAGTGACCGACGACACTGCCACGGACGAGGGCTGGGAGATCATAGCGATTGCCGCAGAGCGCGAGATCGATATCGAGCTCGAGAGGCTGACGGAGCGGGCGACACGTATGCGGGTGGTGGCCAACGAAGGCGAGATATTCTTCAAGGACAGCGCCACCGCCACGGAGATCATTCTGCTCACGGCAGAAAACCTGGAGAGCTGAGCCATGACCGGCAAGACACCGCTTCTCGCTCTGGCCTGCGCTGCCTGTATCGCCTTCGGCGCGCAGGCGGAGGAATCCGAGACACCGCTTTTCGATGCGCTTTCGCTCGGCAATCAGCGAATCGCCCAGGCATTGTTCGAGTCGCAAGGCGAAAGCGACACCGGGCTGACGCTGGACCAGATCGCGCAGTTCAAAGCCGACGGCCTGGGCTGGGGCGAAATATTCAAGGTATTGCGGGCAGAAGGCAACATTCCCGGCGGCGCCCGCAATCTCGGCCAGGTGGTCAGCGGCCGCTATCAGCCGCCGGTGCCAGAGCCTGTGGCCGGCGAGGAGCCGCTGGTCGAGCCTGCGACGGGCTCGGCCGACGCGCTTTCGCCCGGCAACCGCAACATCGCCGAAGCCCTGTTTGCAGCCCAGAAGGAAGGTGGCGCGAACAACTTCACCCTCGACCAGATCGCCACGCTGAAGAGCGACGGCCTGGGCTGGGGCCAGGTCTTCAGCCACTTGCGTACGGAAGGCGCAGTGCCCGAAGGCGCACGCAATCTCGGCCAGGTGGTGAGCGGCCACTATCAGCCGCCAGCGATCGACATCGCCACCGCCGAGGTCACGGCGGGCGGCGGGCGATCATCGCGTCCGGTCGTGGTCACCACGGGCGCCGGCGGCCGCATCGTGCTTGGTGCGAACGGAGCCGGCCTGGGCCAGGCCGGCGCTAACGGCATTGGCCATGGCAACGGCAACGCCCTGGGCCACACCAAGGCAGGGGCCGTGAGCGCCTCGGGGATCGTCAATGCGGCAGGCGGGGCGGGCCACGGCAACGGCAACGCCTTCGGCCGTGGCAATGGCAACGGCCATGGCTGGGGCGGCAGCAAGGGGCCGAAGGCGCCTTAGCAAAGCTCCCCAATGCTCGAGCTGTGTGCCGCACTGACAGTTTTCGTCGGTGGCCATATCCTGATTTCCGGAACCCGGCTGCGCCAACGCGCCGCGGCCGCTATTGGCGAGAACGTCTATCTCGCTCTGTTTACCCTGTTCGCCGGCGCCAGCATGCTGTGGGTCGCCCTGAGCTATCGTGCCGCGCCGTGGCTTGATATCTGGCTGCCGCCGTCGGTCCTCCGCTGGCCGAGCCTTGTCCTGATCGGTATCGCGCTGTGGCTGCTCGTGGATGGCGTCGCCGCGCGCCTGCGAACACGCCCCGCCCTGCCACCGCCGGCCGGCGCACATGCGGTCACGCGGCAGCCGATCATGGTCTCGATCATATTGTGGGCGGGCGCCCATCTGCTGGTGCGCGGCGATGCCGCGACCATGCTTCTTTTCTGCAGCTTCGCGGTCCTCGGCATCGCCGGCGCCCGGTCCCAGGACCGCAAGGCGCGGGCGCGCCATGGCGATACCGGCCTGGCAGAAGCTGCGGCCGCCTCGCTTGTCCCCTTCCTCGGAGCGGCTCGCTTGCGCCTCGGCGAGCTCAGCTGGCAGACGATTCTCGTGGCGCTGATACTGCTGCTCGCCATGCTCTGGCTGCACCCGCTTGTGTTTGGACTCAGTCCGCTCCCGTGACAATGGCGCGTTGGGACATTACCGGAACATGATCGTTTTTTCCGATATATTACTGATAGATACGAATTCTCTTGGCCAAAAAGAACAAATCATGTACATGTGACTCGTTGAACCGCTATCCGGGGTATGAAATAAGAGGGTCGGGCGATGTCGAATCCAGCATTGAGAGTTGTCGAGAAAGACTCGATGGACAAACAGAAAGCATTGGACGCTGCGCTGTCGCAGATCGAGCGGGCCTTCGGCAAGGGCTCGGTGATGAAGCTCGGCGACAGCGACAGCGTGGTCGAGACCGAGGCCATCTCCACCGGCTCCTTAGGACTCGACATCGGGCTTGGCATCGGCGGCCTGCCGCGTGGCCGGGTAGTCGAGATCTACGGGCCGGAAAGTTCGGGCAAGACCACCCTTGCCTTGCATGTCATCGCCGAGGCCCAGCGCACTGGCGGCACCTGCGCCTTCGTCGATGCGGAGCACGCGTTGGACCCGGTCTATGCGCGCAAGCTCGGCGTCGATGTGGACGAACTGCTGATCTCCCAGCCCGACGCGGGAGAGCAGGCGCTGGAAATTGCCGACACCCTGGTGCGCTCGGGCGCCATTGACGTGCTGGTGGTGGACAGCGTCGCGGCGCTGACCCCCCGCGCAGAGCTTGAAGGCGAGATGGGCGATTCCCATGTCGGCCTGCAGGCGCGGCTGATGAGCCAGGCCCTGCGCAAGCTCACCGG
>CAYPAX010000078.1:0-23089 GCA_964408735.1 uncultured Rhodospirillaceae bacterium | reverse complement strand
AATCAGACACAGCGACACGCGTCCAGAGCAGACTTCGTCAACGGGCTGATAGGTGTAGCTGCCGTCGGCCGCGATGGTCACCGAGCCGTAGGTGCCGCCGACCGAAGCGCCGGCGCCGCCGGAGCCGTTCGAGCCGGAGACAAAGGTTACCTCGGCGTCGTCGCCGCCGAGATAGTCGGCCGCGCCGGTGCCGTCATTGCCGTCGTCGATGCCGTCGATGACATTGCCGCTGACGCTGCTGCCCTCGCCTTCAGGCAGCACGTCGAGGTCGTCAAAGGCCATCGGCACATCGTCGACGATGGCGATGCCGAGCACTGCCGACGAGGACACGACACCCGAGGCGGTCTCGAGCTGATACTGGAACTGAAGACCGGCAATCTCGCCATCGCCCATCGCATCCTGATCGACCGGGCCGTTCAGGGTGAAGGTGTAGTCGCCATTCGAAAGGTCGATCTCGATCGACCAGGCGCCATCATCGCTGGAGATGGTCTGCACGCCGCTGTTGGTCGAAGAGCTGTGCGCGTAAGACGTCAGCAAAGTGACATTGACCACGGGCTGTGACGCAAGCGCCTCGGTCCCGAGGTCGTCATTGTCCATGATGTTGCCGGAGGTCTGGGACTGGACGAAGCTGGCATCGTTGCCGGTATCGTCGGCGCCTTCCCAAACCGTGTTTACCTCGTTGTCCGGATTGGCCGGGTCGTCTTCCGGGGTCGGCGGCACGGTGGTGTCGAGGATCGTGCCGTCACCTGTTTCGTCCGCGATGCTGGCGCCTACGGCGTCACTGAGCACGACATTGAACAACTCGGTGCCCTCAAAGGCCGGATCACCGTAGACGATGACATCAATGGTCTGAGTCGTCTCGCCCGGCGCAAAGGTCAGCGAGCCAGAGGTGGGCTCGTAGTCGGCCGTGCCGTCAAACGGCGAGCCGCCGGACTCGGCGGTGGCGTCGACGGTGTTAAAGTTGACGGTAACCTCGACCGCGCTAGGCGCGCTGAGGGTCACGGTGAACCTCGCGATCACGAACGCGCCGTCGATCTCTTCGCTCTGCTGGCTCTCGAAAGACGGCTCTGTCACGGTTACGTCGTCGATCGAAAGGGTCGGCAGGTCCTCGCCGCCCTCTTCCTCAGGAATGTCAGGCTCGATTTCGTCTTCATCCACAAACGCCGGGCGCGGAATTTCGCCTTCGACGCCTGCGGCACGAATATGGGGAACGTTCAGGTCGAGGGGGTTGATGGAGCCGTCGTTGCCGCGGCCGCCACCCAGGGCCAATCCGCCCCCAGGTCCAGCAGCGGTGCCGCCGCCGGCGGTGAACACGAAGTCCTGCAAGGTTGCGAATTCGGCGCCATCCGCGAAGCGAATGCCCACATCCTCGCCGTCTTCAAGCAACAGACCCATGTTCTCGACCAGCAGCGCGGAGCCGTCGGCCAGGGTGATCTGGATATCTCCGGCTTCGTCGTCCTCGCCGGCAATCTCCTGGAAGCTCACCGCGGGCTCGGTCGCATCGAGCGGACCGTATTCGACATCGACAAAAACCAGTTCCTGCCCTGGCTCGAGCGAAATCTGCTCGGTGGGCGGAACCTGGTATTCGGCAACAATCTCACCAGAGGCGATATCGACTACCTGAACGAGAGCCATGATCTTTATCCCTTCTTACTGCCCCAAAAACCTTAATGTTTCTGTGGGCTTAGTATCGGTTTCCCAACTTTCGTATCCGCTGGAGAGTGGCCCTGTTGGCCGCCATCCCCCGCATCGAACGGAATACGCTCCGAATTCGTCTTGGTGATAGATGTAACCCTGCTGTCGCCCCGCCGCATGATGCAAATGAACTATATGGCCCAAAAAAATTCGCCGACCGCATATTTTGAGCCAAAAAGTCGCCCTGACGGCCACCGCCAAACCGGTTTGTCTGCGATATAGTCGCGAACATGACCGGACTTAGCGGATTTGCTGGCATTGCCGCCACTTTAGCCGAATCGAACTATCGCCGCTACGTGCTCGGCAATGCCGTATCGCTGACCGGCACCTGGGTCCAGCGCGTCGCCATCGGCTGGCTGGCCTGGGAGCTGACAGGGTCGGGTGCCTGGCTGGGCATTATCGCCTTTGCCGATCTCGCTCCAGCCATGCTGGTGGGGCCGCTCGGCGGCGCGCTGGCGGATCGTGGCGATCGTCTCGGCCTGCTGCGCATCGGCCAGTCCCTGTTGATGCTGCAGGCCCTGGTCCTGTGCGGCCTGACCGCAACCGGCATAATAGACCGTTGGTCGCTCCTTGTGGTGGTGCTGCTCGGCGGCGCGGTGATTGGCATCAACCAGCCGGCCAGGCTGGCCCTGGTGCCGAGCCTGGTCTCGCGGCAGAATCTGTCGACGGCCATCGCCATCAATTCAGTGGTCTTCAACCTGGCGCGCTTCCTGGGCCCCGCCATAGCCGGCCTCTTGATCGTCGCCGGCGGCACCGCCATCGCCTTTGCCGCAAATGCAGTGAGCTTTCTCGCTTTTCTCCTGGCGCTGCACGGCATTCGCGCGAATCTGCCCGAATCGCCTGGCAGACGGGGCAGCGGCGGGCTATTGGGCAATGTCGCCGAGGGCTTCCGCTACGCTGCCGGGCATAGCGGCATCGCCATGCTGTTGATCATGATGGCGATTCTCTCCTTGGCGGTACGTCCCTTTATCGAGCTGATGCCGGGATTCGCGGCTGCGGTCTTGCAGGGCGGCGCGGAAACTCTGGCGATGCTCAGTTCCACGATCGGTATCGGCGCCATTGCCGGCGGCGTTTGGCTTGCCCAACGGGGGGATTCCCTGGGCCTGACGCGAATCGTCCTTGTCGGCACCACCATGGCCGGCGTTGCCGTGCTCGGTTTCGCCCTCAGCCACAGCCTCTGGACCGCCTTGCCTTGCGTCGCCCTGGCCGGCTTCTTCCTGGTCACCTGCGGCGTCGGCGTGCAGACCCTGCTGCAAAATGCCGTGGACGGCAGCATGCGCGGACGGGTGCTCAGCCTCTATGGCCTTTTGTTCCGCGGCGGCCCGGCGCTTGGCGCCCTGACCATGGGTGCGGCCTCGGAGTTTGCCGGCCTGGCCATGCCGCTAGTTGTCGGCTGCCTCTCCTCCACCGCCATCGCGCTGCTTGCCTGGCGGCGCCTGACCCGCGCCTCCTTGGCCCTCGAGGGGAGCAGCTAGCGCGGGTTGCCGGCGCAGCATTTGTGCGAGCACCACCACGGCCAAAAGCCCGGCTCCGGCGAGATCGCTGCGCCATCCGCCCGCGAGCAGGGCTATGGCGGCAGCCCCGGAGAGCAGACGCTCCGGTACGCCGAGCGGTCGCAACAAATACCCCTGCACGCAAGCCGCCAAGGCAACGATCCCCACCATCGCAGTAGCCAGGGCCTGGGCAATATCGAGGGCACCGCCGATCAACAGCAGCGACGGGCTATAGGCGATAACGAAGGGCACCAGATAGACAGCCGCGCCAAGCTTCATGGCCGCGAAGCCAGTCGATTGCAGGGGCGTCTGGGCAATGGTGGCGGCAGCATAGGCGGCGATGGCCACAGGCGGCGTAATGGCCGAGATGATGGCGTAGTAGAAAATGAAGAAATGCGCCGCCAGGGGCGCCACCCCGAGCTTTATCAGCGCCGGCGCGCCGAAGATCGCCACCACCATATAGGCGGCGGCCGTCGGCAGGCCCATGCCGAGGATAATGCAACACAGCATCACCAGAACCATGGTGAGGAAGAGATTCTCATCGGTGATGCTGAGCAGAATGGACGTGAAGCGAAGACCGAGATTCGACTGCTCTATCACTCCCACCACCAGGGCCGCGACGAACAAGGCGGCGGCGATGGGCGCGATACGCCGCGCACCCATCTCCAGACCGTCGCACAGGCCTTTCAGGTCGAGGCGCGTATGGGCGCGCAGCCACGACAAAAGCACCGTGCCCACCACTCCGATATAGGCGGCGTAAAACGGCGTGTAGCGGTTGGCCAGCAGGACTACCACCACCACCAGGACCAGCAGCATATGGATATCGAGCCGGATGGCTTCGCGCGCGGCGGCGACCAGGTCGGGCGCCATGGCCGGCAAATCGCCGCGCTTCGCTTCCAGCGTGACCATGAAGTAGACCGCGAACAGATAAAGGAAGGCCGGCAGCGCCGCACCCAGCGCCACGTCGGTGTATTCGGTATTGGTGAAGTCGGCGATGAGGAAAGCGGCCGAGCCCATGATCGGCGGCACCAGCTGCCCGCTGGCAGACGCCACTGCCTCCACGGCGGCCGCAAACTTGCGCCGAAAGCCGGTGCGGATCATGAGAGGAATGGTAAAGGTGCCGGTGGCATAGACGTTCGCCGTGGCGGCACCCGAGATCGAGCCGAACAGCGCGCTGGCGAGCACGGCCGCCTTGGCCGGGCCGCCCTTGACCCGGCCCATGGCGGCGATGGCGATGTTCATGAACAGCTCGCCACCGCGCGCTTTTTCGAGCACCGCGCCGAGCAGAACGAACATCAGCACGTAGGTGCCCGAGATGTTCGTGATCGTGCCGTAGAGCCCATCGGTAGTCATGAACAGGTGATCTACCAGACGCATGGGCGCCACAGCGCCGGTATCGAAGGGCGCCGGAAAATACGGTCCGAACAGGGCGTGGGCGACGAATATGGCCAGCATGATAACAAGCGTCCAGCCAATCGTTCGCCGACACGCTTCGACGACAAGCGCTATGGCCAGCAGCGCGGCCAGCCAGTCCCAAGTCTCGAGCGGCATGACATAGGGATAGCGCTCTTCGGCTATGTAACTGAAGTTGGCATAGATGTAGGCCATCGGCACCCAGGCCAGTGCGAACAACAGCCAGTCCCACCACGGCACGCGCTCGCCCACACCGCTCCGCCGCCAGTCATAGGCGACGAATATGAGCGCGCAATACATCGCCACATGCATGGGGCGAAACATGCGCGCCTCGGGCAGGCCGAACTGGGCACCGTAGAGATGGTAGGCGACGATAGCGACGCTGCCCCAGCGCAGCAACAGGCCACTGAGCCCGGAGAGCCGGCGCTGGCCGACGATCTCGATCATCAACTAATCCAGCAGGCCCATCTCGCGGTAATACCGCTCCGCGCCAGGATGTAGGGGAATCGGGAAATCGCGCGGCCCGACCGCCCTATCCAGCGCCTCGAAGAGGCTGTGCGCGGCGACCAGATCGTCCTTGTTTTCGAAGGTCAGCCGGGTCATGGCGTAAACCAGATCCTCGGGCGCGTCCTTGTGCGTGAAGAACACGAAATGCTGCGCCGTCGACGCCACGTCCTCGGTCTGGCCGGCATAGGTTCCGGCAGGGATCACGGCACGGCCATAGCCATACCGCGTCACCATCTCGTCTTGCACGCTTTCATCCATCGGCAGGAACAGCACGTCGCGCGCATGGGCGATATCGACAAAGACCGGATTGCCGATGATGTCGTCATTGAGGAAAGCCTCGATATGACCGTCCTTCATGCGGCCCAAGGCCTCGCGATAGGAGGAATGTGTAATCGAGCCCCCCCAGTCGCGAATGTTGCCGTAGTTGGCGCCGTAGAGATCGAGCAATCGGCTTGCCGCCAGCTCGCCACCCGTGCCGCGCGGGCCGGTATCGATGGTCAGGGGATGTTCCTTGGCCGCGATGTCGGCGAGCGAGGTTATGCCCGAGTTCTCGAGCACGATGGCATGCACGACGCCGGCGACATTGAGATTGAGGATGCCGCGGAAATCGGCCATCACCTTGCGGAATGGCGGCTCGCCGCGGCTGGCGGCGTGCAGCATCGAGGTATAGCCGAGCGCCGACGTGGCCAGGCCCTGCTCCACCGCCATCGGATTGGCGATGGCACCACCCGGGGTGACCGTATAGCGCAAGCCCTCGATATTGCGCTGGAAGAGGTCGTACATGGCGGTGGTAATGACGAACCACGAGCCGCCGATGGACCCCGCGGCCACCACCTGTTCGCCGGCATCGGTCGAATAGGGCTTGTCCTCTGCCTGCGCCGCCACCAGCGGCAGGGCAATCAAAGCCGCCGCAAGATGTCTTACCCATCCGATCGTCATCGCGCCCTCCCCCTGCTACGAACACCACGAGCGTATGCTCGCTAGCCTATCCAGGCAACGGCCATGCGGCCTATTCGGCGGCGACCGGTTCGCCAATCACTTCTGCCTCGCGCTCGCGCCGCTTGCGTTGCTGGGCTAGCGGCGGGCATTGATGAGCGTCGTTGTAGAGCACCTGGCAATCGAGGCAGTAGAAGCACTCGTCCATGACGATGCCGCCATCAGGCGCAATCGCCTGGATGGGGCAACGCCGGGTGCAGAGCTGACAGGGGCTGCCACATTCGGCATAGCGCTTGAGGAAGCTCAGTGGGCGCAGGCGCAGCTTCCCGCCCAGCACCATGGCAGCCCCCAGCGGACAGAGGAAACGGCAGAAGAAACGCTCCGTGAACAGACCGATGGCGAGCAAGGTCACGGCGTAGACCACATAAGGCCAGTCGCGGGCAAACTGCAGCGATATTGCGGTCTTGAAGGGCTCGACCTCGGCCGCCGTGCCCGCCGCCGACATGGAATAGAAGGAGAGGCCGACAAGGATCGCCAGCACCACATATTTAATCGGCCATAACAAACGATGGCTACGATACGACAGGCTCACCTCCGGAATACCCAGTCTCCGCGCCGCCTTCGCCAGCAACTCCTGCATGGCGCCAAAGGGGCAAAGCCAGCCGCAGAACACGCCGCGACCCCAGACCACGAAACTGATCACCACGAAACCCATCAAGACGGCGATCAGGGGGTCGGAGAGAACCACTTCGGGACTGCCGCCGCCGAGTATCGTCTGCAGCCAGGTCAACAGGTTGATGATGGTGACCTGGGCACCAACCTGCCAGCCGAGCCAAACCACTACCACAGCCATAAAGGCCATGCGCACCGCTGTGAACAGTTGCGGCCGCCGGGTCAACCACTGCATGCCGAGCAGAATTGCCGTCAAGGTGACAAGCAGAACCGAGAGGATGGCAATATTTGTGCTTTGCACCCGCCAGGTGGCGAGCCAAGCGGGGCCGCTGTCCTCGCTTGCCACCGCAACGCCCGTCGGCTCGATGACGTAGCGCGCATCGAGCGCGTAATCGACGCCGAAGGTGACACGATCCTCGCCATTGCGCGCCACCAGATCGAGCTCGATCCGAAACGGCTCGAGCGGTTTGATGCCCTGCTCGGTCTTGATCCAGAAGAGGCCGATCTGGGCAAATTTCGGCCCGGTCTTGTCCTGCAGGAAGTTGATATAGCGATACTGGCCGCGGTCCAGGGCGAACACCTGGTCCGCTTGGAGCACGCGTACGCGATCCAGGACGCCGTCCGCACGAAGCTTCTCCGGATCGAACAGATAGGGGCCCGCGCCCATGAGCAGCAATGTCAGGTCGCGCTGGTCGCGTCCGCTGACGAAAAGGTTGTAGCGCGCCTGCCCCAGCAGATTCCGCCCGATGGTCGGCGGATGCACCGGCGCCACCAGGAGCTCGATGAGAGTCGTGTCGTCGAGATGCTCGCCACCCAACCGATCCCGGGTCGGCGCCAGGGCAGGATAACGGGCAGCGCTTTCGGCGAGATCCGCCTCATTTATGGTCAGACGCGCGATCGAGCCATCGGCGATCAGCTCGGACAACGTCGCCAGCTCGTAGGCGATGAGGTCGACGGCCGGCTCGTCGTTGAGACGCAGGCCGCGCTCACGGGCCACTTTTCGCGCGCTGTCGAGAACAGCTTCGTTAAACAGTACCGCACTGATGGTCGCCGAGCTGATGCCGTCGAGTGTGCCTTCTTCCTCAACGCGGGTAAGCGCCACCCGCCAGGGTCGGCGAATGTCGACGCCCGCATATTGCGCCGAGAATGGTGCAACCAGATCATGCAGCATGATCAAATCGATGATCGGCTCGCGCTGCTCGACGATTTCTATGCCGGTGAGAATCCCGTCGAGGCCCAGTCCGACGGCTATATTGAACGGCGCCAGCGAGAAGCCCAGCGAGCGGCTCTTGTCGGCGGTGACGAAGATATAGCCGAGCCTGGTGCCGTCACCCATGACCGTGGCCGAGGGAAACTCGCCTTCCAGCGGCGTGACCTTGGTCGCTTCCGGAAACAGCCGCTGCGCGCGCTCCATGGTCAGCCACTCGGCGCCCAGATCCGGATTGTCCCAGGTCGCGAGCGGCGCGACAGAGCGCGGGTCCTCGCCAAAGGCCGACGCAACAAGGCCGGCGATAATGCCGGCCGCAAGGATAAGAGATACAAGCGTTCGTTCGATTCCCATCACGCACCCTTCTCAGCGTGGCTGAAATCTAACCAATCGCCGCGAGTGGCGCCAGTCGTTGCTGAGGGCTATTCTGCGAAGAGCATATTGCCACCCAGGGGAACATCCATGAGAAGCGAACAGATCGTCGCCTATGGCGAGCCACTTGCCAGCAACACCGCGGATGCGCCACCGCCAAAAGGGCGGGAAGCGCTGATACGGGTGCGCAATTGTGGTGTCTGCCACAGCGATGTGCACCTGCACGACGGACATTTCGAGCTTGGCAGCGGCAATCAACTCGATGTTTCGAGCGGCCGCAGCTTGCCGTTCACCCTTGGCCACGAGGTTGAGGGCGAGGTCGTCGCCCTCGGCGAGAAGGCGGAAGGCATTGCCATCGGCGATCGGGTCGTCGTTTTTCCCTGGATAGGCTGCGACGACTGCGACATTTGTGCCGCAGGCGATGGCCACGTCTGCAATCAGCCGCGCGCTATCGGCGTCAGTATCGATGGCGGCTATTCCGACCATTGCCTGGTACCGGACAGCAAGTATCTGGTGCCCTACGGCGATCTCTCACCGGCGCTTGCCGCCACCTATGCCTGCTCAGGCATTACGGCTTACGGGGCCTTGGAAAAGGCCGGTATTCGCAACCTTGCCGGGCCGTTGCTGATCGTCGGCCTGGGTGGTGTCGGCATGATGGGCCTTGCCTTCGCCAGGGCGCTCGCCAAGCGCCCGGTGATGGTCGCCGATATCGATCCGGCAAAGCGCGAGGCAGCGCTTGCTGCCGGGGCGGACGAGGCCTTTGACAGTGCCGACAAGGCTGCCATCAAGGCGCTTCGCGGCGCAACAGGTGGCGGCGCCGCGGCGGTGGTGGATTTCGTCGGCTCGGAAGCCTCGTTCGGATTCGCCGACAGGTGTCTCGGCAAAGGCGGACATCTGGTCGTGGTCGGCTTGTTCGGCGGGCGCATGGGCATGCCGATCCCGATGTTCCCGCTGCGCAACATTTCCATCTCGGGCTCCTATGTCGGATCGCTCGCCCAGTTCAAGGAGATGCTGGCACTGGTACAGGCGGGGGCGGTGGCGCCCATCCCGCTGACGGAAAAGCCGCTCGGCGATGCGAACGCGACCTTGGACGCCTTGCGCGCCGGACAGGTGCTCGGCCGCGTGGTGCTGACGCCGTGAGCGCACGCGTCGCCCTGGTGACGGGTGGTGCGCGTGGCATCGGCGCGGCCATTGCCGAGGGCCTTGCCGCTGCCGGTGTCAGCGTTGGCGTAAGCGATGTGGATGCGGAGGCTCTGGCGGCATCTGCTCTCGATATGCCGAAGTTCGAGCACGATGTCTCGGATGCCAACTCGTGCGAGAGCGTTGTTGCCCAGGTCGAAGCCGCACTTGGGCCGATCGACATGCTGATCAACAACGCCGCCTTGGGCATGGGCGAGATCCGCGAAGAGCATTTCGCAAATCGGGTCGGCATCGCCGATATTGCGCCCGAGAAGTGGCAGGCGTTCTTCAGCGTGAACTGCACCGGCCCTTTCCTGATGACGCGCTTGCTGGCGCCGTCCATGGCAGGGCGCGGCTGGGGCCGGGTGGTCAATATCACCACCAGCTTCTTCACCATGCTCAACGAGGGCTTCGCGCCTTACGGCCCCACCAAGGCGGCGTTGGAGGCCTCTACGGCGATCTGGGCCAAGGAGTTCGCCGATACCGGGGTCGGCATCAACGTCGTCGTCCCTGGCGGCCCGACAAATACCCGCATGGTGCCTGATTCCCTGACGGAATCTCGCGATGTGCTGATTCCGGTTGAAGCTATGGTCGGTCCCGTGAGGTGGCTCGCAAGCCCACTGTCCGACGGTGTCACCGGCAGGCGCTTCATCGGCGCATTATGGGACACGGATTTGTCGCCAACCGAAGCGGCGGCAGCCGCAGGCGCTCCGGCTGCTTGGCCCGAGCTCGCCGCCAACATCGTCTGGCCGGGGGCGTAATGATGCGTTCTTTATCGCTTTGCCATTGACCCGGGACGGCAACCGACCCACTTTCATTTGCAAAGTGCACGGTCGGATGGAGCGAGACATGGCTGACAAGGGCGAGGAGCAGGGCTTGAACATATTGGTCGCCGAAGACAATCAGGTGAACCAGTTGCTGATGGCGTCACTGCTCAAGAAGCTCGGGCATCGCTTCGATCTCGTCGGCGACGGCGCGGCCGCGGTCGAGGCGGTGCAGAGCGGCAGCTACGATGTGGTGCTGATGGATGTGCAGATGCCTGGCGTCGATGGCGTCGAAGCGACCCACCTCATCCGCGCCCTCGGCAGCCCCGCCAAGGAAACACCGGTCATCGCGCTTACGGCCAATGCCATGGCCGGCGACCGCGAGCGCTATCTCGCCGCCGGCATGAACGGATACGTCTCCAAGCCCATCGACCTCGGCCAGCTAACAGCAGCGATCGACAGTGTCGCGGGCGCCTGACGCGCCCTAATTTCGCCACCGCATTTCCATCTGATGGCCTGCATCGGCGCATAGTTCCGCCGGCTTTCTGCCGCACCTTCTTCGTCTCGGTCACTGGCGACCGCTCACGAAGGGGGAATTCATGCCCGCCCATATACCGATGCCCACGGCGACAGGCCGCGCCTGCGCCGCCATCCTCGTCGTCCTTTGCCTCGCCCCACCGTTGGCGGCCACGCCATTGGCGGAGCTGCCCATCGCCGGCCAGGAGCCCCCTGGCAACGGCAGCCTGCTGTTGCGCGGTCAGGCCGCAGAGCCATCCGGCACTTTCCACGTCGCGCCGCTGCTGGCGACCGAGGCAGCTATCGAGGTCGGTGGCCTGGTTGCCCGCGCCACCGTGCGCCAGCATTTCCACAATGCGAGCGACGATTGGGTCGAGGGGCTCTACATGTTTCCCCTACCCGAGAATGCCGCTGTCGACAGCTTGCGCATGCGTATCGGCGCCCGCGTCATCGAGGGCCACATTCATGAGCGCGAGGAAGCCCGCCGTCTGTACGAGGAGGCTCGGGACCAAGGGCGCAAGGCCAGCCTGTTGGAATCCGAGCGTCCGAACATCTTCACCACGTCTGTGGCCAATATCGGCCCCGACGAGAGCATCGTCATCGAAATCGAATATCAGCAGGTGCTGCGCTACGACGCCGGCGCCTTCGAGCTGCGCTTTCCCATGGTGGTCGGCCCGCGCTACATACCGGCGCCCGTGGCCAGCGTCAGCCTCGATGGCGGCGGCTGGGCCATGCAACCGCCGAGCCCCGGGGCCGGTCGCATCTCGGCGCCGGTGCTGCGCCCCGATGAAGGCAAGATCAATCCGGTCCGCCTGTCGCTGACCCTGGCACCCGGCTTCCCGGTTACCGGCATCGAGAGCGTAAACCATGCGGTCGACCTCAACCGCAATGAGAACGGCGCCACAGTCGTGACCCTGGCCGCTGGCGTCGTGCCCGCCGACCGCGATTTCGTCCTCGGCTGGCGCCCCGATGTCGGCAATGCGCCACGCGCCGGCCTGTTTGCCGAAACCGTCAGCGGCGAGACCTATCTCCTCGCCATGCTGCTGCCGCCCGACCCGGATTCGTCGGAGGCAACGCCCCCTGCGCCGCCGCGGGAGCTTATCGTCGTGCTCGACATCTCCGGCTCCATGGCCGGCAGCTCGATCCACCAGGCCAAAGCGGCCGCCACCCTGGCGATCGAGCGGCTCGACGGCGTCGACCATTTCAACTTGGTCGTGTTCAGCCACCAGGCCGACGACCTGTTTGAAACCTCGCGCATCGCCTCGGCCGAAAACAAGGCCACGGCCCAAACGTTCATTCAAGGCCTACGGGCGCAAGGCGGCACCGAGATGGCGCCGGCGCTGGAAATGGCATTGCGGGGCAGCGCCGCTCCCGGCTCGCTTCGCCAAGTCGTGTTCCTCACCGACGGCGCAGTGGGCAACGAAAGCGGCTTGTTCGATATCATCGACCGCCAGCTCGGCACGGCGCGCTTGTTCACGGTCGGTATCGGCTCGGCGCCGAACAGCTATTTCATGGTCAAGGCATCCGAGACCGGGCGCGGGACCTACACTCATATCGCCAACACCAGCGAGGTGGACGAGCGCATGGCGGCGCTGTTCGTCAAGCTCGAATCACCGGTGGTCACCGACATCACGCTGCTCTGGCCCGACGGCACGGCGCCGGACCTCTCGCGCGCCACCGTGCCCGACCTCTATGCCGGCGAGCCGGTGGTGCTGACGGCGCGCCTCGCCAAGGCCGAGGGCGAGCTGGTCATTGCCGGGCGCCATGCCGGACAGGAATGGCGCGCCGGCCTCGACCTGTCCCAGGCGGCGCCCGCAAACGGTATCGGCAAGCTATGGGCGCGCGATCGCATCGACACGCTGTCGCACCGCGCCGGCAATTATCTCGACCCGGCGGCCGCGCGCGAGGCCATCGTCAGCTTGGCGCTGGAGCACCATCTGGTGACCAAGCACACCAGCCTGGTGGCGATCGACGTCACCCCCACGCGGCCCGACGGCTCGCCACTGCTCAGCGGCAAGCTGCCGCTCAACCTGCCCGCCGGCTGGGACTACGACAAGGTGTTCGGCGAACAGCCCGCAACGCCCCAGGAAGACGCCGCGCGCGGCGGCTTCGACCTCGCCTCGGCGCAGGCGCCCGTCACTATCGGCGGCCACAGGGGCCTCGGCCTGCCCCAAGGCGCGACGCCGGCCCAGCTCAATCTGCTGCTCGGCGTTATGCTCTTGCTCGCGGGACTGTGGCTGTGGCGCCGCCGCGTCGCTTGAGCCACGCCGCTTTTGCCTGCCTGCTGGTCGCCATCGGTGGCTGGCAGGTCGGCGCGGCCGGTTGGATCCATGCCAAGGCCTGGCTCGCCCAGCGCCTGCTGGCCTCAGCCTGGTACGAGGCGGAGACCGGCGGCGCAACGGCCAAGCCCTGGCCCTGGGCCGATACGCACCCCGTGGCACGCTTGCGGGTGCCGGCGCACGGCATCGATCAGATCGTGCTGGCCGGCGGCAGCGGCTCGAGCCTCGCCTTCGCTCCCGGGCATGTGAACGGCTCTGCAGCACCCGGCGAGCCCGGCCTGAGCCTGATCGGCGGCCACCGCGACACCCACTTCGCGTTTCTGGAAGATGTCGCGGTAGGCGACTGGCTGACCATCGAGAGCACCGCGGGCGAGATACAGCCTTACCGCATCACCAGCATGCGCATCGTCGATTCCCGCGAGACCCGCCTCGATCCGGCAGGCCCGGCACCGGCGCTCGCCTTGGTGACATGCTATCCTTTCGACGCCGTCGCGCCCGGCGGCCCGCTGCGCTATGTCGTCTTCGCCGAGGCCAGCGGATGAACCAAGCGCAGCGCAGCAGGCAAGGCTCGCACTTGGACAGGTAGCCGGGCAACGATATCGCCATCGGCATGGACGGGATCGCCCTCGGGCCCATAGATCTCGACCCGATCGACGAACGGAGCCGCTTTCCCCTCACGCCGCCCATATGCGCCGCTGAACACCCGCACCCCTGCCGCGACCGCGCTCCCGGGGCCATCGCAATTCACGGCACAGAGCACAAGCCCGTCCCTTTCAAGCCCGGCTGCCGGCGCCAGGACATGTGTTCCGCCGTAGTGACGAGCATTGGCCAACACTAGGGAATCGGCAGCGCCTTCGCCCTCTGCCGTACGATAGCGGTAGCCTGGAAAGGGGAAATCGAACAGCCGGCGGGCAAACGACCAGGCATAGGCCCCTTTGCCCAGGCGGCGCTTCAGGCCCGTGTCGAGCCCGGCCACGACATGAGCATCAAGGCCGACGCCCGCCATCAGCAGGAAACGCCGCCCGGAAACCTCGCCCAGTGTTATCGGCCGGGCGTGTCCCGCAAGGGCGGTTTCCGCGACGGCATCCGCATCCCCTGCCATGCCGATCTCATGCGCCAGAACATTGGCCGTGCCCAGCGGCAGAACTGCCAACTCCGGCGGAGCCGCAAGCCCGGCCAGACCGTTGACCGCTTCGTTGATCGTGCCGTCGCCACCCGCCACCAACAGGCGATCCACGCCCTCGCCGCGAAGCGCCGCCGCCAGCTTTCCGGCATCGCCAGGACCGCTGGTCTCGGCGATCACGGGATCGCGCCCTGCCGCCCGCAGCCGTTCGATGACCGCGCGGAAATGAGCCCGCCTGCGAGCGCCCGCAACCGGATTGAAGATCACCGCCATACCCATGACTGAAATATACAGCAGCCAGGGCGGACGATTGGATATTCTGCCCGCCATGACCCAACTGCCCGCCCTCTTCACCGATTGGTTCGCGAAACGCCGCTGGCAGCCCCATGCCCATCAGCGCGAAATGATCGCCGCGGCCGGCGATGGCGCCCATGCCCTGCTTATCGCGCCGACCGGTGGCGGCAAGACGCTGGCCGGGTTTCTGCCGTCGCTGGTGGATCTGGCGAGCGAGCCACGCGACGGCCTGCACACCCTCTACATCTCGCCGCTCAAGGCCTTGAGCGTCGATGTGCATCGCAATCTGGAACTCCCCATCGCTGAGATGGGGCTGGCGATCAGCGCCGAGACACGCACCGGGGATACGCCGCAGAGCAAGCGCGAGCGCCAGCGGCGCACACCCCCCAATTTGTTGCTGACAACGCCGGAATCCCTGGCGCTGCTGCTCTCCTATCCCGACGCGGGCGACATCTTCGCCGGTCTGACTTGCGTGGTGATCGACGAGCTGCATGCCCTGGTCGACAACAAGCGCGGTGACCAGCTCGCGTTGGCCTTGAGCCGCCTCTCGACTCTCGCGCCAGAGGCGCGCCGGGTCGGCCTCTCGGCGACGGTACCCGACCCGGCAGCGCTTATGGCCTGGCTATCGCCGACCGCCGAGCCGTCGCTGGTGCGCCTTGTCGAAACCCATGACGAGATCCCCCCAGACATTTCCATCCTGGTGCCTGAGGAATCGGCCATGCCGTGGTCGGGGCATATGGCGGTGCGCACCCTGCCCGCGGTTTATGAGCGCATTCTCGAGGCCGGCACCACGATCGTCTTCGTCAACACCCGCGCCCAGGCCGAGCTCGCCTTTCATGAGCTCTGGCGCCTCAACGATGCCAATCTCGCCATCGGCCTGCACCACGGAAGCCTCGAGGTGGAGCAGCGCCGACGCACCGAAGCCGCCATGGCCGCCGGCAAGCTGCGCGCCGTCGTCGCCACCTCCTCGCTCGATCTCGGAATAGACTGGGGCGCTGTGGACCAGGTTATCCAGGTCGGTGCGCCGAAAGGCGTCAGCCGCCTGATCCAGCGGGTCGGGCGCGCCGGGCATCGTTTGGACACGCCGAGCCGCGCCGTCCTGGTCCCCGCCAACCGCTTCGAATATCTCGAATGCCTGGCTGCGCTCGAAGGCGTGCGCGAGCGAACGCTCGACGGCATGGTCATGGTACCGGGCGGCCTCGACGTGCTGGCCCAGCATATTCTCTGCTGCGCCTGCGCCGCGCCTTTCGAAGCGGACGCTCTGTTCGCCGAAGTGCGCCGCGCCGCCCCCTATGCCGCGCTGTCGCGCGAAGATTTCGATGCCACCCTCGCCTTCGTCGCCCATGGAGGCTACGCCTTGCGTGCCTACGAGCGCTATCGCCGCCTCAAGCAGGATCGCGACGGGCGCTGGCATATTGCGTCGGCCGCCGCAACGCGGCGCCTGCGCACTCAGATCGGCACCATTGTCGAGTCGGTCACAATGAAAGTGCGCCTTGGCCGTGGCCGCGTTCTCGGAGAGGTCGAGGAGCATTTCGTGCTCGGCCTGGTCAAGGGCGACACCTTCCTTTTTGCTGGCCGCCTGTTGGTCTTTGAGGGCATCCGCGAGACCGAGGCAATCGCCAGCGCCGGCGCCACGGGCGAGCCAAAGATCCCCGCCTATGGCGGCGGCCGGCTGCCGCTCAGCACCCATCTTGCCGAGCGCGTGCGGGCCATGCTGGCTACCTCTGCCAACAAGCACGACTGGCCGAGCCCCGTGGACGACTGGCTGCGCCACCAGCGCGAGGCGTCTGTCCTGCCCGGGCCGGACGACCTGTTGATCGAATGCTTCCCGCGCGGCGAGAAGCATTTCCTTGTCGCCTATTGCTTCGAGGGCCGCAACGCCCACCAGACCCTCGGCATGCTGTTGACCCGGCGCATGGAGCGCGCCGGCCTGGCGCCGATCAGCTTCGTCGCCACCGACTATGTCATTGCCGTCTGGAGCGCCCATGCCGCGTCGGAGGCGGACATAGCCATGCTGTTCGCCGAGGACATGTTGGGCGACGACCTGGAGGAGTGGATGGCGGAATCGTCTCTGCTGCGCCGCACCTTCCGCAACGTCGCCGTGATTGCCGGGCTCATCGAGCGCGGCTGGCCCAACCAACGCAAGACTCGGCGCCACATGACCGTCAATGCGGACTTGATCTATGACGTGCTGCGCCGCTATGAGCCTGACCATGTTCTGCTGCGCGCCACATGGGCCGACGCCGCCCGCGGCCTCACCGACATCCACCGACTCGGCGACATGCTGGCGCGGGTGAAGGGGCGTATCCGCTTCCGCGTGCTCGACCGGGTCTCGCCGCTTGCCGTACCGGTGCTGCTCGAGATCGGCCGCGAGAGCGTCTGTGGGACGGCGCTTGACGAGCTGCTCGACGAAGCCGCGAGCGAACTGATCGCCGAGGCCATGGCCTGATGAGCACCCTTGAGTTCAGCCTCGCCGGGGAGGCTTTGCTTGCCGATATCAGCGGTGCTCTCTATTGGCCGACTGCGAAGACCCTGGCCGTCGCCGACCTGCATCTGGAAAAGGGCAGCAGCTTCGCTGCCAACGGCCAATTGTTGCCGCCCTATGACAGCCGCGCCACCCTCGGCCGCCTGGCGGAGGCGATCGAACACCATCGCCCGGCTCGGGTCATCTGCCTCGGCGACAGCTTCCACGACATGGACGCCCCCGACCGCCTTGGAACGGAGGAGCGTGGCATGCTGACGGCCATGGCCGATGGGCGGGAGTGGGTCTGGCTGGCAGGCAATCACGATCCGGGACCGCGGCTCGACGAGTTCCGTGCAGGACCGCTGCTCTTCCGCCATGAGGCAGCAGAAGCGAGCGAGCCGGGCGAGATATCAGGCCACTTCCATCCCAAGGCGCGGCTCGGGGTGCGCGGACGCGGCGTCGGCGGGCGCTGCTTTGCGACCGATGGCGGACGCCTGATCATGCCCGCCTTCGGCGCCTATGCGGGCGGGCTCGACGTCACGGATAAGGCCATCGCCGGGTTGCTCGCCTCACCGTTCCAGGTATTGGTGATGGGACGTGAAAAGCTGCACGCGCTGTCAAGCGCCCAGCTCAGAACTCCCACTGCAGGCGGACACCGATCGAGTCGATGACGTCGCCTTCGCTGAGGCCCGCGTTTGACTGGTTGTCGATATCCGCGTGCACGTAGTTGACAGAGACCCGGGTCAGCGCGGTCGGATACCAGTTGAGCCCCAGCGTGATGTTGTCGGCGCTGCCACCGCGAATGCCGCCGTGAACGAGATCGCCGGTACCGTCGTCAAGATCGATATGGCTATAGCGCAAGGCCACTTCGAAGGCACCCCAACCGCCCGTCGCCAGGTCGAATTCCTCGAACGGCTGCACCCGCCACAAGGTCGCGAAGCGCGAATAGTAGTTCGGCGATTCCCCGGTCAGGTAATAGCTCGCCTGCACATAATAGCCGTCAAAGGTGAGATCCTGGAAAGCCGTATCATGGGGGCCGTTGTAGCGGTTGACCGCAACCCGCTGATACTCTGCCTGCAATGCCAGGGAATCGTAAACGCCGAGGAACTCGAACGCGGTGTAATAAAAGTCGTTGATTCGCGAGATTGTGCCGGTATCGAGAAACTTGGCATCGTCTATGCGCATTTCCGGGCGCGCGCTGAAGCTTTCGTTGCCGCCGGTCTCGCCGCGGGTGACGGTCGGCACCCGCCAATAGCCGGCCAGGCCGAAATGCAGGGCGCGGGTGCGCTCTGCGATCGGCGCCCAGGTGACGCGGCCGTGCAAGCCATAGCCCTCGCTGTCGCCGCCGATTTCCTTGGCCGGAACGCCGAAGACCCCGAGGCGAATATAGTTGTGCTTGGTCCGCCGCATCACCGAGGCGCCGAGCGCGGGCACGCCCGTGGCATAACCGAAGGCGCCCGAGCCCATGCTTTCTTCCATGAAGGCGCGGCGGCTCGAGAAGGTGGCGGCATCGAGCGGCGATGCGATGTTCTGCTGGCCGACCATGAACCAGACCGGGTCAAAGCCGCGATAGGCGAGCACCGCCGAGCGCAACCCGTCCATCGGCGCGTCGCCCGTGTCGAATGCGTCATGGGCGGCGAAGACGATAAAATCGTTATGGATCAGGCCGCTCGCCAGCAAGATACCGCGGCGCGCTTTGACCCCGGCGTTGAGGTCTGGATTGATTGATTGGCGGGCACTGCCCTGGTCGCTCTGGCCGTAGGTGCCGGCATCGAACTGCATCACCATGCCGACACCGAAATTGTAGTTGCCATCCTCGCTGCGCCAGCGCGGGAACGGCCCGAACACAGCCTTTTCGGGGTTGTACTGGCTCTTCTCAGGCGTGCCGGCGTAGACGTCCTCCTCCTCTTCCTGCTCCTGCTGCTGTTGCTGCGCAGCGAGCGGGGCTGCGAGCAGCAGCGCGAAAAGAACGGCAAAGACGCGATGGAGGACTCTGGGCATGCAATGTGGCCTGTGGGTTGACGCGTCGGCGCGTGGCTGAGCGAAGGGGTGTGGCGCTGAATGAATTCCACACGCGTAACGGAGAGGGGCCCAACGGTCAAGCGAACCGCCGTGCAGACCGGTTGAACCTGCTATGCTCTGGGCTCGAACCTGAGACTCGAAAGACGGAGTGCCCATGAAGGCCCGATTGCTCGGCCTAGGTCTGGTAAGCGGCCTGCTTGCTGGCTGTGCCCTGCTGACGCCACTGCCCAAGCCCGCCACGCTTGAGCAACGCCTGGCCCAATTCCCGACCCGGGCGCCGGGGCTCGCTGCGCCGGTGAGCATCCGCTGGAACGATCATCACGTTCCGTTTATCGAGGCGCAAAGCGACGCCGATGCCGCCTTCGCCCTGGGTCTGGTCCATGCCCATTTGCGCCTTGGGCAGATGGAGATGCTGCGCCGCATCGCCGCCGGGCGCATCGCCGAGATGGGTGGCCCTTTGGCGCTCGATATCGACCGCGGCCTGCGCATTCTCAATTTCGCCCGCGCAGCCGACGAGATCGAAGCGGGCATGCCTCCCGAATCCCGGCAATGGATCGAGCGCTTCGTCGCCGGCGTCAACCACTACCAGGCCGAGGTCCGCCGGCTGCCGCACGAGTTCGCTGTGCTCGGCCTCGATGTCGAGCCCTGGACCACGCGCGACGTGCTGACCATCGGCCGCCTGGTCGGCAGCGACGTCAACTGGCTGGTCTGGGCGAGTATCCTCAGCTTACGGGAGCGCCCCGATTGGCCCGCGCTGTGGACCCGCCTGGTCAGCAACGGCGTGGCCTCCCTGCCGAGCTTCGAGGGCGAAGGCGATCTGGCCGTGCTCGACGAGCTGTTCGGTGGCCTCAGCCGCTCGGGCAGCAACAGCCTGGCGATCGCGCCGAGCCACACCGACAGCGGCGCCGCGATCATGGCCAACGACCCCCATCTCGGCATCCTCTTGCCAAACACCTGGCTGATTGTCGGCCTCGCCTCGCCGTCCTATCACGTGGTCGGCCTGACCGCGCCCGGCCTGCCGCTGTTCGCCATCGGCCGCAATCCACAGATCGCCTGGGGCGGCACCAATATGCGCGCCGCCTCCAGCGAATTGTGGCAAGTGACGGAAGATACGGCGATCTCCACACGTGAAGAGGCCATCGCCGTGCGCTGGTGGCCCGACAGCAGCATCCAGGTCCGCGAGACGCCCAACGGTCCCGTTATATCCGATGCGCCCGTGTTCGCTGACGTGATGGTTCCCGACCTCGCCTTGAAATGGACCGGCCATCAGGCAAGCGACGAGATCGGCGCCATGCTCGCCGTGGCGCGTGCCAAGGACTTTCGCGAGTTCCGCTCGGCCTTCGATAGCTTCGCCGTGCCCGGCCAGAACATGCTCTATGCCGACGCGGCAGGGAATGTCGGCCAGGTGATGGCCGTCAGCCTGCCCCAGCGCGACGGCGAACAACCACCCGACGTGATCCTCGCCGCGGCCGAGCGGGACGAGGCCTGGCAGGCCATGCGCGGGGCCGGCGACCTGCCCTTCAGCCTAAATCCCGAGCAAGGCTATCTCGTCTCGGCCAACAACCGGCCGGCCGAGACGGGGCTCGGCATTGGCTATTTCTTCTCCCCCGACGACCGCATTCAGCGCATGCGTGAGCTGCTGAGCGACGGCCCTGTCGGCGTCGACGACATCAAGGCACTACAACAGGACGTCCACATGCCGTCTTCCGTGGCCCTGCGCGATGTCTGGCTGGCCAAGCTCGACGAGGCAGGTCTCGGCGAGCAGCCGGGCGCCGCCGCGATGCGCGCCTGGGACGGCGAGTACCGAACCGATTCCAAAGGCGCGGTAGCCTTCGAGCAATTCCGCGACGGCTTCACGGCAAGCTTCTACGCGCTCACCTTCGGCGACACCGACTGGCAGGCCTTTGCCAATGTCAGCCGCATCAAGACCCTGATGCTGGAGGACATTCGCAATGCGCCTATCGAGCAGCTGCGTGGCTCCCTCGAAGCCGGTCTCGCCCGCATCGCCGAGAACGGCGATATCGCCGACTGGGGTGACATGCATCGCCTGCGCCTGTCCCATCCCCTCGCCAACCTGCCGCTGATCGGCGGCCGTTATCGGTTTTCGGACATCGGCGTCGGCGGCAGTACCGACACTATCATGAAGACCGCCCATCCGACGACGGCGCAGCGACACTCGGTGCGCTACGGCTCGAACGCCCGCCACGTCTCCGACATGTCGGACATGGATGAGAATTATTTCGTGCTGCTCGGCGGCCAGGACGGCTGGATCAACAGCACCAGTTTCGTCGACCAGCTCGCGCTGTGGCAGGAGGGGCGCTATCTGCGCATCCCGCTGCGACGCGAAAGCCTGTCCAAGGCGTTTCCCCATCAGATCAAAATCGAACCCTGATGCTCGACGCCACACCGCTGCTGCGCCTCTATGCGCGCCATCGCGGGCGCCAGCTTGCCAACCTCGATCCCGTCGCAGCGCAGACGTCCCAGCTTCGCGATCTCGCGCGGTCAGCGCGCAATACTCGCTTTGGACATGACCACGCCTTCGCCGAGATCAAGAGCGTCGCCGACTTCCAGGCGCGGGTACCGCTGCGGGGCTACGAGGACTTCTGGCAAGCTTATTGGCAGGCCTCCTTCCCCAGCCTGACCGACCTTACCTGGCCCGGCCTGATGCCCTATTTCGCGGTCTCCTCTGGCACCACCCAGGGCGCCACCAAGTTCATCCCCTGCAGCGATGCCATGGTGCGCTCGAACCGCAAGGCCGCCGCCGACCTGCTTGTCCATCACACCGCCAACCGACCCCACAGCCGCCTGCTGGCCGGGCGCAGTTTCATGCTTGGCGGTAGCGTCGATCTGGTCGAGCAGGCGCCGGGCGTGCTCAGCGGCGATCTCAGTGGAATCGCGTCACGCACCATGCCCTGGTGGGCACGCCTGCGCAGCTTCCCGCCACCAGAGCTGGAGACGATTTCCGATTGGGAAGAGAAGATCGATCGCTTTGCCCGGGCGGCACTTGATGCCGATATTCGTGCCATCGGCGGGGTGCCGAGCTGGATGCTGATCTTATTTGAGAAATTGGCTGAACTGAAGTCACAAAATTCTTTCCATATCAATATGTTGAACGAGAGTTTCGAGCTGCTTATCCACGGCGGCGTTAACTTCGATCCCTACCGTGACCGTTTCGCACAAGCCTTTGAAAACAGTGGCGCAGAGACCCGCGAGGTCTACCCCGCCAGCGAAGGCTTTTTCGCCATCGCCGACCGTGGCGACGGCGACGGCATGCGGCTCAATCTGGACCACGGCCTGTTTTACGAATTCGTCCCCGTGGACGAGCTCGACAGCGCCGATCCGACGCGCCATTGGATCGCCGATGCGGAGCTTGGCGTCGATTACGCCCTAGTGATCTCGAGCTGTGCCGGGCTCTGGGCCTATGTGGTCGGCGACATGGTGCGGCTGATCGATCGTGCGCCGCCGCGCATTCTCATGACCGGGCGCACCGCCCAGACGTTGTCGGGCTTCGGCGAGCACCTGATCGGCGAAGAGATCGAGGCGGCGGTAGCGGATGCGGCGCATGCTATCAGCGCCACCGTCACAGACTATGCCGTGGGCAGCCTGTTCCCGGATGACGGCGCGGCGCGCGGCGGGCATCTCTACGTGGTCGAATTCGAGGCCACACCCGAGCCCGAACGACTGGACCGCTTCGCCGCGGTGCTCGACCGCCACCTCTGCGAGACCAACGAGGACTACGCCTCCCACCGCGCCGAAGGCTTCGGCCTCGATGCCCCGCTCCTGCGCCCGATCCCCCATGGCAGCTTCGTCGCCTGGATGAAGCATCGCGGCAAGCTCGGCGGCCAGCACAAGGTGCCGAGGGTAATCAACGACCCGGCCCTGTTCGCCGAGCTGCTCGCCTTTACCGACCCGGATTGAAATATTCTTTGGTCCCACGGGCATCGACCGCATCGGCGAGGCGACCCAGGGCATGGACGTAGGCAGCCGTGCGCATGTCGGTGCCCTTGTCGGCACGCACGGACCAGATGCGCTCGGCCTCGGGCTCCAGGGCCTCGGCGAGGCGGCGATGCACTTCCGCTTCATCCCAGTAGAAGCCGGACTTGTTTTGCACCCATTCGAAATAGGACACCGTGACCCCGCCGGCATTGGCTAG
>CAYPAX010000077.1:0-23316 GCA_964408735.1 uncultured Rhodospirillaceae bacterium | reverse complement strand
TAAGGAACGTCTCGTTTAATTTGGACTTTATCGACACACTTTCTGCAAAAAGAAGACTAACATTACGGTTTTACTCGTTTCTTCGATGCCACCATCACGACACCAAGGCAGAGAATCAACAGTGGCCAATTGCGCCACAATACATAGAGCGTGTCACCTTTGGCCACGGGCAGTGGGGAATCGATCACTCCCGTCTCTCCCAAGCCCAAGCTGGCGACAATGCGACCGCGCGCATCGACGACCCCGGATATCCCTGTATTGGCAGCCCGCACAAGCGGCACGCCTTCTTCGATTGCCCGCACTCTCGCTTGCTGAAAATGCTGATACGGCCCCGTGCTGATGCCATACCAAGCATCGTTGGTGAGGTTCAGCAGCCATGCCGGCGGGCTCTCTTCGTGGCGCACATTGCCAGGAAAGATCGCCTCGTAACAGATCAGCGGGCTGACCGGCGGCAGGCCGCCGATAAACAGGCTGAGCGGACCGGGCCCACGCGAGAAATCCGTCGAACCATGACTGAGCTTGACGAGGTCGAAGATGCTGCGAAGCGGCATGTACTCACCGAACGGGACCAGGTGGAACTTGTCATAGGTCGCCACAAGCGCGCCATGATCATCGATCGCATGCAAGCTGTTCCAGACCTGCATGCCACCCGCGCCATCGGGCTCGCCGCGCACCGCACCGGTAAGCAACAGGCCGCCGGCGGGCAAGGCGGCACCAAGGCGGGCGCGTATGTCGGGCTCACCGGCAAGCAGATAGGGCGTCGCGGTTTCGGGCCAGATCACGACGTTCGCCTCAGCCCCGGGGGCTGCCGTCAAGGCTAGGTGCCGGCGCAGATTGGCGGCACGGCGCTCGGGCTGCCATTTGTGGTACTGCACGATGTTGGCCTGAACCAGGCGTAAGCTCACGCCTTCGACGACAGCGCCATCCTCGCCCGCCAGGCGCGTCATGCCGGCAAGCGCGACGACCGCCACAAGCCCCCAGCTGACGACCGGCATGCGCCACGCCTTGCCATCCGCGACCAAGACCAACGGTGCTGCCGCAGCGAGAACCGTGAGCCAGGTCAGGCCATAGATGCCGAACACCGCGGCAAGCTGCAGCATGGCAAGGGAATCGACCCATACATAGCCAAGCAGGTTCCAGGGAAAGCCGCCGAGAACGAGATTGGCGCGCAGCCATTCCGCAGCTGTCCAGGCCGTCGCCAATACCACTACAGAAAAGCCGCCGCGCGCCCGCGACAAATAGGTTACGAGCAATGCCAGACCTGGAAAGAGGGCATTGGCTGCGGCCAGCCCGAGCACGGCAAAGGGCGCCGCGGCCGGCGCCACGCCGGCCACCGAGAAGGCCGTCCCCACCCAATACAAGCCGGCGACGAAATGCCCCAGGCCGAACATCCAGCCGAGAGCAAAGGCGCCCGCGGGGCCACGGCAGGCAGCGAGCAGCGGGCCGAGGCCGACGAAGACAGGCACCAGCAATGCTGTCATGGCAAAGGGCGGCAAGGCCAGACAGGCCACGGCTCCCAGCAGCAGCGCCGCCAACCAGCAGCGCCAGCGGGCGGCGAGTGCACGGGACAGCTTTGTTTCCATTCTATGTATTATCGCGACAATGGGTCGATCAGCCTTCGCCGAGGCCGGACTCCTGCTCGGCCAGGGTGGCGCGGCGAATGCGCACCTTGCGAACGCGGCGCGGATCGGCGTCGAGAACTTCGATTGCGAGCCCGGCGGGATGGGCAACGACCTCTCCAGCCTTCGGCACGCGGCCGGCGAGATCGAAAACCAGGCCGCCGACGGTATCGACTTCCTCGTCGCGATCGGCCGGCAGCAGATCGATACCGAGCTGCGGCTCGATTTCGACGATCAGCGCCCGCGCGTCGGCTTCGAGACTGCCGTCGGCAGCGCGCTCGATCATCGGCGCAGGGGCGATATCGTGCTCGTCCTCAATTTCACCGACGATCTCTTCCATGAGATCCTCGATGGTCACCAGGCCGTCGATACCGCCATGCTCGTCGACCACCATCGCCAGATGGACCTTGTCGGCGCGCATCTCGCGTAACATTTCCTGCACCGGCATTGATGGCGGCACGAAAGGCAGGCGCCTGACCACATCGGCCAGGCGGAACGGCTCGTCCGTGGACCAGAAAGCGAGCAGGTCGCGCACATGCACCATGCCGATGACATCGTCGAGGCTGTCGCGGTAGACCGGCAGGCGCGAATGCCCGACCCGCGACATCAGCTCGACGACTTCAGTCAGGGCCGCGCGCTCGGGAACGGCGACGATATCGGCACGCGGCACCATGACATCCTCGACCCGCGATTCGCCGAACTTAAGCAGGTTGAGCAGCATTACTCGCTCCTGCTCGTCGAGGGCGGTGTCGTCGTCGCCGCGCTCTGCGATCAGCGTCTCGACCGACTGGCGCAGGCTGTCGGCCTGACTGCCGATGCCGGTCAGCGAGCCGAGCCAGCCCGCCAGCACGCCCAGCAGCGTACGCTCGCCGACCGCAGCCGGCTGGTCCTGGTTGTCGCTGCTCATGGCACGCCCTCGCGCTCGACGGCGTAGGGGTCGGCAATGCCGAGCGCCGCCAGCACGCGAATCTCCGTCGCCTCCATGCGCCTGGCCTCTTCATCGCTCTGATGATCGAAGCCGAGCAGGTGCAAGGTGCCGTGCACCACCAGGTGCGAAAGATGGGCAGCCAGCGCCTTGCCTTGCGCCCGGGCTTCCTCAACGGTCGTCTCGCGCGCCACGATCACGTCGCCGAGCAGGCCCGGCGCACCGGCGGCAAAGGCGAGCACGTTGGTCGGACCGTCAGCATGGCGGAAACGGCTGTTGAGGGCCGCCACGTGACCGTCATCGGACAACAGAATGCTGAGCTCCCCCGCCTCGCAGTTGGCAGCCGCCAGGGCGGCGGCGGCGGCAAGCCGGCACAGGCCTTCGGCCTCGGGACCCCAGTCAGGGTCTTCGCACAACACTGCTATGTCGACGGGACAGTCCGTGTCGCCGGTCATGGCTCCTTTGCCTCGCGCTCGCGTTCGCGCGCCTCATAAGCGCGAACCAGCTCGGTTACCAGGCGATGGCGCACGACGTCGGCATGGGAGAAGCGGATCACCGACACGCCTTCTATCTCGCCCGCCACCGCCAAAGCCTCGCTCAGACCCGGGCGCATGCCCGTGGGCAGGTCGACCTGCGACAGGTCGCCGGTGACCGCCATGCGCGAATTCTCGCCGAGCCGGGTGAGGAACATCTTCATCTGCACGGGCGAGGTGTTCTGGGCCTCATCCAGGATGACATAAGCATTCGACAGGGTGCGGCCGCGCATGAAGGCGAGCGGCGCGATTTCGATAACGCCGCTTTGCAGGCGGTCCATGACCCGGTCGGGCGGCATCATGTCATAGAGCGCGTCATACATGGGCCGCAGATAGGGATCGACCTTCTCGCGCAAGTCGCCGGGCAGGAAGCCGAGACGCTCGCCCGCTTCCACGGCCGGGCGCGAAAGAATGATGCGATCGACCTGGCCGCGGCTCAGCATGGCGACGGCAACGGCAACCGCGAGATAGGTCTTGCCGGTTCCCGCCGGGCCGATGCCGAAGACCAACTCGCTTTCCTGCAAGGCGCGCACATAGGCGGCCTGGGTCGGCGAGCGTGGCGTGATGCGCTGACGCTGGGTGGTGATGACCGTGTCGTCCGGGACCAAACGCGCTACGTCGCCGTCGCCGCTCGCGGGCTCGCCGTTTGCCACCATGCGCAAGGCGGCGTCGACATCCTGGGCGGTCACCGGCAGCGCTTTTTCGAGCATGTCGTAGAGGCCGAGCAGAGCCCGCTTGGCCTTCTCCGCAGCATCGGGGCGACCGCTGATGGCGAGCTGGTTGCCGCGGCTGGCCAAGGAGACGCCCAGCGCCTGCTCGATACGCGCGAGATGCCTGTCATGCTCGCCATAGAGCGCGCCCAGTAAGGCATTATCGGCGAAGCTCAGATAGAGCGGCGCGGTGCTGTCTGCGCTTGGTTTTGGCGCCCGGCTCATGCCCCTGCCTCTACGGCGGCCAGGCTGTTGGCGCCGGCGGTGGTGATACGGGCGCAGGCGATGCTGCCGATACGCCCGGCCTCGGCCTCCAGGTGGACCGGCTGCAAATAGGGCGAGCGGCCAAGCAGCTGGCCGGCATGGCGCCCCGGCTTCTCCAGCAGCACCGGCATGGTGCGCCCGACACAGGCCGCGGCGAAGCCGCGCCGCTGCTCCTCCAGCAACGCCTGCAGCTCTGCCAGCCGCGCGCCCTTTTCGGCCTCGGGAACCGGATCCGGCGCACTCGCCGCCGGGGTGCCGGGACGCGGGCTGTATTTGAACGAGAAGGCACCGGCGAAGCCGATCTCGTCCACCAGGGCCATGGTCGCCGCGAAATCCGCTGCGGTTTCGCCGGGAAATCCGACGATGAAATCCGACGACAGCGCAAGGTCGGGGCACGCCGCGCACAAACGCTCGACCAGGCGGCGATAATCGTCGGCCGTGTGCTGGCGGTTCATCGCCTTGAGCACCCGGTCGGAGCCCGCCTGCACGGGCAGGTGCAGATAGGGCATCAAGGCCTCGACCTCGGCATGGGCGGCGATCAGATCGTCGTCCATGTCGCGCGGATGGGAAGTGGTATAGCGCAGCCGCGCCAAGCCGGGCAGTTCGGCCAGGCGGCGGATCAGGCGCGCCAGCGACCAGCCGTCGCCATGATAGGCGTTGACGTTCTGGCCGAGCAGCGTGATCTCGCGGGCGCCGTTGGCGATCAATTGCTCGGCTTCCGCGACAATTTGCTCGACCGGCCGCGAATCCTCGGCACCGCGGGTATAGGGCACGACGCAGAAGGTGCAGAACTTGTCGCAACCCTCCTGCACCGACAGGAAGGCACTTACCGCGGCAGCCCCCGAGCGCGCCGGCAAGGCATCGAACTTGGTCACTGGTGGAAATTCGGTGTCCAGCACCGGCGTCCCGCCGGCGCGGCTGGCGCGGGCCACCATCTCGGGCAGGCGATGGTAGGTCTGCGGCCCCAGCACGATGTCGACGAAAGGCGCCCGGCGCAGCATCTCCTCGCCCTCGGCCTGGGCAACGCAACCGGCGACGGCAAGGATCATGCGCTTGCCGTCCGCCGCCCGCGCCTCGCGCATCCGCCGCAGCCGGCCAAGCTCCGAATAGACCTTCTCGCTGGCCTTGTCGCGGATATGGCAGGTGTTGAGGATGACCATGTCGGCGTCATCCGGTGCCGGTACCAGGCCATAGCCCAGCGGCGCCAGCAACTCGGCCATACGGTCGGAGTCGTAGACGTTCATCTGGCAGCCGTAGGTACGGATGAAAACGGTCTTGGGGTCAGCGGCCGGCAGCGGCTTTTCGCCGTGCTCGTGCCGTGCGCCACGTGTGCCGGGGTGCTGCACGGTCAGTTCGTCACCGCCTCCGACCACAGCCTCCGATTCCGGGTTCGCGCCTGCCTCTGCATGACCGCTAACTCTAGAGCATGTTTGCGCGATGGGAAACCGCTCGCTGCCACTGTCGCGCCCCATTCAAGCCGCTTCAACGGCCAAGTGGCTGCGACGCCCGGACAGCAAGTCCGATACGCCGCCCGTGACAAGGCTTTCACAGCGCTTGGCCAGGCGCTTGCGCGAGTCGCCGTCGCCAAGCTCGAGCGGCGCGTGGAAGTACACCTCGACCGTGGCGGGGCCGCGGCACAGCAGGTCCCAAAGATGGCCGGCCAGCCCCATATCGCCATACCAGGCAAGGTAGGGCCGCTCGCGCCGGCTCATGGGCAGATGGTTGTAGCGCGTATAGGCTACCGAGATCGGCTGCACGCTGAGCGGCGTGCCGTTCACGGAGAGCTCTGCAAGGCTGAAAAACGTGCTGTTGAAAGGCAGCACGCGATTGCCGTCGCTGCTGGTTCCCTCGGGAAACAGGATCAGGCTGCGGCCTTCCTCGAGGCGGGTGCGCATCTGATCGCGCTGGCCGCCCGAGCGGCTCGCCCTGCGCTCGACGAAGATGGTGTTGACACTTTTCGCCAAGACGCCGAACAGAGGCCAGCCGGCGACCTCGGCCTTGGCCACGAAAGACGCGTCGAGCAGTGTCGAAAGCACGAGAATATCCAGATAAGAGGCGTGATTGGCGACATAGAGCGTCGGCGCCGCTGCCGGCGACGCACCGATCCGCCGCACCTTCAGGCCCAATAGCCAGCAATTGCCCCGATGGTAGAGGCGCGGGATGAGCCTTTGCAGGCGCAAGCCGACGATCACGGAGAACAGCTGCAGCGGCAGCAGCAGCAGGGTCCAGAGAATCAAGACAATGGCCAAAACGGCCGCTCGCACGGCATCCATCCGTTATTCCCCGGCCTCGCTCAGACCGAGACCGGACGGTGGGTATCGGCGCCGTAATGCTGGCGATATTTGTCGGTCACCCAGTCGGTCTTGACCACGATGCAGACATCGATGGTCTGGAACTGCTCGTCGATCACCGCGCCGTCGCCGACAAAGGCGCCGACGCGCAGATAGCCCTTGATCAACGGCGGCAGGGCAAGCCGTGCCTCGCGCTTGTCGATGGCTTCCGCGGCGATGCGGTCCATCGGCGTAAACAGCTTGGGCAGGGCGCGCGGGCGCAAGCCCTCAGGGGCCAGATGCCGGTGATAGAGATAGGACAAAGGCAAGGCCAAATCGTCGGGCTCGACACCGGCAAAGCTCGCGCAGCCGAACATCAAGGCGATATCGAAGTGAAAGACATAAGCGGCAATGCCGCGCCAGAGCAGCGTCATGGTCGCGCGATTGCGGTATTCGGCGGCTACGCAGGAGCGGCCCAGCTCCATGATCTCACCGCTGGTCGCCAGCAGCTCGGCGATATCGTACTCGCCGGCGGTGTAGAAACCACCTTTCCGCATGGCCTCGCTGCGCCGGTTGAGGCGATAGGTGCCGACCACCGATTCCTGTGGGTGCGGGCGGTCGTGATCGATGACGAGCAGATGGTCGAAGCTTTCGTCGTGGCTGTCGAAATCGCGCTGGCGGGCACGCATCTCGTCGCTCGGGCGGGCGCTCATTTCCTCATAGAAAATGCGGTAGCGCAGGGCCTGGGCAGCGTCGACCTCGGCCGCGCCGCGGGACAGGCGCACCTCCAAATTGCCGGCGTGGATACCGCCATGGGGGTCGTCAAAGGTCTCGGCAGCACTCATGGCTCAATGGATCCTTTGTCGGCGTTGGGGCCGGCGGCAGGCGTCAATCGTCGCTCTGCTCCAGCGGCGTGCCATAGAGCTCAAGCCGATGGCCGACAAGATCGAAGCCAAGCTCTTCCGCCACCAATTTTTGCAGCTTTTCGATCTTGTCGTTGTGAAACTCGATCACTCGCCCGCTCTTGAGGTCTATCAGGTGGTCGTGATGCTCGTTGCCGCTTTCCTCGTAACGGGCCCGGCCATCGCCGAAATCGTGCCGCTCGAGCACGTTCTTTTCCTCGAGCACGCGCACGGTGCGATAGACCGTGGCCAGACTGATATGGGGGTCGATAAGGATGGCGCGGCGAAAGACTTCATTGGCGTCTGGATGATCCCCGGAATCAGACAGAACTCGCGCAATGACCCGGCGTTGTCCGGTCATCTTCAGGCCCTTTTCGACGCATTGCCTTTCCACGCGCGACATAGTTCCCGCAACCTGCGACACGATAGGCTTCCTATCTCCTACCAACTCGTTTGTGCATCTTCATCTTTTATGCTTGATCTCGCGGTCGCCAGTATATGGGAGAGCAGGCCCTGGAACAACAGAGCCCGGCGGCGGCGTTGACGGTCACGCCAACAATCGGCCACCATGGCGCCATGGATACGCAGACAGCAGACGAAACCGCCGACCGGCAACTCGATATCACGCATCTCGATTGTCCCATGACATTCGTCCGCACCAAGCTCGCCCTCGAAGGCATGGCGGCCGGCGAAGTGCTCGCCGTGCGCCTCAATGCGGGCGAGCCGTTGGAGAACGTGCCGCGCTCGGTGCGCGACATGGGCCACGAGGTGCTTTCGCTGACGCCCGAGGCCGACGGCGGCCCCTATCTGCTGCTGGTGCGCTTGCGCTCAAGCGATTAGCCGGCGCCGCAGGATCAAGGCATCGGCGGGCGCAGTACGGGAGCGGCGGTAATAGCCGGGCCGGGTGCCCACTTCGGCAAAACCCTGGGCGGCATAGAAGGCGCGCGCCGCCACGTTGTCCGCCGCCACCTCCAGCACAAGCGATAGGGCACCGCCGGCAAGCGCCTGCGCGCAGGCGTCTGCCAACAGCAACCCGGCGATGCCGGCCCGGCGGCGGCGCGGATGCACCCCGAGGGTGATGACCTCGGCTTCGTCGCCGAGCAGGCGCCACAGCAGAAAGCCCACGGGTTGCTCCGCCATGGCGATCGCAGCGATGCTGCCGGGCGCACAAAGCAGGCTGGCGAAGGCCGCCGCGTCCCAGGCCTCGGGGAAACAGAGCCGGTGCAGGGCGGCCAGGGTCTCGGCATGGGCGGGAGCGGCGGCGACCAGATGGGCAGCTGTCATCGGGCGTCCGGCAAGCGCGCATCGGGGGCGCGCAAATAGAGCGGGGCGACCGGCGCGCCGACCGTCGGCAAGGGGCGTCCGGCCGCCAGCTGCGCCGCGACCCGGGCATCCGGACAGCCATCGCCAGGGACGGCTGTCGCGGCCTCGCCGAGCAAGGCGGCCATACTCTCGGCGGCGGTTCCCACCACATGGACCGGCGCCCGCCAAGGCTCGCCGGCCAAGGCTTCGGCGTTGCGTGCCGCCGCTTCGCCAAGGGGCGACAGGTCGGGCGCGAAGACCTGGCCGTATATCTCGCCGCGGCGGGCATCGATCGCCGCCATGATGCTGCCGTGGCGTTGCTCGGCCGGAACAGCGGCCGCCAGCACTTCCAATGTGCTCAGGCCGATCAGGGGACGCGCCGCCGCCAGCGCCAAGCCTCGTGCCGCCGCCAGGCCGATACGCAAGCCCGTGAAGGTTCCCGGACCGCGGCTGACCGCAAAGGCGTCGAGGTCGCCATAGGTCAGGGCGGCCTCGGCCATGACCTCTGCCACCATGGGCATCAGGGCTTCGGCATGGCCGCGTGCCATCAGCCGGCGACGCGCCGCGGCAACGCTGTCGTCAAGCCAAAGCGCGACCGAGCAGGCCTCCATCGCGGTATCCAATGCCAGCAGACGCATCATGCCGCCCTGGTATACAGTCTGGCGCCATGCCTTTGATCGCCATCGAGCCGCCCGCCTACGACGTCACCGTGACCATGGCCTATGCCGGCGCGGACAACTTCACCGGCGCGCCCGTCTACGACCGTGCCGCCTGCTATCTGCACGGCGATGCCGCGGCCTGCCTCGCACAATCGATCGCCGCTGCCAGCCAGCTTGGTCTGAGGCTGCAGGTTTTCGATGCCTTTCGCCCTGCCGAGGCGCAGTGGGCGCTGTGGTCGCACACGCCGGACCCGGACTTCCTCGCCGATCCGCGGCGCGGCTCGCCCCATTCCCGCGGCGTGGCGCTGGACGTGACCCTGCTCGACGAGAGCGGTCGGGCGCTTGAGATGGGCACGCCCTTCGACCATTTCTCGCCCCTTTCGCACCACGGCGCGAGCGGCATCTCCGACACAGCACGGCGCAACCGGCTGCTGCTGCTCGGCCTGATGACCGAGGCGGGCTGGGACTTCTATGGCAAGGAGTGGTGGCATTATCAGCTTTTCGATTCGCGCCGCTATCCGCTGCTCGACGACCGCGCAGCAGGCACGCGCATGATGGCTCATACCACGGCTCAGACGACCTGACAGACGTCCTCGAAGGCAAAGCGCGGGTGCCGTGGAAATATTCCCTCGGGATCGCCCTGGCCAATGCAGCAGAGGAAGTTCGAGCGATAGTTGGTGCCGGCGAAGAATTCCTCGTCGACGCCGGCATTGTCGAAGCCGGACATCGGTCCGCAATCGAAGCCGAGGGCGCGCGCCGCAATCAGCAGATAGGCGCCTTGCAGCGTGCCGTTGCGCAGCGCGGTAAGGCGAATGTGCGCGTCCTTGCCGGCGAACCAGGGGCGCGCGTCCTCATGGGGAAAGAGCTTGGGCAGGTGATCGTAGAAGGCGAGATCGTGGGCGATGATGGCGGTGACGGGCGCCGTCATCACTTTTTCGACGTTTCCCGCCGACAAATGCGGGCGCAGGCGTGCCTTGCCTTCACCGGTCCGCAGAAAAACGAAGCGCGCCGGGCAGCTATTGGCGGTGGTCGGGCCCATGCGCGCCAAGTCGTGGATGGCCCGCAAGTCAGCCTCGCTGACTCCTTGGCCGCGCCAGCGGTTGTGGCTGCGGGCCTCGCGAAAGATCAGGTCCAGGGCGTCGTCGTCGAGGGTACGCATCGCGCCGCGTCTCCGATTCAGGGGATATTGCTTGGGCTTGTCGGTCGTCCGGCTTGCCATCCGAAGTCTGGCACGCTAAGTGTCTCCTCGTCGAGATCGAAGCCGACCCGTACCCGATTATGACAATGAAACAGGGACATGTCGGCTTCTCAAAGCCGCGGCCTGCGCGCCGCAGAAGCCCTGTTGCGCCTATCGCAGCGGCGCTTCTCGTGTTGCTGCACGCCATCCTGCCGGCCGCCGCGGACGATGCCGCCGTTATCCTGTCCTATCATCGATTCGCCGAAGAGCCCGGCCGCCTGACCACCACACTGGCCGAGCTCGACGCCCATATCGAACGCCTGCAAGCCGGCGGCTACCGGGTGCTGCCGCTCAGCCAGGTGGTGGCGGCGCTGGCCGGTGGCCTGCCTTTGCCCCAGCACACCGTGGCCATCAGCATTGAAGGCGGCCACGAATCCGTGCACCGGCTCGCCTGGCCACGCTTCAAGGCGGCGGGCTTTCCCTTCGCGGTCATGGTGACGACCGATGCCATCGATCGCGGCACCAACGCCGCCGGCTGGGACAGCTTGCGCGAGATGGCCTCTGCCGGTGTCGAAATCGGCACCCACGGCGCCTTCTATCGCTCCCAGGTGGGACGCGGGGCAGCCCGCGTGGTGAGCGACCTGACACTCGCCCGGCGCCGCATCAGCGACGAGCTCGGGGCGCCGCCGCGGCTCTTCTCCTACCCTTACGGCCAATATGACGAGGGCGTTCGCGACCTCGTGGCAGAGCACAGCTTTGTCGCCGCCCTGGGCCAGCAATCCGGTCCGGCCCATGCGGGAAGCGACCTCTACGCCCTGCCCCGTTTTTCCGTTTTCGGCCCCTTTGCCGAGCCGACGCGCTTCCGCCTGGTGCTCGATGTGCTGCCGTTGCCGGTCAGCGAGCTGGTGCCGGCCCTGCCTGTTATCGCCGGCAACCCGCCGCCGATCGGCTTTACCGTGGCCGAGGGCATAGAGCCGTTGGATCGTCTCGCCTGCTTTGCGGGTGGCCTTGGCCAGGTGGCTCTCGACCGTCTCGGCGCGCGGCGCTTCGAGCTGCGGCTCGACGCGCCCTTGGCCGCCGGCCGGGCGCGCATCAATTGCACCATGCCAGCGCGCGACGGGGCTTGGCGCTGGCTCGGGCTACATCTCGTGGTGCCGGCTCAATAGACGGCGCGGACCTCCACGACCTCGGGCACGTAATGGCGGAGCATGTTCTCGATGCCGCCCTTGAGGGTAGCGGTCGAGCTCGGGCAGCCGGCGCAGGCGCCGTGCATCTCGAGCATCACGATGCCGTTCTCGAAGCCATGGAAGATGATATCACCGCCATCCTGCGCCACGGCCGGGCGGACGCGGGTATCGAGCAGCTCCTTGATCTGCTCGACCACCTCCGCATCGGCCTCGGCAAAGTCTCCACCGCCGCCCGCGCTTTCCGCCTCGCTGAGCAGCATCGGCACGCCTGCCACATAGTGCTCCATGATGACGCCGAGAATGGACGGCTTGAGCAGTTGCCATTCGGCCGCCTCGGTCTTGGTGACGGTGATGAAATCCGAGCCGAGGAAGACGCCATCGATGCCGTTGATCAGGAACAAACGCTCGGCCAGCGGCGAGCGCCGCGCCATCTCGGCATCGCTAAAGTTGGCTGTGCCGTTAGCCAGAACGGTCTCGCCGGGAAGAAACTTCATGGTCGCCGGGTTCGGCGTGGGCTCGGTTTGGATAAACATGCGGCCAGCTCCGTTGCGGTCTTTGCGAAATGCGTTGATCAGTTTTGTCAGATATCTCACTGTATAAGTCGGTTATTTGGGGTTCCAGGTCAAGAGGCGCACTCTGCCCTCAAGTGAGCTTGAGAAGCTGCTCCTCGGTGAGGTTGCCGGGCACGATAGTGAGCGGGATGGTCAGGCGCTTGGTGGCTTCGCCGGAGAGGCGGCGCACTAGCTCGTTCGAGCCCTGGCCTTCCGGCGCCACGCCGAGCACCAGGATGTTGATCGACGGGTCTTCCTCGATCAGCTTGAGGATCTCGTCGGCGCGGCGGCCTTCGCGCACTTCAAGCATGGGCAGGATGCCGACCTGTTCCTGAACCTCGCCGGCAAGCTCCTGGAGGATCTGCTCCGCTTCCTCGCGGCGCTCCTCGCCCATCAGCTTCTCGATAGCCACCCAGTGCTGGAAATCGGCCGGCTCGATGACATAGAGCATCACCAGATGGCCGTCGGTGTTGCGCGTGCGCAACGCCGCGAAGCGCAAGGCTATGCGGCTATCCTCGCTGTCGTCCACGCAAACCAGGAACTTGACCCGGCCAGCAATATGCTCGGCCACTTCCGCCATAGATCGGTCAACTCTTTCGGAATACGACGCCCGCCAGCCATCCTGCCATCAGCGCCACCGCCACCGCAAGCAGGCCGTAAAGTACCGGCTGCTGGCGCGAAAAACCGAACATGGTGGCGCCGAAGCCCGATTTGGAGACCTGCAGCGCTCTCGTCCGCTTGCTCAGCAGCACGCCATCCTCGAAAAGATAGATATCGGCGTGGAACAATCCGGTCGGCACGCTGGCAGGAAAGGAAAAGGTGGTGCGAAACAGCCGCTTGCCGACACGCCCGATCTGTGCCACGCCGGACCGCACCAGACCCTGGCGCTCAAGGATGCGCGGCAGGGCGGCACGGAATTCGTCCAGATCGCTGCCATCACCTTCGAAGGATGGTGCCAGATGCACATTCTCGAAGCCGATCCTGTGCTCGGCAAGCAGTTCCGCCGACGCGACCTCCGCCAGCGGCCGACTCGCAGCGACCGCGTAATAGCCCGGCGCGGCGGCAAAAGTCACTTCTTCGCGGTTGAGCCACATGCCCGCGGTCCGCGCCTTGCGGCGCACCACCACTGCTTCCTCGGGTCCGCGCAGAACCACCACGACATCGCCGTCGCCGTCATGGGTGCCGAACAGCAGCACCTCGGTGCCGGTAAAGCCCGAGGTAATGGCAATCTTGTGGGAGCTGAGATCGGCAACCACTGTCTGCGCCAACGCCGGGGCCGCGGCAAGAATGCCGCAAAGGCCCAACACCAGCGCCCGGCCCCTCATTCGATCACCGGTGCGACGCTGAAGAGATCTTCAGGCTCGACCACCAGATCGATGCCGAGCTTGGTGCAGACCGCAAGCACCAGCAGCGCCAGAAGGCCGCGCAACTGCTCCCCACGCAAGGCAGCTCCCAGACGGCTGCCGAATTGGGCGCCAACCACGGCACCGGCCAGCAACAGCAGGGCCAGGACCATGTCGACGGTCTGGTTTGTCGCGGCATGCAGGACGGTAACGATGGCGGTGACGAATATGATCTGGAACAGCGAGGTTCCGACCACCACCGAGGTCGGCATGCCGAGCACGTAGATCATGGCCGGGATCATGAAAAAGCCGCCGCCGACACCCATGATGGCCGCCAGCATGCCGACAGCGAAGCCGATCGCCGCCGGCAGCAACGCGCTGATATAGAGCTTCGACTTGCGGAAGCGCATTTTCAGGGGCAGGCCGTGCAGCCAAGTGTGCTGATGCAGCTTGCGCCGGGGCGCGCCCTTTTGCCGCCGCCGCATGGTGTTGGCGCTCTCGACCGCCATCAACAACCCGACGATGCCGAGAAAGCCCACATAGGCGATCGAGATGGCGGCATCGATCTGGCCCATCTCGCGCAGCTGGCGGAACAGCCAGACGCCGAGCACCGAGCCGCCGGCGCCGCCACTGAGCAGCACTGCGCCCATCTTGAAATCGACATTGCCGCGGCGCCAATGGACGAGCAGGCCGGAGACGGAGGCAGCGGTGATCTGATTGGCCTCGCTGCCGACGGCAACGGGAGGCGGCACGCCGATGAAGATCAGCAGGGGCGTCATGAGGAAGCCGCCACCGACACCGAACAGTCCAGACAAGACGCCGACCCCAGCCCCCATGCCCAATAAAAGCAGCACGTTGACCGACATTTCTGCGATCGGCAGATAAATATCCATGCGAACCGGCTTTCATTGTGCCGATTTTTCGTATTCTAGGTTATTGCGCTAAGGCGCTCCGCGATCAAGTGAATTCTCGCGCTACGGCCGATCAGGGCTTCAAAAAGCCCACCATGCGCTTGGCCTCGGCGATAATCGGCGTGGCCAGCGCCTCGGCGCGCTCGCCGCCGTCGCGCAGCACGGCGTCGATATCGCCGGGTGCGGCCAGCAGGCGTTTCATCTCCTCGCCGACCGGCGCCAGGACCTCGACGGCCACCTCGGTGAGCCTGGCCTTGAAATCGGAAAAGCTCGCATTCGCATATTCCGCACAGATATCTGCGACCGACCGATCGGTCAAGGCAGCATAGATGCCCACGAGGTTTGCCGCCTCTGGCCGCGACTCGAGGCCGGCGGGCTCGCCCGGCAAAGGATCGGGATCGGTGCGTGCCTTGCGGATCTTCTTGGCGATCTCGTCGGCGCCGTCGTTCATGTTGAGGCGCGAATATTCCGACGGATCCGACTTGCTCATCTTCTTCGAGCCGTCGCGCAGGCTCATGACGCGGGCTGCGGCTTCCTGGATGATCGGCTCCGGCTGAGGAAAGAAGCCCTCGCCGAACATGCTGTTGAAGGCCTGGGCAATATCGCGAGCGAGCTCGAGATGCTGCTTCTGGTCATCGCCCACCGGCACATGGGTGGCCTGGTAGACGAGAATGTCGGCCGCCATCAGGGTCGGATAGGCATAGAGCCCGACAGTGGCGTTCTCGCGGTGCTTGCCCGCCTTCTCCTTGAACTGGGTCATACGGTTGAGCCAGCCGAGGCGGGCGACGCAGTTGAATATCCAGGCCAGCTCGGCATGGGCCGCGACCTGGCTCTGGTTGAAGATGACATTGCTCGCCGGATCGATGCCGGCGGCAAGCAGCCCCGCCGTGACCTCGCGGGTGTTGGCACGCAGGCCGTCCGGGTCCTGGGGCACGGTGATGGCGTGCAGATCGACGATGCAATAGAGGCAGTCGAAATCGCTTTGCAGGCGCACCCAATTGCGGATCGCGCCGAGATAATTGCCGAGATGGAGGTTGCCCGTCGGCTGAACGCCGGAAAAAATTCGCCCTTTGACCTCACTCATCGTGCTCTCCCGTTGCCGTCAAGCCGCGCTGGCCACGGCGCCGGCCCGTGTATCGGCTCGACCGCACAAGGTCAACCGGCGCTTGACTTTTTCGCCGCAATGCCGGACCAACCCCGCCTGATGTGACCGGTTGCGCAGGGGAGGCGCGCCTCCTCCATGCCCGAGCCAGCGATCGCCACATCCGAGCCTATCGGTGACAGCGTCAAGACCACGACCTGCTACCAGTGCGCCTGCCGTTGCGGCATCCGCGTCCACCTCAGGGACGGCCGGGTCCACTATATCGACGGCAATCCGGATCATCCGGTGAACGGTGGCGTGCTTTGCGCCAAGGGCGCGGCCGGTATCATGACGGCGAAGTCGCCGGCCCGCCTGAGCAAGCCGCTGTTGCGCACGGGCAGGCGCGGCGACGGCGAGTTCCGCCAGATAGAATGGGACGAAGCGCTGGAGATCGCTTGCACCTGGCTCGGCGAGAATCGCAAGACCGACCCGCGCAAGCTCGCCTTCTTCAGCGGCCGCGACCAGAGCCAGGCCCTGACCGGCTGGTGGGCAAGCGCTTTCGGCACGCCCAACCATGCCGCCCATGGCGGCTTCTGCTCGGTCAACATGGCCGCCGCCGGGCTCTACACCATCGGCGGCGCGTTTTGGGAGTTCGGCGAGGTGGACTGGGAGCATACCCGCCACCTGATACTGTTCGGCGTCGCCGAGGACCATGATTCGAACCCTATCAAGACCGGCCTCGCCAAGCTCAAAGGGCGCGGCGCCAAGGTGGTCTCGGTCAATCCGGTGCGCACGGGCTACTCCGCCATCGCCGACGAGTGGATCGGCGTGCGCCCTGGCAGCGACGGCCTGCTGGTCATGGCGCTGATCCGCGAGCTGCTGCTCGCCGACAAGATCGATTTCGAATATCTCGCCCGCTACACCAACGCGCCCTGGCTGGTGATCGACGACGACGGGCTGTTTGCGCGCGATGATGACGGCAGGCCGCTGTGCTGGGACGCCGCCAGCGAGTCCCTGAGCAACGCCCTCGCGGCGGACATCACGCCGGCGCTGGTCGGCCGCTTTACGCTTGCCGACGGCCGCGAGGCAGAGCCCGCTTTCGCCAAGCTGGCACGCCGCTGCCTCGATGATGCCTGGTCGCCCGAGCGCGCCGAGGCCGGCACCGGCATTGCCGCCGCGACCATACGCCGCCTCGCCGCCGATATCGCCGAGGCCGCCTTCGCCGAGCCCGTGGTGCTCGACATTCCCTGGACCGATTGGGCCGGCCGGCACCACGACCAAATGGTCGGTCGGCCAGTATCGTTCCATGCCATGCGCGGTATTTCGGCCCATGCCAACGGCTTTCACACCTGCCGCGCCATCCACATCCTGCAGATGCTGCTGGGCGCCATCGATACGCCCGGCAGCTTCCGCTACCGCCCGCCCTTCCCCAAGCCAGCACCGCCGGCGCAGAAGCCGAAAGGCGGCTCCGTGGCCGACACGCCGCTGGGCGGGCCGCCGCTGGGCTTTCCCACGGGTCCGGAGGATTTGCTCGTCGACGAGGCGGGCGACCCCCTGCGCCTCGACAAGGCCTACAGCTGGGAGGCACCCATTGCCGCCCACGGCATGATGCATATGAGCATCGCCAATGCCTGGGCCGGCGACCCCTACCCCATCGACACCCTGTTCCTCTACATGGCGAACATGAGCTGGAACTCGGCCATGAATACGGCCGGTACGGCGCGCATGCTGGAGGATGTCGACCCGGAGACCGGCGAGTACCGTATCCCGCACGTCATCGTAGCCGATGCCTTCGCCTCCGAGATGGTCAGCCACGCCGACCTGGTGCTGCCCGACACCATGTATCTCGAGCGCTGGGACGCGGTCTCCATGCTCGACCGACCGATCAGCCACGCCGACGGGCCGTGCGATGCCATCCGCCAGCCGGTAATCGATCCCGAGCGCGACGTGCGCCCCTTCCAGGACGTGTTGCTCGATCTCGGTGCCCGGCTCGGCCTGCCGGGCATGGTCGATGACGGCGGCGCGCCGCTCTATGCCGGAGGCTATGCCGATTATCTGGTCAACCACCAGCGTGCACCGGGCATCGGCACCCTGTCCGGCTGGCGCGGCGACGGCAGCGAGCATGGCAGCGGCGAGCCCAATCCCGATCAGCTCGCCCGCTATATCGAGAACGGCTGCTTCTGGCAGCACGAGCTCGAACCCGAACAGCGCTACTTCAAGCACGCCAACAAGGCCTATCTCGAATGGGCCGTCGGCATGGGCTATATCGGCTCGGCCGAGCCCATCATCCTGCAGCTCTACAGCGAGCCGTTGCAGCGCTTTCGCCTGGCCGCCCAGGGTCACGGTGCGGTGCAGCCGCCAGATGCTTTGCGCGCGCGGGTCGAGCGCGCATTCGATCCCCTGCCGACCTGGTATGCCGTGGCGCCCGACGACGAGGCCTATCCCTTGGCGGCGGTCACCCAGCGGCCGATGCACATGTATCACTCGTGGGGCTCGCACAATGCCTGGCAACGCCAGCTGCTGTCGCGCAACCGCCTCTATATTCACCGCGAGACCGCGGCGGCTCTTGGTATCGCCGACGAGAGCTGGGTCTGGGTGATCGGCGAACTTGGCCGCGTCAAGGCACGGGCGCGGCTGATGGACGGGGTCGAGCCGGGCACGGTGTGGACCTGGAACGCCGTCGGCAAGCGCTCGGGCACCTGGGCGCTGGCCGAGGGCGGCCCGGAAAGCCGCGAGGGCTTCCTGCTTAATCACCTCATTCCGGATGTGCTCCCCGGCGAAGGCAGAATAAGCAATTCCGACCCCTTGACAGGCCAGGCGGCCTGGTACGACCTCAAGGTTCGCGTCGAACCGGCAGCGGAGGGCGAGGCGGAATGACCAGCCTACCCGCAAGCCCACCGCCCAAGCGCCTCGGCCTGGTCATCGACCTCGACACCTGCGTCGGCTGCCAGGCCTGCGCCGTCGCCTGCAAGGGTTGGAACTCGGCCGGCATCACCGCGCCGCTGCCCGACATCGAGCCCTATGGCACGGCGCCGGATGGGGTCTGGCTCAACCGGGTGCACGGCTTCGAGGCGACGTTCGACGACGGGCGCACGCGCACGCTCTCCTTCCCGCGCTCCTGCCTGCATTGCGAGAACGCGGCCTGCGTCACGGTTTGCCCCACCGGCGCTTCGTACAAGCGCGCAGCCGACGGCATCGTGCTGGTGGACGAGAGCAAATGCATCGGCTGCAAGCTCTGCAGCTGGGCCTGCCCTTACGGCGCGCGCGAGTTCGACAGCACCAACGGCGTCATGAAGAAATGCACGCTGTGTATCGACCGCATCGAGAACGAGACATTGCCCGAGGCCGAGCGCGAGCCCGCTTGCGTGCGCACCTGCCCGGCCCATGCGCGGCATTTCGGCGATCTTGCCGATCCTGATTCCGACGTTTCCAAGCTGGTCGAGGCACGCGGCGGCACGGCGCCGCTGGAAGGCCTCGGCTACCGCCCCACCAACCGCTATCTGCCGCCGCGCAAGCCCGTCGAGATGGGCGCAGCCCCGCTCGAGCCCACGGGCGAGCCCGAGGGCAAGCTGTTGCAGTGGGTCGACAAGCTGTTCTCGCGATAGGCCCGCCATGCATCCCGCCTTTTCCGTCATCCTCTTCACGGTCAGCTCCGGCACCGGCTACGGCATGCTGTTCTGGCTCGGCCTGCATTCCCTCGCCATGCGCCCGAGCGCCCTGCTCGGCCTGGTGGTGATCGGCGTGGCCTTGGCCCTGATCACCATCGGCCTGCTCTCGTCCACCTTCCACCTGGGCCGGCCCGAGCGGGCCTGGCGCGCCCTCAGCCAGTGGCGCTCTTCGTGGCTGGCGCGCGAAGGCGTCGCGGCGATCGCGGTCTACCCGCCGGCCCTGCTGCTGGCCGCCAGCCTGCTCTACCCGGATCGGCTGGCGAGCTGGATCCTGCCGGCCTCGCTGCCGATGGCTGCCCTGGCGCTCGTCACGGTCATCTGCACGGCCATGATCTATGCTTCGCTCAAGCCCATCCGCGAATGGCACGCCCTGCGCACGGTGCTGCTCTATGGCATCAGTGGCGGCACCGGCGGCCTGGTCTGGATCGCGGCTATCACCCGCCTGCTGGGCTACGACCCGCCTTTTCTGGTCGCACCCCTGGTGGTGGCGATCAGCGGCTGCTGGCTGATCGTGCGCCTCTACTGGCACCACGTGGACCGCGCGCCAAAGGGTCATACGGTGGCCGACGCCCTTGGCTTGGAGGGCGCCACGGCACGCGCCGTCGAGCCCGCCCACACCGAGACCAACTACCTGCAGCGCGAGATGGGCTTCGTCATCGCCCGGCGCCATGCGGCTAAGCTGCGCCGCGTCGCCGAGCTGCTCGGCTTCGCCCTGCCGGCAGCGCTGGCCCTGCTGACGCTCGTCCTGCCTCTGACGGCAGGCGCCATCGCGCTCGCCGTCGCCGCGCTGGCGACGACCGCGGGCATGCTCATCCAACGCTGGCTGTTCTTCGCCGAAGCGACCCATACGGTGACGCTCTATTACGGCGCGGAGCGAGCCTGAGGGCAGGCCCCTAAGCGGATTGCGGTACGTCGATCTGCAAGCCGGACAAGCGCGTCATGTAGATGTTGATCTCGTTGTTTCGCGTCGGCGCATGGGCGACCAGATAGTTTTCGCCCTCGGCCTCGAAATAGACCACGAGTCTTCCCCCGGTATCCTCATCCGACGTGATTTTTGCCCAGACTTCGTCGCCTAACAGCTGCTGGGCTCGATCAATCTGAAAATTCGTGAAAAACGCCTGCGTATTGGCACCGACCTCCACGACCTGGCCATCTCTGCGCACACGAAAGACCGGATCGGGCTTGCGTTCCGGAAAGTCCGCGATCGACTCGACGCGCCGGTTCTTGTAGCGTGCCGCGACGGCGGAATAGATGCCGACGCAGAACGGAAAGGCGAAAGCGAGAAAGATCGAGAAAAGGGTCAGGAACGGTCTCGCTTCGAACTCCGCGGAAAAGGTTGTGAACGGGTTATTGCCGCTCCTGAACCAAGGCACCAGCAACTGACCGTAGCCGTTGATCAAAGTGCCGACGATGGCTGCCAAAACATATGTCGTGCGATCGTGCAGCTTGTCTACGATCAGACGCCCAATCAGCTGAAAATCCATTTGTGTCCCCGGTCCCGGTTGAAAGAGAAGATTTGTGCCTCAGCTAACGGTCCGTAACCGCCAGGAAGGTAGCCATGCAATAGAGCGTGAGAAATGTCAGCAATGCCTCGGCAAGCGGAAAGTCGCCGCCCGCAGCAATCACGTCCGCTTTGTTCACAAATGTGATGACACTGCCTCCCAACATCGCGACACTCAGTGAAAACTTGATCACGCCCGGCATGAGCGCGGACTTGGCGGCCTGACGCATTGTTTCATTCCTCACGACGTTCGTCGGATGAAAGATCACGGATTCGGCATCGTAGGCGTGTTCGATCATAGCACCAACTTGCGCATCGTAAACCGAAGGCATGGTAGAATCTATCCGGCGAAGATTAGATCACTTTGCCCTCCCGTCGGGTCAAGCCCTCGTGAACATGAAGGCCCGCCAACGTGCGGTCAGTCGCGATGAATCCGGTATTTCACCACGCGATCGTTTCCCGAGTCCGATATCCACAGCGTGTCGCCCCGCACCTCGACCCCCTCGGGCGTGCGAAGCTCTCCGGCGCCGAGGACGAGGAGCAACGCGCCATCGGCTGCGATGACCTTGATTTGATGGTTGTACTTGTCCGCCGCAATCAGCGTTCCGTCGTCGAGCACATCCTGGTAGCGAACGCCGTCGAAATCGTAGGGTGATCCTGCCAACACCGTCTTTACCTCGAGATCGGGCGTGAGCAGCAGCATGCGGTCGTTGCCCGCATCGGCGAGCCAGATATCGCCGCCTGGCGCCATCTCGACATCGTGCGGCGACGACAGCCCCCCGAGCTCGGCGACGATTTTGCCATCCTCGTAGGCGACGACATTGTCGGACCAGGCGCCGGCCACGTAGATGCGGCCGTTGGGGTGGGCCAGCACGCCTTCCGGGCCGCGAACACGCTCGCCGAGCTCGCCGACCAGGACGGCGCTGCCGCCGCTCACGTCATAGATCGTGACGCGACCGTTGTGGGTGTCTGCGACATAAGCGCGGCCGGCGGCATCGAAATCCACGTCATGGGTGCCGTCCTGGTGATCGGCGCCGAACTCCCAAAGCAGCGCAAGCGTTTCCGGATCGAGCACCGCCACGCGGTCGTTCCCGACATCAGCAACGAACAAGGCCGTGCCGTCGGGCGAGAGCTTGAGGTCGTGGGGATTTTCGAGCGCGACATCGCTGGCGCCGAGATAGTCGAGCCGAAACTCTCCCGCCTGAACCGGCAAGACGGAGAGGCCGAACAGAGCCAATATCGCGAGATGCTTCATCACGGATTCCTCACTCGCTCACCGCGCCGCCATCCGTCGCCTTGATCTCGAAGGCCGCCGCCATCAGGGCGCGGGTGTAGTCGGTGCCTGGAGACTCGAAGACCTGTTGCGCCGGGCCTTCCTCGATAACCTTGCCATGGCGCAGCACGATGATGCGGTTGGCGAGCGCGCGCACCACTCGCAGGTCATGGCTAATGAAGAGATAGGCGAGACGGTGGCGCTCCTGCAAGTCGCGCAGCAGATCGACGATCTGCGCCTGCACGGTCATATCCAGCGCGCTGGTCGGCTCGTCGAGCATGAGGAAGCGCGGTTTCAGCACCAGGGCGCGGGCGATGGCGATGCGCTGGCGCTGGCCGCCGGAAAACTCGTGCGGATAGCGGTCCATGGTGGCAGGGTCGACGCCGACCTCGTCGAGGGCCTGGGCGACCAGGCCGCGGCGCTCGTCGCGGCTCGCCCCGATGCCGTGCACCAGCATGCCCTCCTCGACGATCTGGAAAGCCGAGAGCCGCGGGCTGAGCGAGCTGAAGGGGTCCTGGAAGACCACCTGCATCTGGCGCCGCAAGGGGCGCAGGCCCTTGCCGCTGACACCGTCGATGGTCTCGCCCTCGAAGCGGATGGCGCCGTCGCTGGAGATCAGGCGCAAGAGCCCCAAGCCAAGGGTGGTCTTGCCGGAGCCGGATTCGCCGACCACGCCGAGGGTCTGGCCGGCACGCACGCTGACCGGCACGCCGTCGACCGCTTTCACGTGCGCCACCGTGCGCCTGAGGATGCCGCGGCGGATGGGGAACCAGACGCGCAAGTCGTCCGCCGCCATGACCTCGGGCGCACTGTCGTCCTCGGCGGGCGGCGTCGCGGTGGGCTCGGCCGCGAGCAGCTTTTGCGTATAGGGGTGCTTGGGCGCGGCGAACAGCTCCGGCGTCGGCCCGTGCTCGACGATCTCGCCGTCGGTCATGACATAGACCCGGTCCGAGACGTGGCGAACGATGGTCAGGTCATGGGTGATGAGCAGAATGGCCATGCCGAGATCCTGCTGCAACTGGCGCAGCAGCGAGAGGATCTGCGCCTGGACCGTGACATCAAGCGCGGTGGTCGGCTCGTCGGCGATCAGCAGGTCAGGCTCGTTTGCGAGCGCCATGGCAATCATCACGCGCTGGCGCTGGCCGCCCGAGAGCTGATGCGGCCAGGCGGCGAGCTTCTGTTCGGGATCCTGAATGCGCACCAGGCGCAACAGCTCAAGGGCGCGGGCGCGCGCCGCCGCGGGGCCCAGGCCCTTGTGCAAAGCGAGGGTCTCGGTGATCTGCTTCTCGACCCGGTGCAGCGGGTTCAGCGAGGTCATGGGCTCCTGGAAGATCATCGAGATGCGGGCACCGCGGATATCGCGCAAGTCGGTGCGCGCAGCACCGATCATCTCGTTGCCGTCGAAGCGCACGCTGCCGTGGGGGTGACTGGCGCGGGGAT
>CAYPAX010000076.1:0-24236 GCA_964408735.1 uncultured Rhodospirillaceae bacterium | reverse complement strand
TCTGAAAGGAACCATCGTCGCCCGCAAATGTGCGAAAGATTTTGTACGTTATCAGTTCGTGACTTCCGGGAGCCCGGCCCTGCGCAGGCCGTCGGCCAGGCGGTCGATCACGTCATCTTCGTAGTTCCATAGCCGGTGCATCTCGGTCATGGTCTGAATGGAATAGCCCGGATACAGCTCCTGCAGCGTGGAGACCGCTTCGGCAGCCTCATCCATCATGCCAACCTGGGCGTAGGAAGCCGCCAGGACTTGATGGGTCCAGAAGAAGCCCGGCATGTCCAATTTCAGCGCCGCCGCCAGCGCCTCGTCGTCCTTGCCTTGCCGATAGGCATCGTAAAAATACGGGAAGTGGTACCAAGTGTGATGATGGGGGTTTAGTGCAATTGCCTTATCCATGAGCGATATCCCCCTCTCCCAGCCGCCGCTGTACGAGAGAAAATGGCCCACGGCGGCAAGCATCGTCGCATCATTGGGAAGGAGCTGGAGCGCTCGGTCGATTTCCGAATGGAACAAAGGCATGTTGTGTCTGTAGAATGCGACTTTAGCCAAGTGAAACCGAGACCATTCAAACGTCGCATCTAAATCAATTGCACGCTGAATATATTCCTGTGCTCGGACCAATGGGGGTGGCATATCAGGCTGTGGATTGTAACCGTAAAGCATTTCATCAATTGTGATGTTCCCGAGTGCCGACCATGCCGGAGCGTAGTTCGGGTCATCTCCCGTGACCTTTTCGAGGCACGTTCGGGCGCTGAGGTGAGCCTCCGGCGTAATGACTCGCCAATACTCTGCCGCGTTCAGCACGCACTCGTAGCTCGACAATGCCTCCGGGGCCTTCGTCTCCAAGTCACGCAGCTCGAATATATCGATGACCCCGCTTGAACTCGCAATCGTGCCAGCGACGCTTTCGGCTATATCATCCTGGATTGCGAATATGTCGCCGGCGGTTAGATCTCGATCGTACTGTTTGGCCCAAATCTGCGTAGCCCCCCCCGGCCTCGAAGAGCTGAGCCGTAACGCGGATAGCATTCTCCAATCGGCGAACGCTGCCTTGCATCACGTATGTTGCGCCCAGCGCTGCTGCCACGTCGGGAATATCGACGTCGTCCGACGCGTATCTGAACGAGGAGTTGCTGGCGATTACGCCGAGTTCGGAAAACTGGGCAAGGCGGGTCAGAATATCCTCGGTCACACCATTGGCAAAATACTCGTGCTCGGGATCGCCGCTGAGGCTCTTGAACGGCAGCACAGCAATGATACGTCCCATAGGCATGGCGAGGGCCGGGTCTTCGGTCGGTGTGCCGTCTGCCTGCACCAATTGCGGCGTCTCGACGCGTATCGTAAGCGCCCAAATCGCGAGGCCGGCTATGACGGCAAGCCCGGCCGCCAATCCTGCCACCAACTTGGGCCTGCGAAGCGCTTTGGGTGTCCCTGGGACGGGCATAGAGGAATCATCGGGCGATCCGTCCGGCAGCACCCGGTAGGCCTGTACCGGGTTCTTCACATTCTTGACTTCGTGAATGCCGGCGTCAGCGAAGCCGATATCGAGGCGGTCGCGAAGCGCGCCTTGCACCAGGTCCGATACGATGATCGAGCCAGGCTCGGCCAGCCCTTCCAGCCGCGCCGCGATATTGACGCCGTCGCCGTAGATGCTGCCGTCGCTCTTCTCGCGTATGTCCCCCAAGTGCAAACCGATGCGGAAACGCATCCGGCGTGTTTCCGGCAAAGGCTCGTTTATCGTCGTGAGGCGGTCTTGAATGGCGACAGAGGCGAGGACGGCGCCCTCGGTGGTCTCGAATACGGCCAGCACACTGTCGCCGGCCGTATCCACGATACGGCCCTGGTTGGCCTCGACGTTCTCTACGAATACGGCGCGGGCCTCGTCGAGCGCATCGATGGTCTCCGGCTCGTCGTCGGCCATCAGGCGCGTATAGCCAACGGCATCCGCAGCCAGGATGGCCGCGACCTTCTGTCTGACGCTCTCCTCGGCCATGGCGTGCGCCTCCCGAACGTGTCTCCAACCCACTAGCCGATATTTCGTTTCAGGATATGTCCTGGTGAGGCATGGCACAACCTCGCCGCCAGGACAATTTTCGGGCCGATCCCAAACAAATAATCCGATCGCCTGGCCGCCTTCGGCGAAATGTCGCATTGACGCAAATCGGCTTCGCGCGCGAAGATGGCACAAGCCATAAACGAGAGGTCGCCCATGCCCCGGCCGCGTCCCTTGAAGCCTTCGGCGCTGAGGCGCCGCGTCGCGCGCTCATCGTTGCGCTTCCGCCATACGGCCCAGCTCGAAGACCTCGACGAGGTGCTCGGCCAGCCGCGGGCCACCGAAGCGCTCGATTTCGGCATTGCCATCGACCAGCCCGGCTTCAATCTCTTCGCCTACGGCCCGGCGGAGACCGGCCTGCGCCAGGTCGTGCGCCGGGCGCTCGATGCCCACGCGCAAGGCCGGCCGGTGCCGGACGACTGGGTCTACGTGTTCAATTTCGACGACGCCCACAAGCCGCTGGCCATCACCCTGCCGCCGGGCCAAGGCAGCGCCTTTCGCGGCGACATGGAGCAGCTTGTCGAGACCCTCGGCAACACCATACCCGCCGCCTTCGACAGCGAGGAATACCGCGCCCGCGTCAGCGCCTTCGAGGACGAGGTGAAGGCGGTCCAGCAGGCGGCGCTGAAGGAGATCGAGGAACGCGCAAGGGCGCAGCATATCGCCCTGATCAACACGCCTGTCGGCATGGGTTTCGCGCCGGTCAAGGGCGACGAGGTGATTAGCCCGGAAGTCTTCGCCAAGCTACCGGCGGCGGAGCGCGCGCGCATCACCAAGCAGATCGAGGCCCTGCAGGAGGACTTGCAGAACGCCATGCGCGAGCTGCCGCGCCTGGTGCAGGGGGCGCGCGACAAGCTGCGCGACCTCGATCGCGAAGTCACCGCCTTCGCCGTCGGCCACCTGATGGAGGCGCTGTGCGCCAAATATGCCGAGCTCGAGCCGGTGGTGGCGCATCTGCGCCGGGTGCAGCAGGACGTGATCGAGAACGCCGCCCTGTTCCGGCCCATGCCGAAGGGCGAGGATGCCGCCCACATGCCGGCGGATGGCCGCGCCGCCGCGGCCCAGGCCATCGGCCGCTATCGCGTCAATCTTCTGGTCGACAACAGCCGCTGCCAAGGCGCGCCGGTGGTCTACGAGCCCGACCCCAACTACCAGAACCTGGTCGGCCGGGTCGAGCACCAGGCCGAGATGGGCACCCTGGTGGCCGATTTCAGCCTGGTCAAGCCGGGCGCCCTGCACCGCGCCAATGGCGGCTATCTGATCATCGATGCGCGCGGCCTGCTGACCCGCCCGCATGCCTGGGAAGGCCTCAAGGAGGCCCTGCGGTCGGGCGAGATACGCATCGAATCCCTGGGCCAGATCTTCAGCATGGTGAGCACGGTCTCCCTCGAGCCCGAGGCCATTCCGGTGCGGGTCAAGGTGGTGCTGTTCGGCGAGCCCATGCTCTATTTTCTGCTGCGCCAGCACGACCCGGACTTCGCCGAACTGTTCAAGGTGGCGGCGGATTTCGACGATCGCATGCCGCGCAACCCGGATACCAGCCTGCTCTATGCGCGCTTCATCGCCACACAGGCGCGCGCGGCACGCTTGCGCCCCTTGAGCCGCGACGCGGTGGCGCTGGTGATCGAGGAAAGTGCGCGCATGACCGACGATTCCGAGCGCCTGTCGACCCTGACTCGCGAGATCGCCGACTTGTTGGCGGAAGCCGACCATTGGGCCGGGCGCCGCGAGGCGCGCCTGATCGAAGTCGACGACATGCGCACCGCACTGGCGGCGCGGCTGCGGCGCACCGACCGCATTCCCGAGCGCATGCGCGAGCAGATCGAGCGCGGCACGGTGCTGATCGAGACCGGCGGCGCCAAGGCCGGGCAGATCAACGGCTTGGCGGTGATGCAGCTCGGCGGCTTCGCCTTCGGCAAGCCTTCGCGCATCAGCGCCCGGGTGCGCATGGGCCGCGGCCAGGTCATCGACATCGAGCGCGAGGTCAAGCTCGGCGGCGCCACCCATTCCAAGGGCGTGCTGATCCTATCGAACTTCCTCGCCGCGCGCTTCGCCACCGACGAGCCGCTGTCGCTGGCCGCCAGCCTGGTCTTCGAGCAGTCCTATGGCGGCGTCGATGGCGACAGTGCCTCTTCAACCGAGCTCTACGCGCTACTGTCGGCGCTTTCAGAGGTTCCCATCGCGCAGGGCATTGCCGTCACCGGCTCGGTGAACCAGTTCGGCGAGGTGCAGGCCATCGGCGGCGCCAACGAGAAGATCGAAGGCTTTTTCGACCTTTGCCAGGCGCGGGGCCTTACGGGCGGGCAGGGCGTGTTGATCCCGGCTGCCAACGTCAAACATCTGATGCTGCGCGAAGACATCGTCGAGGCGGCGGCAGCAGGGCAGTTCCGTGTCTGGCCCGTGGCCCACGTGGACGAGGGCATCGAGCTTCTGACCGGGGTAGCCGCGGGCAAGGCCAACCGCGACGGCGTCTATCCCGAAGGCAGCATCAACCGCCTCGTGGTCGAGCGCTTGCGCGACTTCGCTGAGAAGCGGCGCAAGGCCGGCAAAGGAACCAACAACGCCAACGGCAAGGCCAAGGACGATGACTGAAGGCGCTGGCTTCCGCCGCGTCGTGGTGGCGCTCGATGCCTCCCAGGCGAGCCGGCGCGTGCTTGGGGCGGCGGCGGCCCTGGCCGCGCGCGAAGGGGCCGAGCTTGTCGGGCTGTTCGTCGAGGACGTCAACCAACTGCATATGGGCGCCCTGCCTTTCACCCAGGTCGCCGGCGCCGGGCCGCTCTCGCGCGCAGTCGACCACGTCACCCTGGAGCGCGCCCTGCGCCGGGCGGCGGAAGAGACCCGCGCCGCCTTCGCCCGTCTCGCCGAAGGCAAGGCCGTGCCCTGGTCGTTCCAGGTGGTGCGCGGCGTCGCCGCGAGGGAAATCCTCTCCGCCACCGATGCCGACGATCTGCTGATCCTCGACGACACCGCGCTTGGCCGCGCCTTGGGGCCGGCGCTGGCGCGCACCCCCGCCTCGGTGCTGTGTCTGCATTCCGAGCACGACGGCACCCGCGAAGTGCTGGTGGCCTGGCGCGGCGGCAAGGCTGGCCGGCGAACGCTCACCGCCGCGGCCATCATGGCCCTGGCCAGCGAGCGCAGCCTGACGGTGCTGTTGCCGGGCGCCGACAAGGCCGCAACCGCTGCGCGTCAGGCGGCGGAGAGGCTCCTTGGCGGGCTGGACCTGCCCGTGCGCTACCATCGCCTGGCTGGCGGCCGGCGCGGGTTACGGGCGGCGGCACGGCGCCAGCCGGGTGCTATCGTGGTGTGGACCGCAGGCGGGCCCGACACGCAAGACGAGGCGCAGTTGCGCCGCGAGCTCGAAAGCGTGCTCGGCGGCGCCCGCTGCTCGGTGTTGCTGGTTCGCTAGGGCGTTAGTGGTTCGATTCCGTTATGTCGAACCACTCGCCATTTTTGTTGGTGGATCAACTTATCAAGACATTTGCGTGTTCTAGCCGAAACACAGGCGTGTGCCGCAGAGACACAAATGTCTCGGTCGATCCACTAGGCTGCCTCGACGACCTTGCCGCGATAGGCGACGGCGCAATGGTCGGCGCAATAGGGCCGGCCGGGAATGCGCTGGGCACCACAGAAACGAAAGTCGTTGTCGCCGGGGTGGCCGATCGGCCAGCGACACATTCTCTCGTTTAGGTCGAGCGGGCTCATGGGGTGCGGCTTGGGCTCCGGCTTGGGCTTGGCGGCCTTGGCACGATGGGACAGGCCGAGGCGATTGGCCTTGCCGATCACGGCGTTACGGGTGGTCCCCACGCGCTCGCCGATCTCCCGCGCACTGGCGCCCGCTGCCCACATGGTGCGGAGTGTATCCACCGCTTCGTCTGTCCAAGCCATGCTGCTCGATCCCTTTGTTATGATTGCACCACTCCATAGATTTAGTCGAAAACCGAGATGCGATCCACAACATTTCGTGGTTATCCACAGGAATCGCGAGTTTTACACAGTTTATCCACCGAGCCGTCAACGTAAGCTCCCGCGATCCCGGCCACGGCGCGCCTTGCGGCATGCCCCGCAGACTGCTAACCACATGGGCTTCGGTATCCCAATCTGCAAGAGTGAGGCCAATGGAGTCCCCCAACGCCCATTTGGTTGGCGTGCCCGCCAGCCGCTGGCAGCTTAGCACGCCTTCCCTGGTGCTCGACCTCGACATAATGGAATCCAATCTGAAGTTGATGGCGGAGCATTGCCGCGCCACCGGCCAGGCGCTCAGGCCACACGCCAAGAGCCACAAATGCACCTCTATCGCCAAGGCGCAGCTGGCAGCGGGTGCGGTCGGCGTCTGTTGCGCCACCATCCGCGAGGCCGAGGTGATGGTCGCAGCCGGCGTGCCGGCATTGATCACCTCGCCGCCAACCGGCGAGGCAAAGGTGGCGCGGCTGATGGTGCTGCACGGCAAGACCGATGCCCTCAAGGTCGCCACCGACACGCTGGCCCATGTGGCGGCCCTGGCGGCGGCGACCGAAGCCAGCGGCATCGAGCGGCCGCTTGCCGTGGTCACGGATTTCGATGTCGGCACCCACCGCACCGGCGCTGCGACGGCGGCCGACGTGGTGGCACTGGCACAAGCGATCGATGCCGCGCCGGGTCTCGTCTTCGCCGGCGTACAGGCCTATTACGGCCATCTCCAGCACGTCGAGGACTATGCCGAGCGCGCGGCCGGCGTGGCGGCGGAAAACAAGCGCCTCGGCGAGACCGTCGACGCCCTCAAGGCGGCCGGCCTCGAGGTTCCGCTGGTCACCGGCGGCGGCACCGGCAGTCACGACATGGACCACCGCCACGGCCTCTTCAACGAATTGCAGGCGGGCTCCTATGTCTTCACCGACGTGCAATACAATGCCGTGGTCCTGCGCGAGGATGCGGCACGTCCGTTCACGCCGTCGCTGTTCGTGCAGTCGAGCGTGGTCAACGACGTCCATGACAGCCACGCCATCATCGATGCCGGGCTGAAGAGCTTCGCCACCGACGGGCCCGAGCCCGAATTCGCCGTGCGCACGCCGGTCGGCTCCACCTACAAGTTCTTCGGCGACGAGCACGGCGCGGTGGTCTATGGCGAGGCCAACGAGCGTCTTGCGGTCGGCGCCCAGCTGGCCTGCCTGGTGCCCCATTGCGATCCCACAGTGAACCTCTACGACGCCTATCACTGCGTGCGCGGAGACACCCTGGTCGATATCTGGCCGATCGAGGCCCGCGGCAATCCATGAGCGGGCCTGCGCCATGGTGAAGTTCGGCATCGGCCAACCGCTCAGGCGTAAGGAAGACCCGCGGCTGCTGACGGGCCGGGGCCGCTTCGTCGCGGACAAGCATGAAGACGGCGAGGCCCACGCCTGGTTCCTGCGCTCGGCCCACGGCCACGGCCGTATCCGCGCCATTGATACGGCGGCGGCGCGTGCCATGCCGGGGGTGCTGACAGTGGTCATCGCCGCCGATGTGGCCGATGCCCTGGGGCCGATGCCGCTCGCCTACCGCCCCAACCCCGAGGCGCGCCTGCCGCAAGCGCCGGTGCTGGCGACGGACACGGTGCGTTTCGTCGGCGACAGCCTGGCCATGGTGGTGGCGGAGACGGAAGCCGCGGCGCGCGACGCGGCGGAGGCTATCGTGGTCGATATCGAGACGCTGCCCGCTGTCATCACGCCGGCCGAGGCGCTGGCTGACGGCGCGCCGCAGCTTTGGCAGGACATCCCCGGCAATCTCGCCTTCGACTGGGAGATGGGCGATGCGGCGGCGGTCGAGGCGGCCTTTGCGGTTGCCCGCCACCGGGTGAGCCTGGAGGCGGTCAACAATCGCGTCGTCATCGGCGCCATGGAGACGCGCGGCGCCTTCGCCCGCTACGACGCCGAGACAGGGCGCTTCGAGATCACTCTGCCGTCGCAGATGTTGCACGCCTTGCGCAAAGAGCTGGGCGGGATGTTCGGACTGCCCGAAGACCGCTTCCGCGTGCTCATCAACGACGTCGGCGGCGGCTTCGGCATCAAGAACTCTCTCTACCCGGAATACCCGCTGATTTTGTGGGCGGCGCGCGAACTCGGCCGCCCGGTCTCCTGGATCGGCGACCGCAGCGACGCCTTCCTCACCGACTTCCAGGGCCGCGGCCGTGTCACCCGGGCCGAGCTCGCCCTTGGCGAAGACTATGATTTTGTCGGCCTGCGCATCGACGTGCTGGCCGATCTCGGCGGCCATGCCTCCGGGCGTGGCACCATGCCGCCGGTGGTCAACACGCCGGCGCTCAACGGCGTCTATCGCACGCCGGCAATCCATGCGCGGGTGCGCGGCGCCTTCACCAACGCCGTGCCGACCGAGGTCTATCGCGGCGCCGGCCGGCCCGAGGTGCTGCATCTGCTCGAGCGCCTGGTCGATGTCGCCGCCTTCGACCTTGGCGTCGACCGCATCGCGCTACGCCGCCGCAACACCCTGCGCCCGGACGAGCTGCCGTTCCCGACGCCGCTCGGCCTCAACTACGATGCCGGGCGCTACGAGGAGACCCTTGATGCCGGGCTCGCGCGCGCCGATTGGGAAGGCTACGAGGCGAGGCGCGTGGCCTCGGCCGACCAGGGTCTGCTGCGCGGTTTCGGTATCGCCAATTACGTCGAGCGCTGCGGCCACGGCGTCTCGGAAAGCGCCGAGCTGCGCGTCGAGGCGGATGGCAGCGCCACCGTGCTCACGGGCAGCCAGTCCAACGGCCAGGGGCACGAGACCGCCTTCGCCCAGCTCGCCGGCGACATGCTCGGCATCGAGCCTGCGCGGGTGCAGGTCATCCAGGGCGATACCGACGTGGTCAAGGAAGGCCAAGGCACGGGCGGCTCCTGGTCGATCCCTCTCGGCGGCGCCTGCCTGACCTATGCCAGCCGCGACATGATCGACCTGGCGAAGCCGCTGGCGGCGGAAGCGCTCGAGGCGGCAGCTGAGGATATCGAGTTCACCGATGGCCGCTTCGTTATCGCCGGCACCGACCGCGCGCTGGATTGGGCCGGCGTGGCCGAGCAAGCGGCGGCGCAGTCGGTGTCGCTGGTGACCGTAGGCCGCTTCACGCCCGAGAACCATACCTATCCTAACGGTTGCCATTGCTGCGAAGTGGAGATCGACCCGGAGACGGGAGATGTGCGGATTGCCGCCTATTCCGTGGCCCATGATTTCGGCCGCACGCTGAACCCGCTGATGCTGGCCGGCCAGGTGCATGGCGGCGTGGCGCAAGGGCTCGGCCAGGCCGGCTTCGAGCATGTGGTGCACGACGCCGAGGGCCAGGTCCTCTCGGGCTCATTGCTCGACTATTGCCTGCCCCGCGCGGACCAGCTGCCGGCCATCGATTTCGAATCCTTGGAGACACCGTCGCCATCGAACCCGGCCGGCTTCAAGGGCTGCGGCGAGGCCGGCGCGGCAGGGGCGCCGCCGGCCCTGGCCAATGCGGTCATGGACGCGCTCAAGCCCCTCGGGGTGCGTCATTTCGACATGCCATACACCCCGCAGAGGGTGTGGCGTGCCATTCAGGATGCGAGGAAATCACAATGAGCATGGATGGAGTGGAGGCGCTCTGCTTCGACGTCTTCGGCACCGTGGTGGACTGGCGCTCGAGCCTGATCCGCGAGGGCCGGGCGCTGGGCACCGCCAAAGGCATCGACATCGACTGGGAAGCCTTCGCCGATGCCTGGCGGGCAGGCTACCAGCCGGCCATGGAAGAGGTCAGGAGCGGCGGCAAGGGCTGGGTCATTCTCGATCAGCTCCACCGCAGCATTCTCGACCGCCTTATCGGCCAATTCGCGATCGAGGGCTTGAGCGAGGACGAGAAGGTCCATCTCAACAAGGTCTGGCACCGGCTCGACCCCTGGCCGGATTCGGTCGCCGGGCTGACGCGCCTGCGCACGCGCTACACGCTGGCGACGCTGTCGAACGGCAACGTGGCGCTGCTGGTCAACATGGCCAAGCGCGCGGGCCTGCCCTGGGACGCGGTGCTCGGCGCCGAGGTCGCGCGCGCCTACAAGCCGATGCCGGAATCCTACCAGACCACGGTCGCCATGCTCGGCCTCGAGCCCGGCCAGGCCATGATGGTGGCGGCCCACAACGCGGACCTCGAGCACGCCGCCAGGACCGGCATGCGCACGGCATTCGTCAGCCGGCCCACCGAATACGGACCGGACCAGGATTTCGATTTCGAGGCCGAGGGCGATTGGGACGTGGTGGCGGACGATTTTGTCGATCTCGCCGCCAAGCTGGGGGTCTGAGCCATGCGGCCACCCCTCAACAAGGAGCTCGATTTCGAATATGGCGCCGTTGCCGAGGTCAGCCCGCTGCTGCGCCGCGTCGTCGCGCCCAACCCCAGCGCCTTCACCTTTCACGGCACGGGCACCTATATCATCGGCCGCGGCAGCGTGGCGGTGATCGACCCCGGCCCGGCCGACGACAGCCACATCGAGGCCTTGAAGACTGCCCTGGCCGACGAGGTGGTTAGCCATATCGTCATCACCCACACCCATATCGACCACTCGCCCGCCGCGGCGGCGCTGAAGGCCCATACGGGTGCGGCGACCTGGGGCTATGGCCCGCATGGCTCGGGCAGCGACATCGTGGTCGAGGCCGGCGGCGACATGGATTTCGTGCCCGACAATGAAATCAAGGACGGCCAGGCGATCGCCGGCGAGGGCTGGACGCTGGAGGCCGTGCACACCCCGGGTCACACCTCCAACCACCTCTGCTTCGCCTTGCACGAAGAGCAGGCGCTGTTCTCCGGCGACCACGTCATGGGCTGGTCGACGACGGTGATATCGCCGCCCGACGGCGACATGGCCGCCTATATCGACTCCCTGCGCAAGGTCGCGGCGCGGCCAGAGCAGCGCTACTACCCGACCCACGGCGCGCCGATCGACAATGCCTCGTCCTTCGTCGGCAAGCTGGTCGGCCACCGCCTACAGCGCGAGCTCCAGATCGCCGGCTGCCTGGAAGAGGGCGTGACGCGGATTCCGGAGATGGTCTCGCGCCTCTATGCCGGTATCGATTCCCGCCTGCACGGCGCCGCCGGCCGCTCGGTCCTCGCCCACCTGGTGCATATGGTGGAGACCGGCCGTGCCGCCTGCGACGGCGCGCCGGATATCGATACGGACTACCGCAAGGCCTGACCATGAGCGCGCCGCGTGGGGTCGCCCTCGTCGCGGTGCTCTGGGTGTTGACGCTGCTCGCGGTCCTCGCTACCGCCGTGACGGTCGATGCGCGCACCGACATGGCACTGGCGCGCAATGCCGAGGCTGCCGCCCACGCCGAGGCCCTGGCCGACGCCGCGGTCATGCGCACCATCGTCGCATTGCGCAGCGAACCCGAGGGGGCCGAGCAAGACGAAAGCCCGCTGGCCGCCTTTATCGCCCGCCGCCCGCAGCTCGAAGACAGCATCGTGCGCCGCATGGGACCTGAGATGATGATGGAAGCGCTGCCGCTTGCCACCAGCGGCGTGCCGCGGGATGGGCAGCCGTCGGCCATAATAGTGGGCGGCAGCACGGTCACGGTGTCGGTGCAGGCGGTCGGCGGGCTGATCGACCTCAATACGGCAGAGGATGCGCTGCTCGAAGGCATCTTCGTCCAGGCCGGCAAGAGCGCCAAGGCGGCGCAGGCGCTGGTCGCCGCCATGCGCGACTATGCGGACGAGGACGATCTGGTGCGCAACCACGGCGCCGAGGCGGCCGATTACCGCGGCGCCGGACTGCCGCCGCCCAAGAACGCCCCCTTCCAGGTGCCCGAGGAGCTGATGCTGGTGCTCGGCATGACGCGCGAGATTTATGCCGCGGTGCGCCCGGCCATCACCGTTTGGTCGGGCCGCCCCGGCATCGACCCGCGCCTGGCGCCGCCGCTGGTGCTGTGGGCCCTGCCCGGCGGCAACGACGTACAGATCGAGCGCCTGCTCGCCGACCGCGCCGCCGGCATTGCCCGCACGCCGCGTCTCACCGGTGTTGACGACGTGACCAGCCTCACGCGCGGGCGCACTTTCGAGATGCGTGCAGACGCCGCTTGGGGCGCGGCCCATTTCGTGCGCGAAGCGGTCGTGCGCCTCGACACCGAAGGCACCGGTGTGCGAATATTTCGCTGGTTAGCTAGCGAATGACACAAGAAAAGGGCCGGAGCTTGGCTCCGGCCCACAAGATTGAACTGGTATCTCTGCCAATCCTACTGGAACTCGATTCCCGCGCCGCTGTTCACGGCCTTGACCTGCTCTACGGTCAGCGAACCGTTGCCGACGCCGACCATGGCGCTCGAATCGCCGCTGCTCGCTTCGACATCGCCCTCCACCCAGACCGAAATCTCGTGCGTGCCCGAGGATAGGTCTCTGGCGACAAAATTAAAGTGATGGGCGGACATGGTGTCGAGGATCAGTTCGATTTCCTCGTCGGTCACGGTGCACTCGAACGCGACCGTGATGATGCCATCCGGCTCGCCGGTGCAGATATCGTCCGCGGGATCACCGTTGTTCATGTCGTCGAAGGTGCAGGTGTCCTCGCAAGAACTTATCACGCCGCCTAGAACCGTATTCAGGGTCTGAGCCCGATAGTCGAACGTGACGCATTCCGGATGAACGTCAGGGGCGGTATTCTGCTGATCCACTGTGACGCAAACCTCGACCTCGCCCGACGCGGTCTCCGAATCGGCGCTGCCGTTCTTGCCCTTGGCTTTCGTCTGCGTGTAGATCGCCGTCTCCAGCGATACGCCGATCAAAAGATCGGCCTTGTTAGAGGTCTTGATCTCGATGTCCAAGACTTCGGTGGGGCCGAAATCACCGGTATCGGGCACCAGTACTGTATCACTGACAGAAGCGGCAAACTTGGCCGATTCCGCATATGCCGCGGTCACCACCAGACTCGCCGCCATAGCGGCAGCGAGGACAATTCTCGTTCACATAGTGTGCCTCCCGTATTGTGGCCCGACGGTTATCCCCCGTTACTCCGCGTGCCTCGGTTATCGCCCAATTCCCCGTTGGGCTTGTTAGGGATATCCCTAGCACATTTGGACAGCCGGTGCAATATCCATAAAATTGTCGAAACCACATCACGCCCGCAAAGCGATTTGCCTTCGCCGCTGTGTGCTCTATGATCCGCGCCGGCCGCCGCCGACCCGTGGCGGCCCTGTCTTTTCCCCAGATTCCGGCCCTGCCATGCATGCCTATCGTTCCCATACCTGTGGTGAGTTGACCCTTGCCGATGTCGGCACCCCAGTCCGCGTCTCGGGCTGGGTGCACAGCAAGCGCGACCACGGCAATCTGCTGTTCCTGGATTTGCGCGACCACTACGGCATCACCCAATGCGTGGTCGACCAGAGCGGCGAGCATTTCGCCGCCGCCGAGGCGATCCGCCCGGAGAGCGTGATCACGGTCTCGGGCCCGGTGCTGGCGCGCAGTGCCGATACGGTGAACCGCAAACTCGCCACCGGCGAGGTCGAGGTGCGCATCGAGAGCTTCGAGGTGCAGTCCCACGCCGAGGTGCTGCCCATGCAGGTGGCGGGCGAGCAGGAATTCTCCGAGGAGATGCGCCTGCGCTACCGCTTCCTCGACCTGCGCCGCGAGGCCATGCAGCGCAACATCGCGCTGCGCGGCAAGATCATCACCAGCATACGCGAGCGCATGATCGCCTCGGGCTTCAGCGAATATCAGACGCCGATCCTGACCTCGTCGAGCCCAGAGGGCGCGCGCGACTTCCTGGTGCCGAGCCGCCTGCATCCGGGCAAGTTCTATGCCCTGCCCCAGGCACCGCAGCAGTTCAAGCAGCTGCTCATGGTCGCCGGCTTCGACCGCTATTTCCAGATCGCGCCGTGTTTCCGCGACGAGGACGCGCGCGCCGACCGCAGCCCCGGCGAGTTCTATCAGCTCGACATGGAGATGGCCTTCGTGACGCAAGAGGACGTCTTCAACGCCATCGAGCCGGTGCTGCATGGGGTCTTCGAGCAGTTCACCGACCGTGAGGTCACCCCGCTGCCTTTCCCGCGCATTCCTTTCGCCCAGGCCATGCTGGAGTTCGGCACCGACAAGCCGGACCTGCGAAATCCCCTGCGCATCGCCGACGTGACGGAAGCCTTCGTCAGGGAAGACGTCACCTTCAAGGCCTTCCAGGGCGCCATCGCCAAGGGCGCCGTGGTGCGCGCCATTCCGGCACCCGGTGCCGCGGCGCGGCCGCGCTCGTTCTTCGACAAGCTCAACGACTGGGCGCGGGCCGAGGGCACGCCCGGCCTCGGCTATATCACCTTCGGCGAGGACGGCGTCGGCAAGGGCCCGATCGCCAAGTTCGTTCCGCAAGCGGCGCAAGCGGCGATCTGCGAGACGGCGGGTATCGGCGCTGGCGATGCGGTCTTTTTCGTCTGCATGAAGCCGAAGGACGCGGCGCTGTTTGCCGGGCGCGTGCGCACCCGTATCGGCGAGCAGCTAGAGCTCATCGAGCAGGGCGTCTTCCGCTTCTGCTGGACGGTCGACTTTCCCATGTTCGAAGAGGACGAGGCGACCGGCAAGGTCGAGTTCAGCCACAATCCCTTCTCCATGCCCCAGGGCGGCATGGAGGCGCTGGATACCATGGACCCGTTCGACATTTTGGCATGGCAGTACGACATCGTCTGCAACGGCGTCGAACTGAGCTCGGGCGCCATCCGGAACCATCGCCCCGACATCATGATCAAGGCCTTCGGCATGGCCGGCTATCCGCCCGAGGAGGTCGAGGCCCGCTTCGGCGGCATGCTGCGCGCCTTCCGCTACGGCGCCCCGCCCCATGGCGGCATCGCGCCGGGCATCGACCGCATCGTCATGCTGCTGGCTGACGAACCCAATATCCGCGAGGTCATCGTCTTCCCCATGAACGGCCAGGCCGAGGACATCCTCATGGGCGCGCCGGGCGAGGTCGACGACAAGCACCTCAAGGAGCTGCACATCCGTTTGCAGCTGCCGCCGAAGCCCGAGAAGGAAAAAGACTAAGCTGTCTTCAAAGGCACGACCGGCACCGCGGGCGCTTCCGTGGTGGCGTGATATTCGGCCAGGAAGTCGTCGCCATGGCTGGCGAAGGCGTCGGTGACGATGCCGTGGTAGTGGGCGTTGACCACCGCCTTGCCTGAGGCGACACCTTGGGCGTAGCACGCCTCCGCCGCCGCCTTGCCGCGATAGGCCCAGATGCGCCCGACAGGGCCGGGCTCGAGCGCGCCATCGACGGCAATGCGGTCGTAGTTCCCTTCGCGAATATCGAGCAGCGCCAGATTCGCGGCCGTCACCGGGAAGACCACGCCATTGACCGTCTGTCCAGGCGCGGCACGAATGTTGACGGCGGTGACGAAGGCATCGAGCCGGCTGCCATCGTCGGCGACGTAATGTGGCCGGCCCGGATAGTCGAAGGCGTTGTCGCGGGAGATATTCCACAGGCGGCGATGGTCGCGCAGGCGGCAGGGATAAGCTTCGCCGGCCGCGAATGGCGGGCGCGAGAGGAACTCTGCCAAGGCATCGAGCTGCACCAACGAGCCGAAGCCGAAAACGTATTCACCGCTCACCGGCGCAGGATCTCCTCGATCCAGCGCGCCCAGGCGATCAGCCTGCCATCGTCGCCGACGCGGCCGACCAGCTGCACGCCGAGCGGCATGCCGCTCGGCCCGTCGGCTGCCGGCAGCGTCAGGCAAGGCACATGCAGGGCGGTCCAGACGCGGTTGAACATGGGATCGCCCGTGGTCTCCCGCGCCGGTGCCTCGCCGGGTGCGGCGGGCGTCAGCAGCAGGTCGTAGCCGCCGAACAGGTTGCGCGCCTCCACCCGGCAGCGGGTGAAGGTGGCCATGGCGGCGTTCAGGCTGTTGCGCGGCATCTCCGCGCCTTCGTCGAGCATGGTCGCCAAGCCGGGGCTCAGCTTGTCGCGCTCGCTCTCGCGCTCGCGCTTGAGCATGGCCGAGGCCTGCGCCTTCATGATGACGTTCTGCGCCGCCGCCAATTCGGCGAAGGCGCCTTCCATGACCACTTCGCCGGTCGGCGCGCCGGCCGCCGCAAGGCGGGTCATGAGCTCTTCCAGCAATGCCGTGGTCGAAGGCTCGGCGTGGGGCCAATCGGGCGTGCGGCACAGCGCCACGGAAGGTGGCGGCAGAAAACCGGCCGGGGCCTGGCCCAACGGCCCTCTCGAGTCGGCTATGACCCGCGCCACCAGCGCCGCATCGGCGACACTGCGCGCGAACGTGCCAAGGGTGTCGAGGTCGCGCGACAAAGGCTTGACGCCCTTCAGATCGATGGCACCGAAGCTCGGCTTGAAGCCGACGGTGCCGCAAAAGGCGGCCGGGCGGATCACCGAGCCCGTGGTCTGGCTGCCCAGCGCGGCGCCGACCATGCCGGAAGCGACGGCGGCGGCCGAGCCCGACGACGAGCCACCGGGGGTGCGTTCCTTGTTATGGGGATTGCGCGTCACGGGCGGCTTGAAGGTGGCGAACTCCGTGGTCACGGTCTTGCCCAGTATGACCGCGCCCGCGGCCCGCAGGCGCGTTACGCAGGCCGCATCCTCGTTCGGCCGGTTGCCGTCATAGATGGGCGAGCCGTAGCCGGTCGGCAGGTCGGCGGTGTCGATCAGATCCTTGACCCCGATCGGCACGCCATGCAGCGGCCCGGCGGGCGTATCCGCGGCATCGCAGTCGCGCGCTTGCTGGCGCGCCGCCTCTGCGTCGAGATGACGCCAGGCGCGCACTTCGGGCTCATGCTCGGCAATCCGCGCCAGGCACGATTCCACCAATGCCAGCGATGTCAGCTCGCCTCCGGCGATGCGTCTCGCCGCATCGCCGATACCGAGCCGCCACAACGCCTCGTTCATGCCACACCTCAAGTGATCGGTCGAAATCGGCCCCACATGTCACCGACCCGCTTGCAGGTGTCAAGACCGAGCTTTATGACATTGGCCAATCTGGCGACGGGAGGAGGGCAACGATGCGCTATGACGTGATCTCGGCAGACTGCCATATCGACCTGATCTGGTTGCCGCCGGACCTGTTTACGGCCAATGCCAGTGCAGGCTTGCGCGAGCGCATGCCTTACGTCACGGACGGGCCCGACGGCCCTCATTGGGTGAGCCGCGGTGGCGCCGCGTTCGGGCTGCAGAACGGCATGGGCTCGGCCGGGCGCAAATACGTGCCGGGCCAGATCCACCGCTCCGACCGCATGGCGGAGACAGGCCTTTACGACGATGGCGCCAAAGGCATCCGGCGGCTGACCGATCCCGAGCTGCGCCTCGGCGACCAGGATCGCGACGGCGTGCAGGGCGAGGTGCTCTACGGCATTCTCGGCGCCACCCAGCGTCTTGGCGATGCCGAGGCCGCACGCGAGATGATGCGCATCTACAACGAATGGCTGGCCGATTTCTGCCGCAGCCACCCGGACCGCTATGCCGGCATCGCCGCCATTCCCGGCGACGACATGGACGCGGCCCTGGCCGAGATCGCGCGGGTGGTCGAGCGCGGCGGCGTGCGCGGGCTGGAGGTGGCGCTGACTTTCGACATGATCCCGCTGTTCGATCCCCACTGGGCGCCGTTGTGGAAAGCCGCGGCGGCAGCGGGCCTGCCCATGCACTTCCACACCATCGGCAGCCGGCCGCCGGATTTCGCCGCCATGCCGGCGCTACAGGCGCGCCAGGCCTTTGCGGTCTTCATCACCGGCTTTCAGATGGGCATGTCGCGGGTGCTCATGGAGATTGTCTTCGGCGGCGTGCTGGAAGACAATCCCAGTCTCAAGGTGGTGATCGCCGAAAGCGGCATCGGCTGGATACCCTATGTCCTCGACCACATGGATCTCGAGTGGCAGGATCAGTTCAAGGATCTCACCCTGACCATGAAGCCGTCGGACTACTGGCGGCGGCAATGCTTCGCCACCTATCAGACCGATCGGGTCGGCGTGCTGCTGCTGGACGAACTCGGCGAGGACAATATCATGTGGGGCTCCGACTTCCCCCACCCGGACGGGGTCTGGCCCGATTCCCAGGACTTCATTCAGCGCGAACTCGGCCGGCTGCCGCAGGCCACCCGCCACAAGGTGATCTGCGACAATGCCGCCAGGCTATACGGATTCGGCTACTGAACGGAGGAGTCGTCTTCCGGCACCTCGACGACGATGACGCCGACCATCAGCGGGTGCACGCCGCAGACGTAAGGAATCGCTATCTCCTCGTCGAAGCGATGGACGGCGCTGTTGTTGGGCATCAGCACGCCGGTGTTGAACTCGCGCTCCATGCCTATCGCCGAATGCTCGATATGGTGAATATTGGTGAAACGCACGCAATCGCCGGGGGCGAGATAGATATCGCCGGGCACGAACTCGAAGGTGATATCGACCTGGTGCGTGGCGTTGCAGTCTACGGCCCGGGCCTCCGGCGCCGCGCCAAAGGCGGCCAACAAGGCCGCCAGGGACAAACAAGCGGCAGCAAATTTGAAACTCATCGCATTCTTGCCTTTCCTGGGATAGAGACGCGAATTCTTATTGGTTGAGCCATACTCCGCGACAACCTTCCTTAATCCTGATCAAGGTGCCGCCGGCAATACCTCGGCAATCACCGCGGTCAACTCGGCAATATCGATGCCGTGGTGGAACAATTGCAAGGCGCCGCCGTCCGGCCCGATCAGGTAGGTGGCGGCGGTATGGTCGACAAAATAGGCATCATCGTCTTCGCGCAGCTCGCCGGTCTCGTCGAACGGCGGCGGATAATAGCGCCTGTGCCGCACGCTGTAACGCTCCGACATCTCGGCGATTTGTTCCGGCGTGCCGGTCAGGCCGACAAAGCGCGGATGGAAGGCCGGCAGATAGGCCGCCAGCACTTCGGGCGTGTCGCGCTCGGGATCGAGGGTGACGAAAATCGGCTGTATCACCGCGCCGCGTTCGCCCAGCGCATCCAGCGCGCCCGCCATGATGGCGAGATCGGTAGGGCAGATATCCGGACAATGGCTGTAGCCGAAGAAGACCAGCAGGAAGGAGCCCAGAAAATCCTCGTCCGTCACCGCCTTGCCGGTGTGGTCGGTCAAAGCGAATGGCGCCCTCTCGACCGCCTCGGCGGGCAGCACGAAGAGCACCAGGACAAGACAGAGTGAGATCAGGCGCATTGGCAGGTTCCGAACGATAGACGGCACGGGAGCTTTCGAACCTCGTTGCCCGTCCCAGCGGAGTCAAGCCCCGGCGCGGGCTTTTGGGGCTTTCGCGGCACGTCGTGGCTGAAGTAGGGTGCCTTTTTTCCTGGCCGGACGCTGCCATCGCACCCATGCGCCTTTCTTCTCTCACTGCCCTGCTGGTTCTTCTTTGGCTGCCGACGGCACATGCCGACATGAACCAACCCCTGGCGACGCGGCTCACGCCGGACGTCATGGCGGCGCTTTTCCCCGAGGCGGACAGCCTCGGGCCGGTCGAGGGCACACCCCCCATGGCGACGGTTTTCGCTGGCGGCGAGGCGCTGGGTTATCTGTTCTCGACCCACGAAATGGTCAATCCGGCGGGCTATGCGGGCTTGTCCTTCGATATCATTGTCGCCCTCGATGTCGACGGCATCATCCGCGGCCATCTGGTGCTGGAGGAGCACGAGCCGCTGATCGATGAAGGCATGGTCAGCATCGCCAAGCTCGATGGCTTCCTGGCCGGCAATCACGGTATCGACATCCGCACCCGCCATCGCCTAGTGCCGTCCCGTGCGGACGGCGTCTCGGGCGCCACCATCAGCACCGTCGCCATGTCCAACGCGATCATGGATTCCGCCATCCTTGCCGGTTACCGCACCGCCATCCTCGACGACAGCGGCACGGGGCTTTCCCTCGACCGCTTCGCCTATGAGCCGAACGACTGGGCAATGCTGCTCGAAAACGGCTCCATCACAAGCCTAAGCTTGAGCCGCGGCGAGCTGCGCGCCATCCTCGGCGACGTGGTGCCGCCCGGCGATGACGACGAGACCTTCCTCACCCTCTATACGGCGCTGGCCACGGCACCCGGCATTGGCCGCAACCTGTTCGGCACGCGCATCTTCCGCTCGATCGTGAAGACCAGCCAGGCCGGCGACCACCAACTGCTCGTGGCTACGGTCGGGCCCTACAAATGGATTCCGCGCAGCCCCTATCTGGTGGCCATCTTCGACCGCATACGCGTGCGCCAGGGCGACAACGTGGTGCCGTTGCTGCCGGAGAACTACTACCGCACCCGGGCTCTCAAGATCGACGGGCACCCCACTTTCACCTATGCGGCGCGCTTCCATCTGCCCTCGGATCTCGGCTTCGACGCCATCGCGCCCTGGTCGCTCGAACTCGACGTGCGGGCGGGGGACGAGGACGAGGATCCGGCAAGCACCAGTTTCCAGCTGCCCTATCGCATTCCGCTCCGCCACGTGGTTGGCGAAAAGTCGGCGCTGGAAGATGCGGGCTTCCTGACGCCAACCTATGTCGCCCTCGGCCTGTGGCGGGAAAGCACCATGCGGCCCTGGCAACACGCCTGGCTCGACAAGGCCGGCGTTCTCGCCGGCATGCTGGCGCTTGTGCTGTGCGTGACCGCGATCATGCTGTTCCAGCGCCGCTTGGCGCGGGCGCGGCGCACGCTCTACTGGCTGCGCCTGGCGGTGCTTGGGGTCACCCTGGTCTGGTTGGGTTGGATGACCGGCACCCAGCTCACCATCATCACCGTGCTGACCTGGCTGCGCATGGCGTTTACCGGCCTCGACCTGTCGCCCATCCTGCTCGACCCGCCAATGGTGCTGCTGAGCGGCTTCGTGGTGATCACCATGGTGCTCTGGGGGCGGGGCGTCTTTTGCGGCTGGCTGTGCCCGTTCGGTGCTTTGCAGGAGCTGCTCAACAAGGCCGCACGCGGCCTCGGCCTGCGGCAGTTTACGGTTCCGGAACGTTTGCAGCAGCGCCTGTGGGGCATCAAATACGTGCTCGCGATCGGGCTGCTCGCCGCCGCCGCCGTGTTCTTGCAGGCGGCCGACGCGGGCGCCGAGGTCGAGCCCTTCAAGACCGCCATCAGCCTCCATTTTCAGCGCGCCTGGCCCTTCGTCGCCTACGCCGTGGTGCTGTTGGGAATCGGGCTGTTCGTCGAGCGCGCCTTTTGCCGCTATCTTTGCCCGCTCGGCGCGCTGCTGGCCCTGGCCGGACGCGTGCAACTGCTCAACTGGCTCGATCGCCGCCCGCAATGCGGCTCGCCGTGCCAGCTCTGCGCGATCAGCTGTTCCATCGGTGCCATCGAAAAAAGCGGCACCATCATCATGAGCGAGTGCCTGCAATGTCTCGACTGCCAGGCGGAGTATCACGACGATCGACGCTGTCCGCCGCTGGCCGCCCAGCGCAAGCAGCGCGAGGACCTGGCCATTGCCGCCGAATAGCCCTGGCGCTCGGCCTTGCTCTGGTCGCTGCCCCAGCGACCGCCGAAGCGCCGTTGCATGAGCGGCTGACCCCTGGGCTGGTCGCTGACCTGTTCCCGGGCAGCGACGGCATCGCCACGGTGGCGGGCGAGCCGCCCGTGGCGACCGTGCTGGCGGATGGCGAGATAGCCGGCTATCTGTTCTCGACCCTGGAGACCGTGCGGCCGGCGGGCTATGCCGGCAATCCCTTCGACATCGTCGTCGCACTCGGCGCCGACGGCATCATCCGCAGCCATCATGTGCTGGCCCAGAAGGAGCCGTTGCTGCAACGCGGCGTCATCGAGCCGCCCGGCTTTCGCGCCTTCCTGAGCCAGCTGCACGGCAGCGATGTGCGCACCACGCGCCGCTTCGTGCCGGCCTCGCTCGACGGCGTCTCCGGCGCCACGGTCAGCGGCATCGCCATGGCCAATGCCATGCTCGATTCAGCGCTCCGCGTCGGCTTGATCGTGGGCCTGCGCGAAGCCAGCGGCAACGGGCTGTCGCTCAACCGCTACGATTTCGCGCCGGCGACCTGGCAGGATCTGGTCGACGACGGCTCGGTTCGCGAGCTGCGCGTCGGCACCGGCACGCTCTATGCGGCGCTGGCGACACAGCCCGCGGTGGGCCGCAACCTGTTTGGCGAACGCGCCTTTCGCAGCATGCGCGAGGCCGCCGGTCCCGACGACAACCAGATTCTCGTCGCGTCGCTCGGCGATATCGGCTGGATACCCGAGAACCCCTGGCTGGTGCCGGTCTTCGAGCGTCTGCGCCTGGTTCAGGGGGACAACGTGCTGGCGCTGCGCCCGGAGAGCTTCTATCGCGCCTGGCACCTGGCCATGACCGAACACCCGGCTTTCGACGAGGCCGGCCGCTTTCGCATCGCCGCCGACACCGGCTTCGATCCGCTGGCGCCGTGGCGCCTGGAGTTGAGCATGCCCGGCGAGACTGTGTCGCTGCCCTACCGCATTCCGGCGCGGCACGTGCTCGGCGACGACGCGGCCCTGGAGGATGCCGGCTTCAAGACCCCCAGCTATGTCGCCTTCGGGCTCTGGCGCGAAAGCACCCTGGCGCCCTGGCAGCGCGCCTGGCTCGGCAAGGGTCCGGTTCTGGCCGGCGTCGCGGCGCTGTTGCTGGTGGTGACAGCCGTGATGCTGTTCCAGCACCGCCTGACGCGCTCGCGCCGTGGCCACCAGCTGCTGCGGCTCGGCGTTCTCGGCGTGACCTTGGTGGGGCTGGGCTGGCTGGCCGGGGCCCAGCTCACCATTTTGACAGTGCTGAGCTGGTTACAGGTTGTCTTCGGCGGACTCGACTGGCGGCCCCTGCTGATGGACGCGCCCCTGGTGCTGCTGAGCGCCTATGTGGTGCTCACCCTGGTGCTCTGGGGGCGCGGCGTGTTCTGCGGCTGGTTGTGTCCCTTCGGCGCCCTGCAGGAGCTCTCGAACCGCCTCGCGCGGCTCGTGCGCCTGCCCCAGTTCGACATGTCCGAGCGCTCGCACACGCGGCTCTGGCTGGTCAAATACGGCGTGCTGGCGGTGGTGCTGGGAACCGCAGTGGTCTCGCGCGAAGCCGCCAATGCGGTGGCCGAGGTGGAGCCCTTCAAGACCGCCATCAGCCTGCAGTTCCAGCGCGCCTGGCCCTATGTCGCCTATGCCTCAGCCCTGCTCGCGGTGGGCCTGGTCTACGAGCGCGCGTTCTGCCGCTTTCTCTGCCCGCTCGGCGCGCTGCTGGCGCTCGCCGGGCGCTGGCACCTCTTCACCTGGCTCAAGCGCCGGCCCGAATGCGGCTCGCCCTGCCAGATCTGCAACACCTCCTGTCCCGTTGGCGCCATCCCCGAGAGCGGCAGGATCAACATGAGCGAATGCCTGCAATATCTCGACTGCCAGGTAGAATATTACGATGATCGCCGCTGCCCGCCCCTGGCGGCGGAACGCAAGCGACAGGAAGTGTTCCTGGCAGCTCAGGCGCCCAGATAGAAGCGCTTGATCAGCTCGCTCTCCCTCAGCGCCTCGGCGCTTGCGGCCTCGTGCTCGATGCGGCCGTGCACGATGACATAGCCGCGGTCGGCGATCTTGACCGCTTGGTTGAAGTTCTGCTCGGCCATCAGAACGGTCAGGCCCTGGCTCTCCTTCAGCTCCTTGATCTTGGTGATGGTGCGGCTGACCATCTGCGGCGACAGCCCGACAGAGGGCTCGTCGACGATCAGCAGGCGTGGGCACGACATCAGCGCCCGGGCGAGCGCCAGCATCTGCTGCTCGCCGCCGCTCATCCTGCCGGCGAGCTGGCGCCGCCGCGCCGCGAGCGCCGGGAAGGTGTCGAAGCAGAGTGCCAGCGACTCTTTGATGCGCTTGCGGGCCTCTCTGCGGAAGGCGCCGAGCAGCAGGTTCTCCTCGACGCTGAGGTCGGGGAACAGGCGACGGCCCTCGGGCACCATGGCGACGCCGAGCTCCACGATCGCCTCGGCCCGGCGCCCGACGAGGTCTATGCGCTGGCCGTCCAGCTCGAGCCGGATCTCGCCGGCGCTCGGGCGCAGCAGACCGGCGACGCATTTGAGCAGGGTGCTCTTGCCGTTGCCGTTGGCGCCGAGCAGCGCCACCGTCTCGCCGGCGCCGACGCTCAGGCTGACACCGTGCAGCACGCCGACGCGGCCGTAGCCGGCCTCGACATTCGCGATGCTGAGGCTAAAGCGTTTCATGGTTAGGGGGAACCGGTTTGACCGGTCTCAGCGCCGTCCTGGCTAGGCGCGCGTCGCCGCGCGATGCGGGGACATCGGGCAAGACGCGCAACGACGCCAGGGCGTCGCTGAGGCCGGCCTGCGGTGG
>CAYPAX010000075.1:0-24852 GCA_964408735.1 uncultured Rhodospirillaceae bacterium | reverse complement strand
GATAACACACGACTCGCGCCACCTGCGGCCTTACGGGATCTACGTTTCGCGGGCTCAGGACGCACGCAAATGGGATGCCGACGGCAATTGCTATGTCGATTACTTTGGTGGTCACGGGGCGCTGATCCTGGGTCACAATCACCCTGAGGTGACCGCCGCCGTGCACGCGGCGATCGACCAGGGGAGCCATTTCGGCGCCGGCCACGAAGCCGAGGTTCGCTGGGCGCAGGCGGTCCGCGATCTGGTTCCCAGCGCCGAGAAGGTGCGCTTCACGTCTTCGGGTACCGAGGCGACGCTGCTCGCCCTGCGCCTGGCCCGGGCCTACACCGGCAGGCAACGGATCGTCCATTTCGCGGGACACTTCCACGGCTGGCAGGATCACGTCACGTCCGGCTACAGCTCGCATTTCGACGGCTCGCCAAGCGCGGGCGTGTTGCCCGGCGTGGCCGAACACAGCAGCGTGCTGCCGCCAGGCGATGTCGATGCGCTCGGCGCCGCGTTGAGCGGCGGCGATGTTGCCGCGGTCATCCTGGAGCCGACCGGCGCGACATTCGGCCAGGTCCCGCTGCCGGCGGGATTTCTGGAAGCCGCGCGCGAGCTCGCGAGCCGGCACGGCACGATCCTGATCTTCGACGAGGTGGTGACCGGCTTCCGGGTCTCGCCCGGGGGCGCCCAGGCCCACTTTGGCGTCACGCCGGACCTGAGCACGCTGGCCAAGATCGTCGCCGGCGGCTTGCCGGGCGGCGCGGTGGTCGGGCGCGGCGAGATCTTTGACCTGCTCGACTTCGAGCGAAGCCACGATGCCGGCCGCGAAAAGGTCCAGCATCAAGGCACGCACAACGCCAGCCCCCTTGCCGCGGCGGCGGGAATAGCGACGCTGGAGATCATCGCGCGGGGCGAGGCGATCACGAAGGCCAACCAGTTCGCCGAAGGCCTGCGTGGCGGCCTCAACGAGGTGCTGGCGCGGGCGGGCGTGCCCTGGGCCGCCTACGGTACGTTCTCGGCGGTCCACATTTTCACCAATGCGGGCAACCGCGAGGTCACGCCGGCGACGTTCGATCCCCTGGCCTGCGGCTACGAGGAGCTGAAGGCCCGCCAGCCCGGGCTGGTCCACAAGCTGCGCCTCGCAATGCTTGTCCACGGCGTGGACTTCAACGGCTGGCCGGGCGGCACGACATCGGCCGCCCACGGTGATGACGATATGGCCAGGACCCTCGACGCCTTCGCCGCGGCGTTGACCATGCTCAAACGCGAAGGCGAAATATAGAATTGGTTTGCCGAGGGCTTCGACATGGCCGATCTCATGCACGCCAATTCGCTGTTGGGTGATGGCGCCGTGCCTGTCCGATCAGCCGTGCTCACCCATCAAGACGGCTCTGTTCGAGCGCGAATCGCGTCAGTCGAAAAAGACCATCGAGCGGATCTCGATGCTCTCGCGGGGCGCTGCGCCGGCCGGGGTGTCGGGGGGCCAGAAGGCACCGTGGGCGGTCCAGCGGGCGGTGCCGTCGGTCAGCGAGTCGTAGCACTTGAGCAGGATCACCTCCTCGCGCGTCATGCGCGGGAAGTAGGTCCAGCGCTGGGCCGGATTGTAGGCGATGTGGTAGATGCTGCCGACGCGCCCGTCCGGGTAATGGCGCTCGGCGGTGATCAGGTCCTCGTCCGCGATGTCGTGCCAGCCGCAGATCATCAGCGGCGCGGTCTCGACGGGGCCGCTTATCGGCCGCCAGACGTTGATGGAGCCGAAGCGCTTTTGCAGCCGCGCCTCCGCCTCGTCCGGCGGCAGGATGTCGCGTACGCGCTGGGCGGCTGAGGGGATGGTGAAATCGTTGTGCACCAACTTGGCCGGCGGGCGTATCGCGCGGGCATCCTGTGCCGCGGTATCGTCGATGCGCGGCGTGTGGTCGAAGATCACGACCTTCGAGGCGCCGGTGCTCTCCTTGATCAGCGCTTCCATCTCCGGGTAGTAGACCGCGCGCACTTCTGCGTCGTCATAGAGGTCTTTGACGGCGGTGGGGAAGCGTCTGAGCGAGAAGCCGTCGCCATCAAGGGCGTAGGCATCGGCATTGGGGCGGCCGTTATGAATGACGATGTCGTGTTCTACGAACTCGCCGCTGCGGTCGTCGGGGCCGGCGCCGGGCACATAGACCTTCGCCACCGGCATCTCGCTGGACTTGACCGTGAACTGGGCCGGCGCCGTGATCGTCGCGGGGGTATCGGTATCCATAGCAGCCTCCCTCTCGCACATTTGCCGGCGGTTCTACCCCATTTTTGCCGGCATTGTGAAGCTGGCGACCAGGGGGGCGTGGTAACTTTCCGCTGATCCGGCGCCCGTGGCGAGCGCCACCCACTCGTCATGCAGCAGCTCGTTGTGGGTCTCGATGCCGCGATAATGCCCCAGCAATTGGCGCGAGACGAGGATGTGGTCGGGCTGCATGGCGCGGCCGTGGTGCAGCATCGAGGCGGTAGTCTCGGCGGTGCCGCTGCGCAGCAGCGCCAGAACCCGGTCCGCCAGGTCCGGACTGCCGGTGTTGTCGGTATCGGCGCGCAGGATCTCGGTGGCGATCTCGTCGGCCTCGGCATTGAGGTCGCCGCAGACCGCGACCAGGGCCTGCGGATCGCCGTCGAATATGGCGTCCACCGCAAGCCGCGCTTCCAAGGCCTGGCCATTGCGCTTGATGGCTGAGAGATAGGCGCCCTCTGCCCAGGCGGCGGCGGTCTCCCAGGAGAACGGGCCGGTCTTGCGGCCCGGGATCGGGCTGGCCAGGCGCGAGCGCAGGTGCAGGTTGATCAGGTGCAGGGCCTGGCCGCCCTCGAGCGCCAGCTCGAGTTGCAGCAATGGGCGCGCCCAGCGCAGCTTTTCGGTCTTGGCGGGTTCCGTTCCGGTCGCGACCCGATAGGACGGCGGCGTTACCAGCTCGTGGCGGATCTGCCGCGCCGCCGTGATGGCAAAGCGGCTGAGCACCACCAGATTGTGCTTGTCGCGCGGCTTGTTGCCCGAGGAGCTGAGCGTTGTCGCGCGCTCATAGCCGGCATAGGCGGTATCCGCGAGCAGGGCGTCGAGATGGGCAAGGTCGCGGCTGCCGTCGTCGCGCTCGTGGCCGTTGACCTCCTGCAGGCAGAGAATGTCGGCGTCGAGGCGCTCCAACTGCGGCGTCAGAAGGCGGCGGCGTGCGGCGAAGCCGTCACCGTCGCCGAGGTTCTCCAGGTTGAACGTCGCCAGGCGGAAGCGGTCCGGCATCACACCGTGGCCAGCACCACGTCGAAGCGGCCGCTGGGTATGCCATCGGCCCGGGTCCGGGAGAAATCGACGACAACACGCTCGCGCTCGCCCGCCGGCACGGCGGCAAGAATGCGGTCGTTGTCGTTCAACGCCTCGCCGGCGAAATAGAGCTGGGTGGTAAGCGCGATCTGTCCGCCCTGACTGACCCGGTAGTGGATGTGGGGCGGGCGCCACCAGGAACTGGACACGGGATAGGCGCCCGGCACGATGGTGAGATAGCGATAGGCGCCGTCGGCGTCGGTGACGAGCCGCGCCTGGCCCTGGAAGCCGGCATCGAGCGGGCGTGGGTTGGACGAATCCCGCGGGTGCGAATAGCGCCCCACCGCGTTTGCCTGCCAAACATCGACCTCGGCATTCGCGATGGCCTGGCAGCGGTCGTCGAGGATGCGGCCGACGACCTCGATCACCGAGCCGTCGGCGCGCCGGGCGCTGTCGGCGATCCAGGTGAGATCCGCGTCGGCCTCGGCAAAGGAGGGCGGATAGAACGGCCCCTCGGGGCCTGCGGGCGTTACCAGGCATGAGGCAGCCCGCGCCGCGGGCGCGGCCGTGGCGGCCACGGCCGCCATGCCGGCGATCAGGGCTCTGCGATCAAACACCATGGCTCTTTTCCCTTTCCCTGAATGCTCTACAATTCGCGCATGAGCGAAACCGATCCAAGATTGATCCGGCTGGCGCCGGAAGACAACGTTCTCGTCGCCGCGCGACGCATCGAGAGCGGCGAAGTGTTGCGTGTCGACGGCAGCGACGTGACCCTGGCGAAGACCCTGCCGCTCGGCTTCAAGGTTGCCGCGCGGGCCATCGCCGCCGGCGAGAAGATCCTCAAATATGGTGCGCCCCTGGGCTCCGCAAGCCAGGCCATCGCGATTGGCGAGGTGGTGCACGGTCACAATTTGCGGAGCGACTACATTCCCAGCTACGACCGCGACGGCGAGGGGGCGTTCAAGGGATGAGCGAATTTCCCGAGATTTCCGCCTATCTGCGGGCGGACGGCCGCAAGGGCATCCGCAATATCGTCGCGGTCTGCTATCTGGTCGAATGCGCCCGCCACGTCTCGAGCGAGATCGCGCTGCGCTTCCGCGGCGACGATGTGCATGTGGTGGGCTTTCCCGGCTGCTATCCCAATGCCTATGGCTGGGAGATGATGCGGCGCCTTGCCACGCACCCCAATGTGGGCGCGGTATTGCTGGTCTCGCTGGGCTGCGAAGGCTTCAATCGGCAGGCGCTGGAGGAGGCGGTGGCGGCGAGCGGGCGGCCGGTCTCGACCCTGGTGATCCAGCAGACGGGCGGCACGCTGGCGACCATCGAGGCCGGGGCGGCCTGGGTGGGCGAGACCCTGAGCAAGATTGCCGAGGCGCCGCGGGCGCCGATGGCGGCCTCCGAGCTGGTGGTGGGAACCATCTGCGGCGGCTCGGACGCGACCAGCGGCATCACGGCCAACCCTGCCATGGGCCGTGCCTTCGACCTGCTTATCGCCGACGGCGGCGCCGGCATCTTCGAGGAGCCCGGCGAGCTGATCGGCTGCGAGGGCTTCATGGCCGAGCGTGCGGTGACGCCCGGCCTGGCCGACGAGATCCTCGCCTGCATGGACAAGACCGAGCGCTACTACCGCACCATGGGCCATTCGAGCTTCGCGCCGGGCAATGCCGAGGGCGGCCTGACCACGATCGAGGAAAAATCGCTCGGCGCCTATGCCAAGAGCGGGCGCTCGGCCATCTCGGGCCTGCTCAAGCCGGGCGACGTGCCGCCCGCGGGCGGGCTCTATCTGCTCGACGTCATTCCCGACGGCGAGCCGCGCTTCGGCTTTCCCAACATCAACGACAATGCCGAGATCGCCGAGCTGATCGCCTGCGGCTCGCACATGGTGCTGTTCTCGACGGGCCGCGGCTCGGTGGTGGGCTCGGCCCTGGCGCCGGTGATAAAGGTCTGCGCCAATCCGGACACCTATCGAAATCTGACGGGCGACATGGATGTGGATGCGGGGCGCATTCTCGAAGGCCGCGCGACCCTGGATGAGGTGGGGGCGCAGATCTACGCGTTGATCGGGCGTGTCGCCGGCGGCCAGCGCAGCGTCTCCGAAAGCCTCGGCCACCGCGAATTCATCCTCGGCTACAAGAGCTTCGAGCCCATCGGCCCGGCCTGCCTGCCGCTGGCGTCGTAGCGATCCGTCAGTCCTCGGGGCCGTGCTTGACGGCGTCCGGCAGCCAGATGGTCTCGTAGGTCTTTTGCAGCTCCTTCTCGCGGGCGATCTCTTCCGACATGGTCATCTTGGCGTATTTGGCCTCTGTCGGGCTGGTGTGGCCGCCGAGACTGAGATTGGGCGCTGAAATGAGGCGCTCGGTAGCGCGGTCGCATTCCGGGCAGCGAATTTCCGGCGTTTCACTCATGCTGTGATGCACCTGGTAGATCTTCAGGCAGGGCTCGCAACGGTATTCGTAGGTCGGCATGGCTTTTCCCAAGTCGTAGGGTCAAAAAGAGGAATGGCCGGGACACTGCCCGGCCATCCTCCACGTAAGCTTGGCGATTATCCGAAATGCACGAACGGCACGTCGCGTCCGTATTCGTTCTTCGCCGTCTCCAGCTCCCAAATGCGAGCCGCATTCTTGCCGAGGATCTGCTCTTTGACCTCGTCGGTGAGCTGCGGATAGCCGTAGCCGTCGATCAGCTCATCCGGAATACGGAAGCGGCGGAAGGCATCGATCTGCCATTGCGGGTTGCCCCAGAGCAGGGAATCGGTGCCCCACATCACGGAATCGGCGCCGAGGTCGCGGACCAGGGTGCCGAGCACGTGCGCGCACTCCACCGGACGGCCGGTGACGGTGGCGGCAAAGGTCGAGCCGATCTCGCAGAACAGGTTGTTGCGTTGCGGCTTGAAGCCCTTCAACGCCCCCAGCTCGCCGTGATACGGCCAGGCCGAATGGAAGGCGATAAAGTTGAGGCCGAGGAAGTCGTCGCAGGCCTTGTCGAAATCCTCGACATGGGAGTAGCGAGCCATGAACTGGCCGAACGGGATGCCCTTATGGCAGCCGATGTTCTTGATGCCGAGCTCGAGGCATTTTTCCCAAATCGGGTAGGCACGCTCTTCGTCATCGAACCACCAGCCGGAGTTCGGGGTCGAATCGAAGGTGTAGAGCTTGAGGCCGGAGGCGCCGTCTTCCTTGACGTACTTCTCGAGGCGCTCGAGGGTCTCGGTGACACCCTGGTTCGGGGTCAGACCGCCGGCAAGCATGATGGTGCGTGTCGGGTTCGCCGCCTTGACCTGCTTCTGGTAGTCCATCGGCACCATGTCGCGTCCGCCGTAATCCTCGCGGAAGCCGAACGGGTTGAACACGCCGATATCGGTCTCGCTGCCGTCGAGCAGCATCGCACCGTAGTTCTCGATGTTCATGTCGTGGACGCCGTTCTCCATGCCGAAAGCCTTGCCGAGGCCATCGAGAAGATCAACGAACCACATGCCCTTTTGCGACGTGTTCTCGCCCAGCACATAGCCTTCGGGGCGGGTGCAGACATGGGTATGCATGTCGATGACATAGCCGGTCTTGCCGCGAATGGCGTCCTGGACTTCCTCGAGCGCCGCAACTTCCTGCGCCTCAGCCTCGCTGACGTCGAAGAAGCGCATGCCCGTGGCCGCATTGACGGCCAGCATGGCGCCGGTAAAGCCGAGCGCAGACTTGAAGAACTCGCGCCGCGGCAGCTCCGACTTGTCCGCTATGGCTTCCATGTGGTGGCGGACCTTGCCGCCATCCTGGCCCGAGCGGAAGAAGCTGGTGCCAAGATGGTACGGGTCGCCGGCGCTTATCTCACCTTCCGAGACGAGCCCCATGAAGTTGTTCAGGACGTTGAATTCCATTACGTATCCTCCCCGATATTTGTCGTTTACGACTTTCGAGTTGGGGGGTCTTGCCGGCTACGTAACGCCCAAAAACTCTTATTTGACTGACGTCCGCGAGAGCCGCACCCCCCCAATACCGAATCAGTATCGCTCGATCCTGCCATTTTGCAAGACAGAAACGAGTCGCCCGTGGCGGCAGGCAAGCAGGATTGGCCGGCTCGGACAGGGGCTATTCGGCAGCTTGCGGGATCGGTGGCGGGGTCGGTGCCGGCGGTGGCGCAGGCGGCGTCACGGCCTCGACTTCGGCCTCCCGCGCTGCCTGTTTCGGCAGGAATACTGCCAGCAGCGGCGGCACGATCAGCAGTGTCAGTATCGCCGAGAGCGACAGTCCGCCGACCACCACGGAGCCGAGGCCGCGATAAAGCTCGGAGCCGGCGCCGGGGAAGATCACCAGCGGCATCATGCCGAACACGCTGGTTAGCGTGGACATGAATATGGGCCGCAGGCGATTGCGGGTGGCTTCGAGGATAGCCTCGCGCGTGGCCAATCCTTCGTCGCGCATGTGGTGCAGCGTCTGATCGACGAGCAGAATCGCATTGTTGACGACGATTCCGACAAGGATGATGAAGCCCAGCATGGTCAGCATGTCGAGGGCCTGGAAGCCGCCGAAAGCTGCCATGTACTGGTTGAGAAGGAACAGGCCGAGCACGCCGCCGGCGGTGGCGGGCGGCACCGAGAGCAAAATGACGAAGGGATAGACGAAGCTCTCGAACAGCACCGCCATCAGCAGATAGACGATGACCACTGCGACCATCAGGTTGGTCATCATGGCTTCGAAGGTGAGGTCGAGCTGTGCCGCTGATCCCGACATGCGCAGTTGTATGCCCGGCGGCAGGCCCTGTTCGTTCAGCTTGTCGATAACCTGAGTCTGTACGGTCTCGATCGCCGCTTCGAGGGGGATGTCGGCGCGCGGGCTGATCACCAGGGTGATGGTGCGCTCGCGCTCGAGGTGGCGAATCTCGGTCGGACCCGTGGTCACGTCCACATTGGCCAGCATGCTGACCGGCAGGATACGTCCGCTTTGAGTGACGACAGGCAGGTGCTCGATGCCCTGGGTGGCATCGATCTGGTCTTCGGGGCCGCGCAGGGTGAGGTCGATGCGCTGGCCCTCGACGGTAATCTCCGCCACGCGCAGGCCGTCATTGAAAGCGTCGATGCTGAGCGCCAACTCGAGCGCCGAGACGCCGGTATCGGCAAGCCGCATGCGATCGGGAACCACGCGCACTTCGGGCGAGCCCATTTCGAGGCCGGGCAGGGGGCGCATCTGGTGGCCTTCGCTGCGCGGATAGGCAGCGCCGACAAGGCCGGCGGCGGTCTGCGCGGTGATGACCACTTCTTCCAGGTTGGCGCCCGAGATGTCGAGCTTGATGGCGCGGGCGCCGCCGATGTCGCGGCTGAAAAGGCTCGGCTGGTTGAAGAAGCCGAAGGTGCCGGGCTCGCCCCACAAGGACTTCGACAACACCGGAATCAGCTCCGCGACACGCTCTGTCGTCTCAGGGTAGGTGCCGGCGCCGAAGAAAGCCTGGCTCGAAAAGGCGACGAAGAAGTAATTGCGGATCTTGGGCGGGCCGTCGGGCTCGGGCTCGGGCCCGGTCTCGCTGCCCCAGAGGTTGCGAACGCGATCTTCGACCCTGAGCGCGATATCGGTCATGGTGTCGAGATTGTAGCCCGGCGGCGGCAGCATGATGCCGAAGATGAGGTTGCGGTTGCCTTCGGGCAGATACTCCAGCTTGGGCAGGAAATGATAGCTGGCGAAGCTGGTGCCGGCGACGATGCAGCCGGCGACCAGCAACGACATGAAGCGGCTGAGGGTGATGCTGCGCACATAGCCCATGATGATGCTGGCGAAGGCACGCGCCACAAGGTCGATGAGCGGCAGCCGCAAGCGCGATTCCGTAATGTTGCTGCGCTTCAGCAGGGTCTTCGACAGTGCCGGGATCACCGTCACCGAGACCGCGAGGGAAGCCAGCACGGCAACCGCGATGGCGACCGCGATGTCACGGAAGAGCTGGCCGGCTTCGAGCTCCATGATGAGGATCGGGACGAACACCAGCACCGTGGTCAGGGCCGAGACCATGACCGCGCTCCAGACCTGGGTGGCGCCCTTGTAGGCGGCCTCCGCAGCCGGTAGCCCGCGTTCGCGATAGCGATAGATGTTTTCGAGCACGACGATGGCCGCATCCACCACCATGCCGACGGCAAAAGCGATGCCGGCGAGCGAGATCACGTTGATCGAGCGCCCCAGCGCCGCCATGGCGACGAAAGCGGCGACGACCGAGATCGGGATGGCGAGCGAGACGATCAGCGTCGCCCGGAGCGAGCGCAGGAAGATCATCAGGATGATCGCGGCCAGCGTGCCGCCGACCCAGATGTTCTGCTGCACCAGCGAGATCGAGGACTTGATGTAGATGGTCTCGTCGTAGACGTGGCGGATAATCAGGCCGGCTTCGGGCAGGGCGGTCTCGTTGAGCTCGTCGACCGCCGCCGTGATGCCGTCCATGGTCTCGATGACATTGGCGCCGGTCTCGCGGATGGCGTTGACGGCGAGCGAGTTTTCGCCGAGGAAGCGAATGGTCGCCGTGGGCTCCTTATAGGCATAGGCGACGTCCGCGATGTCGCCGATCGTGACGCGGCCGATACGCCCGGTGTCGGCGTCGGAATCGCTGGTCAGCACCACTTGGCGGACCTGCTCGATGGTCTCGAATTCGCCCTCGGCGCGGACCGTGTAGCGCCGCTTGCCTTCGTCCACCTCGCCGGCCGAGAGGGAAGCGTTGGCGGCGCGCAGGGCCTGCACCACACGCGGCACGGTAAGCCGGAAGCGGGCCATGCTGGCGGGGTCGATGGTCACCCGCATCTCGCGCGCGCTGCCGCCATAGACGTTGGTGCGCGAGACGCCGGGCACGCGTTCGAGGCGTTCCTGAATGACATCCTCGACGAAGTCGCCGTAGGAATGGACCGGGCGCTCGTTGCCGTCGGAGCGGGTGAGGATGAACCAGGCGATGGGATTGTCGGACAGGCCCGAGGTGGAGATGGTCGGGCGCAGGGCCTCGTCCGGGTAGAACTCGACCTGGTCGAGACGGTTGGCGACCAGCAGCAGGGTGCGGTCCATGTTGGTGCCGACGCCGAACTCGAGCTTGACCTCGGCGCGGCCGTTCTGGGCAGAGCCCTCCATCTGCACCAGGCCTTCGATGCCCTTCAGCTTCTCTTCCTGGCGATTGAGGATCTCGCGCTCGATCTCGAAGGGCGAGCCGCCGGGCCAGACGGTGGTAATGCTGACCATCGGCTTGGAGACGTCCGGGGCCAGCTGAATGGGGATGCGCTGCAGGGAGAGGAAGCCGAATATCAGCACCATCATGACCGCAGCGACAACAGCGGTCGGTCGTTTGATGGCGCCGTTGATCAGGTTCATCTAACTGTCTCCAGCGGCCTCGGCCGCGGCTTCCGCCTCTTCCGGCGGCAGGGCCATGACTTCCTGGCCCGGGCGCAGGCGCTCGTTGCCGCGTACCACGACCTGCTCGCCCGGCGCCAGGCCGTCGAGCACCACGAAGCGCGGTCCGACAGCCTCGCCGAGCTCCACGGGCCGGATCTGCGCGATGTTCTCCGCGGTCACGACATAGACCAGCGACAGGCCCTGGCGTTTGAGAATAGCATCCTTGTGCACGCTGACCACCTCGCGCGGTGCGCCGAGCGGCAGCCATACGGCCAGCGATTCTCCCACCGCATTGGCGATTTCGCCGCCATCGATGACGGGCGTGAAGCGGACCAGCCGGGTGCGGGTCAGCGGATTCTCTTCCGCGCCAAGGGCGCGCACGATGGCCTGATGCTCGCTGCCGTCGGCAAGATTGAGGCTGACCACGGTGCCGGGTGCCAAGCCGGGGATGCGATTGTAGGGCACGTCGGCCTCGATCTCGAGGTCGTCCTGATTGACCAGCGAGATCACCGGATCGCCGACACGCACGTATGCGCCGGCCTCCGTATGACGGCGGCTGACGACGCCGTTATAGGGTGCCTTGAGCCGGCCGTGGCGGAGGTCGTCTTCCGCCAGCTTGAGGGCGGCGCGTTCGCGTGCCACGACCGCTGCCGCGGCGGCGGCGGCGCCCTCGGCGATAGCCACATCCTGCACCGCATCGTCGTAGCGCGCCTGGTTGAAAGCGGCCGAGCTGCGGATGCCTTCCATGCGCGCGAGCTCCGCCTGGGCCTTGGCGAGCTCCGACTTTGCCGCCGCCAGACGGCCTTCCATCTCGCGCGCCGTCGCCCGTGCCAGATCGCGCCGCCAGGTCAGGCGGTCGACGTCGAGCACCGCTACCACGTCGCCCGCGATGACACGGTCGCCGATCTGCACCGTCATCTCGGTGATGGGGCCTTCGGTGCGGGCCGCCACGGCGCCCGCCTGCCGCGCGACGAAGCGCCCGGCCACCGGCACGGTTTGCGACAAGGGCTCCGCCAGCACCGCGTCCACGCCCACGGGCGCGGCGTTCTGTGCCACCGCTGCGGTGGCCGTCATGACGACTATTGTCGAGAGTAGCGCGCCGCGCGCGCAATTGCCGATCCAGGGCCGCATATTTTTGATCTTGCGTTTGGTTTGCCGTCCATGACGGCTTTGGCAGCTCGCGCGGAAAATATCAAACGTTTGTCCGATTACAAGTGCGGGAATCGATTCAATAGTCCACCGGCACCTCGTCGAGGCTGCGCCAGAGGTGCCAGACCGCCACGGAACGCCAGGGTTGCCAGGGCTTCGCCAGGGCCACCATGCGCTCAGCGCTGGGCCGCTCCCCGTCTGTGTAATGGTTGCTGAAGGCCCGCTGCACGCCGATATCGGCCACCGGCAGCACATCCGGGCGCAGCAGGTGGAAGATGAGAAACATCTCCGCCGTCCAGCGCCCGATGCCCTTGACCTGGACCAGTTGCGCGATGACGGCCTCGTCATCTAGCGCCGGCCAGGCGCCGACGTCGAGCGAGCCGTCGAGGAAATGCTCGGCGAGGCTGATCAGGTAGCCGCTCTTCTGGCGCGACAGGCCGCAGGCGCGCAGCGTGTCGGCGTTGCGTTTCACCACCGCGTCGGGCTTGGCCGCGCCGAGCTCGGCCATGAGCCGCCGCCAGACCGCCTCGGCCGAGGCGACGGAGACCTGCTGGCCGACGATCGAGCGCGCCAGCGAAAAGAAGGCGTCGCGCCGCGGCCGCAATGTGGCCTCGCCGGCGGCGGCGATCAGCCCCGACATCACCGCATCGCAAGCACAAAGCGCCTCGCACGCCTCGCCCCAATAGGGCGCCGGCGCCGCCTCGGGCTCTGGCAGGTGTTTCGACGACATGGAGACTGGATCGTCGATTATGCCTGCGCTGTCGAGTCCGAAACCGGATGCTATGGTCTGGCCACTGGCGAAGGAGAAGCCCATGACACCCGACGAGTTTCGCGCTGCGGCCCACGACATGGTGGACTGGATGGCGGACTATATGGCCGGCATCGAGGGCCGGGCGGTGCGCCCCGACGTGGCGCCTGGCGATATTCTGGCCCGCCTGCCGGCGGCGCCGCCGGAGCGCGGCGAGGCGTTGGACGGCATCTTCGCCGACTTCCAGGACATCGTGCTGCCGGGCATGACCCATTGGCAGCATCCCTCGTTCTTCGCCTATTTCCCGGCCAATTCCTCGCCGCCCTCGGTGCTGGCGGAGATGCTGACCGCAACCCTCGGCGCCCAGTGCATGAGCTGGCAGACCTCGCCCGCCGCCACCGAGCTCGAGCAGCGGGTGATGGAATGGCTGCGCGACATGATCGGCCTGCCGGCGGATTTTGCGGGTGTCATCCAGGACACGGCCTCGACGGCGACCTTGTGCGCCCTGCTCAGCGCCCGCGAGCGGGTCACGGCGTCACGGAGCAACGAAGGCGGCCTGGCCGACGAGGGCACGCTTTGCGTCTATTGCTCCAGCGAGGCGCATTCGTCGGTCGAGAAGGCGGTCAAGATCGCCGGCATGGGCCGCGCCAATCTGCGCAAGATTGCCGTCGATGACGCCTTCGCCATGCGCGCTGATGCGCTTGCTGAGGCGATCGAGGCGGATATCGCGGCCGGCTGCCATCCCGTCGCCGTGGTGGCGGCGCTGGGCAGCACCGGCTCGGGCGCCATCGATCCCTTGGGCCCGATCGGCGAGGTCTGCGCCCGCCACGGCGTCTGGCTGCATGTGGATGCGGCCTGGGCCGGCAGCGCGCTGATCCTGCCTGAGCACCGGGCCATGCTCGAGGGTATCGACCGCGCCGACAGCTTCGTCTTCAACCCGCACAAATGGCTGTTCACCAATTTCGACTGCTCGGCCTATTTCGTGCGCGATCCGGACGCCCTGCTCGGCGCCTTCGCCATCCAGCCGGAATATCTCAAGACCCGCGAGGACGCGGCGGTGCACAATTATCGCGACTGGGGAATCCAGCTCGGCCGCCGCTTCCGCGCCCTCAAGCTCTGGTTCGTCATTCGCTCTTACGGCGTCGAGGACCTGAAGGCACGTGTCGCCGCGCATATCGCCCTGGCGGCCGACCTAGCGGCGCGGATCGAGGCATCAGTCGATTTCGAGCTGCTGGCGCCGCGCTCCCTGGCCCTGCTCTGCCTGCGCTGGCATCCCCCCGGCCATGACGACGAAGAGACCCTGGACCGGCTCAACGCCGCCCTCATGGAGCGCATCAACGACAGCGGCAAAGCCTATCTTACCCACACGCGGCTCGCGGGGCGCTACGCCATCCGCGTCTCGATCGGCCAGACCAACACCGAGGCGCGCCACGTGGAGGCGCTGTGGCGGCAGCTACGGGATGGCGCGGCGGCGATTTAGATCTTTCTCGCTTGGTCGCGCAAATGCGCATTACCTCCGATGTACACCCGCTGAAGTTAGGTGACAGGCACCCAACTTTAGAATGAGTAACACATCAGAATACTCGTGTAAGTTCGGTGACTGTCACCCAACTATATGCTGAGTCAGTTCTATGTTATACTCGTAACCATTGAGGCCGCCGGTCGCGGAGATCAGGCAACGGTGTCAGGACACCGGCGCCGGGCAGGTAGGGGTGGCGGCGGCGATATCGCCGGCGAGGCGGGCGAACAGGGCGGCCAGGGCCTGGTCGAAGGCGGCGGCAGTGGCATCGACCGTCAGGGCGTTTGCGACCTGTTCGGCGCGGTAGCTGCGGTTGAGCAGAAGGACCGCGTCGTTGACGCGTTCCAACTGGAACTGAATCTCGATCACCGCGGTCGAGGGCTGGCCGCCGGTGACCACATGCTCCATGCGCCGCAGGCTGGCCGAGAGCTCGCAGCCGGCGCGGTGGCGGGCATCGCCGAGCGCGACCGCGGAAGCCAGATTGGCCTGCTCCAGATAGACCAGCAGGGCGTCGCGCAGCATGACTGGCGGGATTTCCACCCAATAATGGTAATTGTGTTGTTCGAGCCGATTGGGCTGCTCGCGCGTCGAGAACAGGATCGGCCGCTGGCTAACCAGACCATCCGCGCGCATCCGGTTGATCGCCACAGAGCCCTCGACCGGGGGTGTCGCAAAGCGTTGCGCCGGGCTGCCGCCGCCGAGGCGGTAGAACTGGTCGCGCGGCACCGGCGGTTGGCTGCACGCCGTAACCGCAAATGCCAGCAGCGCCAGCAACAGCGCCCGAATTCCGTATTCCCGCGCCAATGCTCTCCCCTCGCTCACCTCTCGGCGCCGGCCCCGAGCGCCTCTTCGGCGGCGGTGCCGCCCAGCAGCAGGCCCGGGTTGATCCGGATCTGGCGGCTGAACTCATACATATTCCGGCTCGTGCCCTCCAGATTGTATGTCACCGAATCGATGCGTTCGGCAATGGTCTCCATCGTGTAGCGCATATCCACGATGGAGCCTTCGATGTCGGTCTTGTTGTCGGCCAGGAGGGCGCGGATCTGCTCGACCACGATGCGCGTGTCGTTGCTCAGGGTGCGCAAGTCGTCACTGGTCCGGGCGAGATCCTCGGTCAGGGTCTCGACATTGGCCAGCGAGCGCGTCACGGAACCGGCGTTCTGGTCGCTGAGAAAGAGATTGGTGCGTTCGATGACGGCATTGGCGGCCAGTATCGTGCCCCGCGCCTCCGCCGAAAGCGCCTGCGCTTCGCTTTGCAGGACCAGCGGCAGGGATTCGTAGTTGTTGGTGATGCGGACCATGTCCTCGCCCACCCAGCGCTTGATCGTGGCCATGGCGGCAGTCGCCTCGGTCATCAGGGCGCGAGCATCCTCGATCACGTCCTGGCCACCGGAGACCAGGCCGGGCAGCGCCGCCAGGCCGCTGGTGCTGCCGCCGCGGATGCGCTCGCCGGCCTTGACCAGGGTTTTGGAGCGCCCGGCCCTGATCGACAGTGCTCTCCCAGAGAGCAAGTTCGGCTGGACGATCATCACTTCGCTGTCGTCGGGGATGGAAAGATCGGCGCGCACGCTGAACGCGATGCGGAATTCGGTATGGTCGTCCACGGTGATGGGTTCGATGCGCTCGATCTGCCCCGCCTGAAAGCCTTCGAAGAAGACCGGCGTGCCGAATTTGAGGCCGCTGACATTGGCGTAGACGGTCTCGTAGGCCTCGGTGCGGGCGCCGCGGCCGGCCAGGACTGTGAGCAGACCGATCAGCCCGGCCAGCATGACAACGACAAACAGCCCCACTAGGAAATAGCCGAACCTATCCGCCCGCATTCATCGCCTCCACAATCCCTACAGCCAGCCGGCCACTTCGGCTTCTTCCGGAACGCCGTCGAGCAGGTCCTGCACCCGTTTGGGGCCGTGTTCGCGCAGCTCTTCCAGCGAGCCGGCCATGAGGATCTCCCCCTTGTCGAGCATAATGATCCGATCCGAGATCTTGAAGGCGCTGGCGCGCTCATGGGTGACCACCACGATGGTCATGGCCATGGCATCGCGCAAGCGCAGAATGAGATCGTCGAGCGAGGCCGAGACGGCCGGGTCGAGCCCGGCCGAAGGCTCATCGCAAAACAGCAGTGCCGGATCCATCATGATGGCGCGGGCCATGGCCGCCCGCTTGAGCATGCCGCCCGACAGCTCCGACGGCAGCTTGTCCGCGGTCTCAGGGGGCAGGCTGACGAAGGCGAGCTTCATCCGCACCATGATGTTCATCTGCTCTTCGGCAAGGTTGGCATGTTCGCGCAGCGGCAGCTTGAGGTTTTCGCCGACCGTCATGGAGTTGAACATGGCGCCGCCCTGGAAAGCGACGCCGATGCGCTTGCGCAGGCTGTGCATCTCGCTGTGGTCGGCCCGGTTCACATCGGTGCCGAGAATCTCGATGGCGCCGCTGGTCGGCTTGTCGAGGGCCATGATCTGGCGCAACAAGGTGCTCTTGCCGGAGCCGCTGCCGCCCATGATGCAGACGATCTCGCGGTCGAAGACGGTGACGTCGATGCCCTTCAGGGTCGGCTCCTTGTTGCCGGGATAGTGCGTGACGAGGGAATTCACCTCGATCACCGGCTCGGCCATAGGGCCCGTATCGATGTCCGGCGCGCTCATCAGCGGGTCAAAATGAAAATGATCAGCATATCGGTGATGATGATGCCGGCGATGGATTGCACGACGGTCTTGGTGGTGGCGCGGCCAACCTGCTCGGCGCCGCCCGATACGGCAAAGCCGTTGACCACCGATACCAGGGCGATGATGCCGCCGAAGATGATGCTTTTTGATATGCCGTGCATGACGTGGTCTACGGTAAGCTCTTCGAGCGCCGCATCGGCGAAGGCGCGCAGCGACATGCCGAGCTCGAGATTGGTGTATAGCGCGGCGCCGAGCAGGCCGAGGATATCGGCAAGGAAGGTCAGCAGCGGCAGCATGATCAGCATCGACAGCAAGGCCGGCACCACGAGATAGCGCACCGGGCTGATACCCATGACCCGCAAGGCATCGATTTCCTGGCTAATGACCATGGTGCCGATGCGCGCCGCCAGTGCCGAGCCCGAGCGGCCGGCCACCAGTACGCCCATGATAAGGGGAGCGAACTCCCGCGTGACGGACAGGGCGGCGGCCAGCACCACCTGGCTTTCGGCGCCGAATGTCTTGAGCAGGTCGATGCCCTGCATGGCCAGTGTCATGCCGATCATGAAGGCGAGCACGGAGGCGATGGGGACGGCGCGAATGCCGATTTCCATCATCTGCGCGACCACCGAAGGCAGGCGCACGGGTTGGTGGCGCAGGCGGCCGAAGAACAACAGGGCGAAACTTTGCACCAGGAGCACCATGCCGGTGCCGATGGCCTCGATACCACGCGTGACACTGGCCAGGCCGGCGATCGCCTGGCGGCCGATGGCCTCGGTCAGGCTCCGTTGCGGACCGGGCGCGGTCTGCTCCGCCATGGCTGAAGGATCAGCCGGCGTCGGCGACGGCGTCGGCCACCGAATCGAATATGGGGAAGACCCGTTCCAGGTGGGCGAGGCGCAAGACGCGCATGGCGGCGTCGCTTACCGCGACCAAGGCGAAGCGGCTGCCGCTGCCCTTGGCACTTTGGAAGGCCTCGATAAGGCTGGCGACGCCTGAGCTGTCGATATAGGCGACGGCCGCAAGGTTCACCAACAGGCCGCCTTCGTTTTCCAGGGCATCGAGCAGCACGCGCCGGGCCTCCGGCGACGAGCCGAAGTCGATATCGCCGCTGAAAGCGACGACAGCCAGACCCTGCTCCTTTGCGACCTCATGTTTCATCGGCGACCCCTCCCGGTCGTGCCGCAGCCATTCTAGCCGAAAAGCGGCGGCGGGTATCAAGCGATACGCTTACGCATCCACAACTGATTGCCGGCGCCGGCCGGCGGCGGCAGCACAAAGCGCACTTCATCCATGCATTCGCTCATGAATCGCGTGCCGAGCCCTCCCGGCCGCAACTCCTCCAAAGGCCGCGGTTTCACGGTTTCCGGGTCCACCGGCGCCGCGAAATCCGTCAGCCGCACTTCGAGCCCGCCGTCGTTTACGCGGATTTCGACTATGATCTCGCCTTTGCCCTCCTCTCCATAGGCGTGTTGAATGATATTCATGCAGGCTTCGTTGACGGCAAGCACGATTTCCTCCGTGCACTCTTCGCCGCACCCTGCCTGCGCGCTTACCGTCCGGACCTCGTCGCGAATTTCCCTAAGGGTTTCGGCCGTTGCCGGCAGTCTGAGCTCGAGCAAATGAGCATCAGGCCGGGCATCCTGCACCACCAGTATGGTGAGGTCGTCGTGCAGTGGCTTGTCGGAGCGCGTGAAGCGCGCCGCGATCTCGTCCACGCGCTCGACGGCCGGCATGGGCGAGACCTCCCGCAGCAGCTCGCGAATGCCGTCGCCACCGAGGGGTTCGCCGTCGTCGATCGTGCCCTCGGTCACGCCATCGGTGAAGATGTAGAGGCTGCCGCCGTCGAGATCGAACGAGACCTCGGGGAAACGATTGTCGGCAAAGAGGTCGGTCGAGACGCCCACCGGTGGCGCGGCGGCCGGAAAGTCCCGCACGCTGCCGTCCGCCGCCAGCAGCAGGGGAGGCTCATGGCCGGCATTGGCGAGTATCACGTGGCCGCTGGCCGGGTCGTAAATGCCGACTACCAGGGTGACGAACATGCCGCGGCTTGCGGTCTCGCAGATCTCCCGGTTGACCATGCCCAGCAGCTCGCCGGGGAGGTGCACGCTCTTGCCGAGGCAGCGCACCAGGCTCGAGGCCTTGGCCATCAGAAGCGCCGCCTGAATGCCCTTGCCGGCGACATCGCCAAGGTCGAAGCAGATGCGGCCGTCGGGCAAGGGGAAGAAATCGAAAAAATCGCCTGAGACGGTGCGTGCCGGAACGTTCACGCCATGCACGGGAAAGTCGGCCTCTCTGCGGTCGGGCAGCAGGGAAAGCTGAAGCTCGGCCACCAATTCCAGCTCGCGCTGCAAGCGCTGTTGGGCGATCAGCGTTTTCGTCAGGGTGGCGTTGCGGATCGCCAGGGCCGCCGAGGCGGCGAGAACGCGCAAGGCATCGCGGTCGCGCTCGGCGAACAGCCCTTCGGCGTTGCGCTTGTTGATGACCTCGACGGCGCCGAGATGCACATCGTTCAGGCTCATCGGCGCGCAGAGGATGGAGCGGGTGGTGAATCCGGTCTTTTCGTCGACGGAACGCAGGAAGTTGGCGTCCTTGGAGACGTCCCGCACCATCAGGCTGGCTTGCTGCGAAATCGATTGGCCGACGATTCCCTGGCCGTATTTCAGGCGCAGCCCGGCAATGTTGCAGGGGCCGACACTGACCCGGCAGACGATCTCGGTGTCGTTGTTCTCGAGCATGAACAGCGAGGCGGCCTCGGCATCGAGGTAGTTGACGATGCGCTCCAGGGTCAGCCGGATGGTCTCGTCGATGTCGAGCGAAGTGGCAAAATCCTGGCCGACGACGGCGAGAAGCTCGAGGTAATTGCTGAATTCCTGGCGAACCTCGACGACGGCAGTTTCAGGCGCTTGCTGTTCCATGGCGCCATCATAGCGGCTTCACTCGTCGTGCCGAGAGTGTGATCGCTGAATATTGTGTTGAGTATTCACTGTTCATCATTTACTTATGTGCCGATGAACGATTCGATCGAAAAGCGCGAGGGATCGGCCGAAGCGGCACCGGCGCAGGTGCGTGCCCGCATTCAGGCGGCCGCCGAGGCACGCTTCAAACGCTATGGCTTCGCCAAGACGACGCTGGCCGAGATCGGCGCGGATTGCGGCATGTCGGCCGCCAATATCTATCGCTATTTCGACAGCAAGGGCGATATCGCCGCGGCCAGCGCCGAGCAGTGGCTGGCGAATATGCGGCACGACATGGCGGCGATCGTTGATGACGGCGAGCTCGGCGCCGCCGAGCGCATGCATCGCGTGATCAGGCTCAAAATCGAATCCCTGCATGGCCTGATCGAGAGCGACCCGCACCTGGAAGAGCTGATCGACCATGTCTGCGAGGAACGCGAGGCCCTGATAGAGGCCCATCGCTCCCGCGAACGCGCATTGCTGGCGCAAGTGATCAACGAGGGCGTGAGCCGCGGCGAGTTTCGTCCGCTCAACGTCGAGACCACCGCGGCTGCCGTCCTCGTGGCGACGCAGGTGTTCTTTCACCAGGGCTCGGTCCGCGTCGCGCCCTTGGCAGAGCTGTTGGCCGAGGCCGATGGCGTGTTGGCCCTGATGATTGAAGGAATGGTGGCACGATGAGGGGAGACGGCACGGCGAGCGCGCCGATCGATTACGCATATGGTTCGGCGCTGGTTCGCTATCGCTGGCTGGTCCTGGCCGCCAGCATTATTGCCGTCGTCGTGGCGGCGATGGGCATGGGCAGGCTGACCAGCAATCCCGACAGCCGGGTGTTCTTCAGCAAGGACAACCCGCAAATGCAGGCCCTCGACCAGTTCGAGAACACCTATTCCAAGAACGACAACCTGCTTTACGTCGTTGCGCCGAAGGGCGGCGACGTGTTCACCGCGGAGGTGCTCGACGCCATCCGCTGGCTGACCGAGGAAAGCTGGAAGACGCCCTATTCGAGCCGCGTCGATTCCATCACCAACTTCCAGTACAGCCATGCCGAGGGCGACGATCTGATCGTCGAGGACATGTGGCCGGGAAGCGAGGTCGCGGCCGACGCCGGCGAGGACATGGTGGAGCGGGCGCGGCGCATCGTTCTCGACCGGCCGACGCTGGTCAATCGCATCGTCTCGCCCGAGGGCGACGTCACGGCGGTCGCCGTGCTGGTGATAACGCCCGGCGACTCCCTCGACGAAGTGCCCTCGATCGCCCGTTTCGCGCGCGAGCGGGCGGCCGAGTTCCGCGAGCGCTATCCGGACATCGACCTCTACATGACGGGCGGCGTGATGATCAACATGGCGTTTTCGGAAGTGCCCGAGGCGGATGTCCAGACGCTGTTCCCGATCATGATCCTGCTGGTGCTGGCGGTGATCGGCATCGCCGTGCGCTCCGTGCTGTGGACCGTGCTGACCCTGTTCTCGGTCATCTTCACCGTGTTCATGACGCTTGGCCTGGCGGGCTGGGCCGGCGTGGTGATGAATGCCGGCACCATGGGCTCGCCGATCATCATCCTCACCCTCGCCGTGGCTCACGGCGTGCATATCATGGTGACGGCCAAGCAGGGCCTGCAAAGTGGGCTCGACAAGCATGCCGCGATCGTCGAATCCATGCGCGTCAACATGGCGCCGGTATTCATCACCTCGGTGACCACGGCAATCGGCTTCATGAGCATGAACTTCTCCGACGCGCCGCCCTTCCGCCTGCTCGGCAATCTGGTGGCGACGGGCGTGATGGTGGCCTTCATCCTGTCGGTGACGCTGTTGCCGGCGGTGATGGCGGTGCTGCCGGCGCCCAAGGGCAAGGGCGAGACGCTCGGCAGCCGTGCCATGGCGCGCTTCGCCGATTTCGTGATCGGCCAGCGTAGCTGGCTGTTGTGGGCCTCGGGCGCGGCCATCGTGGCCATGGGCATCGGCACGACGCAGATCAACCTCGACGACGACTTCATCAAGTATTTCGACGAGCGCTATCCGATCCGCACCGATTCGGATTTCACCCAGGACAATCTCACCGGCCTAAACGTGCTGGAATATTCCGTGCCGGCCGGGCGCGAGGGTGGCGTCGCCGATCCCAGATATCTCACCGACCTCGAGAGCTTTGCCGAGTGGTTCCGCGCCCAGCCCAAGGTCAACCATGTCTGGGTGCTGACCGATACCATCAAGCGGCTTAACGAGAATCTGCACGGGGACGATCCGGCTCATTACCGCATACCCGAGAACACGCAGCTCGCGGCGCAATATCTCTTGCTCTACGAAATGTCCGTGCCCTTCGGGCTCAGCCTCAACGACCAGGTCAATGTCGGCAAGTCGGCGACCCGCGTGACCGTGACCGTGGTCGACATCACCTCGAAGGAGATGCGCGATCTCGACAAGCGCGCCCAGGCCTGGCTGGCCGAGAACATTCCCGACCGTGCGGCACCGGGCACCGGGCTGTCGCTGATGTTCGCCTATATCTCCGAGCGCAACATCAATTCCATGCTGGGCGGCTCGATCATCGCCCTGCTGTTGATCTCGGCGGTGCTAATCATTGCGCTGCGCAGCCTCAAGATGGGCCTCATAAGCCTGATCCCGAACCTCTTCCCCGCCGCCATGGCCTTCGGTCTGTGGGGCTACTTCTCGGGCCAGGTCGGGCTTGCCATCGCCGTCGTCGTGGCCATGACGCTGGGCATCGTGGTCGACGACACGGTGCACTTCCTGAGCAAATATCTGCGCGCGCGGCGCGAGCACGGCATGAACGGCATCGATGCCACGCGCTATGCCTTCAACACCGTCGGCATGGCGCTCACGGTGACCTCGATCTGCCTCACGCTGGGCTTTCTCGTGCTCGCCTTCTCGGGCTTCAAGGTAAATGCCGAGATGGGGCTGCTCAGCGCCATCACCATCGCCCTGGCGCTGGCCGCCGACTTCCTTTTCCTGCCACCCCTGATCATGAAACTGGATGCACGCAAATCATGACACGCAACACGCTTACCGCATCGCTTCTGGTTGCCGCGGCAACTGTCATTCCCCTGACGGCTCTGGCCGAGACGCCCGAGGAGAAGGGGCTGCGTATCGCCATCGAGGGCGATGCCGATCAGGCCGGCTTTGGCGATAACACGGCGAACCTCACCATGGTTCTGCGCAATCGCCACGGCGAGGAAAGCGTGCGCCACTTCCGCACCAAGACCCTCGAGGTGGAGGATGACGGCGACAAGTCGATCTCGATCTTCGACGAGCCCGCCGACATCAAGGGCACGGCGGTGCTGACCCACTCCCACAAGGTCGGCTCGGACGACCAGTGGCTTTATCTGCCGGCGCTCAAGCGCGTCAAGCGCATCAGCTCGGAGAACAAATCCGGCTCCTTCGTCGGCTCGGAGTTCGCCTATGAGGATCTGTCGAGCCAGGAGGTCGAGAAATACACCTACAAATGGCTTGCCGACGAGCCCTGTCCCGGTGCCGAGGAGCTGACCTGCTGGCTCATCGAGCGCTATCCGCTGGACGAGAACTCCGGTTATACGCGCCAGCAGTCCTGGAGCGACCAGGAGGAATATCGCGTCTGGAAGATCGATTTCTACGACCGCAAGGATACGCTGCTGAAGACGCTGACCTTTGCCGATTACAACGAGTATGAAGGCCGCTTCTGGCGCCCGCACACGATGGCGATGATCAACCACCAGACCGGCAAGAGCACGGATCTCACCTTCAGCGACATCACGTTCGGCAACGGCCTCGGCGACCGCGACTTCGACAAGCGCGCGCTGGAGCGGGCGCGCTAGGCGGCGATGCGGGTGATCGGCCTCGGCTCTGCACCCTAAAGTTCGGTGACTGTCATCTAACCTCACGCTGAAGTATTTTCGTTTACACGCGTGTAAGTTCGGAGACTGTCACCGAACTTTGGCGCGAGGTGTGGGGTGGTGTTGCTATCGTGTTATCCGGTGCGTTGACTTACATCCGCAACAGTTCCGCGGTGTCGCGCTCGCGATCGTTGTTGACGAGGCGAATGTCGTAGAGGATGACATCGCGGCACACGTTCTCGTCGGCGATGGGCTCGACACCGTGGAACGATGTCTTGGTCTTCAAGAATCCGAACAGGCTGTTGGGCCGATAGGGCATGGTGTCGACGCATATGAACTTGTCGAAGGGATAGTGGGGCCCGCCCGGGCAGACAAAGTTGCGGTCGGTGGGCATATAGAGCGACGTGCCCAGATGCTCCATGGAGTTGTCCGGCGGGCAGTAGAAAAGCAGCGACAGGAAGCGGTGGGTGGCGTCCGTGTGGGGTCCGATGGCATAGTTGCTGTGGTCACGCACCACCAGCACTTCCGATGTCAGGTCGACCTCGGCCAGGCGGTCCGCGAAGCGGGTTGCGGCGGCGGCGGCGAACTTGGCCACCAGGGCGCGGAATAGCGGCTCGCCGAGGAACCAGCCCTGCATCTCGCGCCAGAAGCTGCGCCGCGGCTCAGGCAAAGCATTGATCACCTCGTCCGTCAGCATGAAGACGAAGCGCTCGCGAAAGGCGTCGCCCTTCACGCGGCCCGTATCGGCGAGGCAGACATAGCCGTCCTGCTCCGGGAAATTGGCCAGCAGCTCGGTGTAGAAGTCGTCGGGAAAGATGCCGTTTATAAAGAAATGCGGCGTCGGCAGGCGCTGGATCGGCGCCGCTTCGATACGCTCGATAACATGATCCTGAACGCTCGATGACATGTCGCCTCCCTCTACCTGGCCCTGGGACACCGCGTAGACCTCGCCGTCGGCGCCCAGCAGCGGCGTCACCAGCAGCGTGCCGCCTTGCAGGTTCTCGGCATCGCCGAGAGAGCTGACCGCGACGTCGATGCGCGTGCCCTGGCGCGCGAAGGGCGGTATTGTCGCGGTCACCATGACGGCGGCCAAATTGTCGGTATTGCTGTTGCCGTTGCGGGTGTTGACGCCAAGCCGCTCAAGCATCGATTCCAGGCTTTGCCGGGTAAATGGCGAGTTGTTGAGCGTATCGCCGGTGCCGTTCAGGCCGACGACCAGGCCGTAGCCCACCAGCATGTTGTCGCGGATGCCTTCGAAATCGGCAATATCCTTGATCCGCACCACCGCCGCATCGGCGCTGCTCGTCGCGACAGTCGCCAGGCACAGCGTCGCCGCCATCAGGCGTCGGAGGTTAACAGCCCGTTGATTAAGTGGCTTTGCTGATTCTCACTCCCAGACGATGAAT
>CAYPAX010000074.1:0-25154 GCA_964408735.1 uncultured Rhodospirillaceae bacterium | reverse complement strand
GGAGAAGGTGACGGGGCCGCTGCCGCCGCCCTTCCTCAACGATCTCGAGGAAGGGCTGATTTGGCTGGTGCGCCACGGCCTGGCCAAGCAGGAGATGGAGCCTCCCGAGCCCGCGGAAGCCGAGATCTACAAGCGCCTCGACGACGCTGATTCTCCGGAAGGCCGCTTCCTGCTGCAATGCCTAGGCCATGTACAGGCGGACCTTACCCCTCCATGATTCCGGCTATGGTGAAGCCGCCATCCGCCGCATAGACGTGACCGGTGGTGAAGCTGCAATCGTCGGAGGCGAGGAAAGCGGCGACGGCGGCGATCTCGCTGGGCTCGCCGAAGCGCTTGAGAGGCATGCGGCGGGCGGCGCTTTCCATCAGCTCACCTTGGATCTCCGGGCGGGTGCGGGTCGGGCCCGGCGCCACGGCGTTGACCAATATGTCGTGCTCGGCAAGCTCGATGGCCATGCTCTGGGTAAGATTGATCAGCGCCGCCTTGCTGGCGCCATAGGCGGCCCGGCCGCGGCCGCCGAAGATTCCCGAATTGGAGGCCACGTTGACGATACGACCGCCGTCCCCCTGCGCCACCATCTGGCGTGCCGCCAGCTGGCCGCAGAGAAAGGCGCCATAGAGGTTGATGCCGAGCACGGTGCGCCAATGCTCGTCCGTGGTCTCGAGGAAAGGCATGCGGTCCATCACCCCGGCGTTGGCGACAAGCACGTCGAGGCCGCCCCATAGGGCGACCGCCTCGGCCACCGCACCCTCGACCTCGGCACGCTCGCGCACATCGATGAGCTGCGCGGCAGCACCGTTGCCGATCTCGGCCACGGCACTTTCGGCGCGCGCCTGATCGCGGTCGCAGACCAGCACCCGCGCGCCCTCCTCCGCCAGGCGCCGGGCGATGGCAAGGCCGATGCCATGGCCGGCGCCCGTCACCATGGCGCGCTTGCCTTCGAATCTCATGACCAGTCTCCTTCCGGCGGCAGGGCGTCGCGCAGCAAGGTGCCGAAGACGATCATCTCGGGGCTGGTGACGCGGTAGGTGTGAATGGCGGTAATGATATCTTGTCCCTGCGCGGCGCTCGGCGGCGCCATATCGGTGGGCGCCACGGCGGCGAGGATCTCGTCGGCAGCGGCAACGATGTTGCGGGATATGGCGGTGCGCTCGGCCCGCGCCAGCTCGCTGCGCAACAGCGGTGTCAGCTCGGTAGCGGCATGGGCCAGATAGCCGGGCCAGCGGGCGATCAGGCGATAGAGACCGGGAACGAATGGGCCCCCGCCCACTTCCGTGCCCAGTTGCAGGAGCACGGCGCGCAGCTCGGCGTCCGCCTCGTCCATGTCGACCAGGGCCGGCATCGGCGCCAGCGCCTCGGGCGGGCTCCACAAAACGGTCGTGCCCTGGCCGGTGGCCTCGGCCCCTTCCAGCACCCGCTCGACAGCACCGGCGAACAGCAGGTTTATTGGCGCAACGCGGATGAAATTCTCGCAGATATTGCGGATCGCCCGCGCGCCCGTGGCATCGACGCCGAGCAGATGCAATGCCGCCGGAGTCAGGGGCGGCAAAGGCTGCACGGGGATCATTGAGGCCGGGCGCCAGGCGGTTTCCGGCAAAAGGCCGGAGGTGAATGCCGGGCGAAACAACGCCCAGGCATATTCCAGGCAACCGGGCATGGTGGCGATATGGCGCTGCAGCGACGACACATAGGGAACGGCGCACGTCGTGCGCATCTCCTCGTAGATCACTGCCAATTCGCCCTTTGCCTCGGCCTCGGGCAATTCTTCCATCATGGCCCTGTCTCCTCCTCACGAAACTCGCCACCAACAATCTCGGGAGCCACGTTGAGGATCGGCCCATAGAACCGCCGCACCCAATCGCTCGAGCGTACCGCCGGCGGCGATGGCGAGGGCGCATCGGGGCCAATGGTGGTGGTCTCGCCCGGCTCGTCGAGCAGCTCTGACGACGGCGGCGCCGGCGGCGGCTCGGTCTCCTGAACCAACAACGGTGCGGGCAAAGTCAGCTCGGCGAAAAGAACGGCGATGACCAAGGCGCCCGCCACGGCGTCCCTATTCGGCCGCGGTGCGGCTCGCCTGCGGCCCGCCGCACGCGCCGCGTACCAGACCGCCCGGCAGCGCCCCGGTATGCTCGCCGTCCACTGCCACCTCAACGCCCGAGACGAAGGTGTGGCGATAGCCGACGGAGCGCTGCACGAAGCGCTTGCCGTTGGCTGGGAGGTCGTAGGCTACCGTTGGCCGGGTGACGCCGAGGGCAGCGAGATCAACGATGTTGATATCGGCCTTGTAGCCGGGCGCAAGGATGCCGCGGTCGCAAAGGCCATAGCTCTCGGCCGCCAACGCCGTCTGCTTGCGCACCAGGAATTCCAGCGGCAGCTGCGGCCCGCGCACGCGATCGCGGGCCCAGTGGGTCAGCAGCGTGGTCGGATAGCTGGCATCGCAAATCGTTGCCACATGCGCACCGCCATCGCCAAGTCCGCAGACCGTGTGCTCGGAAAGCAGCATTTCGTGCAGCACGTCGAGGCTGCCTTCGCTGTAGTTCTCGAAGGGCCAGAACAGCAGGCCGTCATCCCGGCGCAAGATGTCGAGGGCCAAGGCCCAGGGATCCTGCCCCGCCGCCTCGGCACGGCTAACCAGCCTGTCGGCCGGGTCCGGCTCGAAGCTGGGCGGGTCCGTGAATTCGAAGGACTTCGCCAGGCCATCCGCCAACCAGCTCGTCCGGGCATCGTCGGGACGGTCGTCGACCAGGCGGCGGCGCAAGCCCTCGTCCTCGGCCAAGCGCTGGCGCCGGCCTGCGGGCGTCAGCTCCGCGAGCTCCGTCCAGGCGGGATGGCCGACGAAGGGATTGATGCTGGAATCGAGCCCCATAAGCACACCGATGGGCCGGCAGCCGACCTGCCCCTTGACGTCGAGGCCGGCGGCGTTCGCGGCCTCGATATCGGCCAGGGTGCGGCGCCAGCGATCCGGGTCCGCGTCGATTTGCAGCAGCAACAGCGAGAGCGGCCGCCCCGCGCGCTCCGCCATGGCCTGCAGGATGGCGAAGTCGCCCTCGGCCAGATCGGAATTGCACTGGATGACGCCGGCATCGGCCCGTCGCATGGCATCGGCTAGCGCCATCAGCTCGTCCTGGCGCGCCGTGTAGCTCGGCACCGGTCGCCCGTCCCCCGCCTTGTGCTTGTGGGTGCGCGAGGTGGTAAAGCCGAGGGCGCCGGCGGCCAGGGCCTCCTCAAGCGAGCGCGCCATATCGCCAAGCTCGGCTTCGCTCGGCGCTTCATCGTGGTCCGCCCCGCGCTGGCCCATGGCAGAGACGCGCAGCGGCGCGTGGGCCACCTGGGCGCCGATATCCATGACACGGGGCATGGCCGCCAAGGCATCGAGATAGTCGGCAAAACTGTGCCAACGGAAATCCATGCCTGCGGCGAGCACGGCGGCGGGAATGTCCTCCACCGCCTCCATGAGTCCAATGAGGAAATCCTCGTTCCCCGGGCGCAGCGGCGCGACGCCGACGCCGCAATTGCCGAACACGGTGGTGGTGACGCCATGCCACGACGACGGCGTGAGATAGGGATCCCAGGTGGCCTGGCCGTCGTAATGGGAGTGGATATCGACCCAGCCGGGGAGCACCAGCTGCCCCTCCGCATCGATCTCGCGCTTGCCCGGCCCCAGACCCGAGCCCACGGCACCGATGGTTGCCGCGTCCACAGCTAAGTCGGCAACCCGCTGCGGCGCGCCCGTGCCGTCAATCACCCTGCCGTTTCGTATCACCAGCTCATGCATGACATCACACTGTACCAAGGTTCGGGCGCGGAAGGCCGTCAGAGATGTTCGAGCAGGGGCGCGATGACCTTGCCTTTGAGGTCGATGCCGATGCCGCATTTGCAGCCCGCGCAGTCGACGCATACCTCAAGCCCGAGCTCGCGGGCGGTTTGCAGCGCGCCCTCGCGATCGCTCTCGGTCGCCAGCGGGTCGAGGCGCAGGCGCTGCAGCTTCAACATCGAGAACGGATTGCCCCAGCGATAGGCGTCGCCCTCGTCCCGCTGCTCTTCGCCGTCGCTGAAATTCCGCGCGTGCATGGGGCAGTCGTGCAGGCAGGCATAGCAGTCGACGCAAGCGGTCAGGGCGTGGAAGTCCTCGCCCGCCGGCACGTCGAGGTCGTTCGCGCGCATGGCGTTGGGCAAATGACCGCGCAATTGGCGGGCGATGCCGTCGCGGCGGCCGATGAGGTCGCGCAGCACCGGCAGAATGGCTTGGGCACTGACCGTGTCGCCCTCCTTCAGCCGTGCCCGGCAGGACAATCGCGGCCGGCCGTTGACGTCGATGGTGCACATGCCGCAGGCGCGGTTGCGGCAACCGTAGCGGAAGGAGAGATCGGGGATGTCACCGGCCTGGGCCTGCAACAGCACGTCGAGGACCATGGGCCGCTCGCCCTCTTCGCGAGGGCGGTACTCGAATGTCACCGGACGGTCCTCGCCGTCGCGGTGCAGCACAAGCTCTACCTTCATGCCTCGGCAGCCTGTGCGTCGTTGGTCTTCAAGGGACCCATGGTGGCGCGATAGCGGCTTTCGATCACCGCGTCGCGCCAGCGCAACGGCAACATGCGCAACAGCCTCAGCGCCAGCTTGCGCTTGCGATCGCGATAGAGATAGGCGAGCAGGTCGGGCAGCGGCGTGCCCTTGCGCGGTGCCTTGACCGTGCTCCAGCCGACAGCGGCGTTGTGCCGCACGACCGCCGACCATGGCCGCGACCACAATAGCGAGGTCTGGCCGCCGTCAAGGCGCACATGGGCGCCGAGGCTGTCCTCGCGGGCCAGCGCGGCATGGGTCACGGCTTCCGCCGTATCCAGCATGCTCGCGAGCTCTACCCGATCGATAAAGGCCTGATTCCAGACCGCCTCGTCGTTGACCGGGGCCTCTGCACCGCGCCGTCGCAAGTCGGCGATCTTCTCCAGCATCGTATTGAGACCGGCCTTGGTGCGCGCTGGGCCGATGTATTCCCAGCAAGCGTCCTGCAGCTCGCGCACCATGGCCGCGGGTGCCGCGCCCTCGCCCTGGCCGAACATGCCGCGATAGGCATCCAGCAGCGGCGTAAAGGCGTCTTCCGCCGCAGGCTCGCTCGCCTTGGCGATGGCGGCTGCGCCGTGCCCGGCACGAATGCCGAAGACGACGTTTTCCGACAGCGCCGTCGAGCCGAGCCGGTTGGCGCCGAACACGCCGCCCATGGCCTGGCCGGCCGAAAACAGCCCGCGCAGCGGGGCACGGTCGGCGTCGGTCTTCGCCGCTGCGTTGGCATCGACACGCACGCCGCCCATGCAGTAATGGGCGCTCGGGCGCACCTCCCACCATTCCTGGCACTTGGTCGCCTTGCGCCCCATGGCCTGGCGCACCGTGCCCATCACCTTGGCGAGGGTGGTGTTGAGAAAGACCTCGAAATAGGGACCTGAGCGTGGCGCTTCGACATTGGCGGTGAGATCGAGATAGCAGCCGCCGCGCTCAGTGCCGCGCCCGTCGTTGACGGCGCGCACCATGGCGGCGGCGCATTCGGCGCGGGTGCGCAGCATCAGCCCGTCGAGCAGAAGGTTGCCCTGGGCGTCGCGCAGCACTCCGAGATAGCCCGAAACGCCCGGCTCGGAGGCAATGAGCCCCTCATAGGATGGCGGATAGGTGATGCAGAACGGCAGGAACTGCACCTGTTCCATGTCCACGAGGTCGGCGCCCGCGCGCAGCGCCAGCGCATAGGAATCGCCGGTGTTGCCGCGCATGGTGTCGGTCTTGGGAAAATATATCGTGCCGAGGCCGCCGGAGGCGATGATCACGGAGGGCGCCCGGATCGCCAGCAGCTCGCCCTGCCCGGCGTCATAGACCACGGCACCGACAATGCGTGTGCCGTCGTCGTCTTGCGTCACCAGATCGAGCACCCAGGCGTCTTCGAGATAATCGATGCCCGCACCCTGGACCACGGCGTTCCAATTGGCATGACTGAGCGCCACACCGCTGTTGCGGTGGACGACGGAGCGGCGATGGGTATGCCCGCCGAACGCCACCGCGACGACTTTGGGCCTGCCGCTCGCCTCGTCTATATCGGGCCGCAAGCCTTGGCGGCGTATCCAGTCATAGGCGTCGCGGCTGTCCTCGGCGAAGGCATCGGTGATCTCGGGTTCCTGCAGATCGCCACCCGCGAGGCGCAGATTGTCGGACAGCACCTGCCTGGTATCGGCATCCTCGGCACTGCCGCGAACGGTGATGATGCCTTCGGATATCTTGGTGTCGGAGCAGCCGATCGGGTCCTTGGAGACCACCAGCACCTTGGCGCCGCTCTCCGCCGCGGCATGGGCAGCTGCACTGCCGGCCCCGCCGGAGCCCACCACCACCACATCATAGTCGCGCCATTGGGTCTCGATCGCCATTCCTCGCCTCCCTCTTCTTCAGGCGGGAGCATTCAAGCATGAAACAGCGAAAGAGACATCTGTCGCCGACGCGTGTCAGGGCCGCGCATCTATGGCGGCTTGCCGGCGGGCAATCTCTTCGACCGCCCTTTCTTCCAAGGGCTCGCCGGTCAGCGCTGGAAACCTCTCGACCAGATCCTGCCTGACGTCATCCAAAACGATCTCCGAGGGCAGTGCTGCAGCCCGCCGGTCCCCCCGCCAGGGCGCGGCGACGGCGAACGTTCCCACGATGCGCCCCTCGGCCGAGAAGCTGCCGCGCAACATGAATGGCGTGTATTCCTCGACCGTCACCTGCCCGCTCAGTGGATCCTCGGCGGTCGAGCCCCCGATCCGTGCGTTGTCGACCGTGCCGGCAAAGCCGTATTCGATGCGGGGAATAACGATCAGCAGCGCCTCTTGGGTCGTGCCGGCTGCCGGATGCAGCGAGATGGCCGTTACGGGTCCGCAGCCTGTTTCTTGGCATGGCGGCTCGGCATCACGACGGAGAATCTCAGCGCGATGGCCTGTATAAGCGACAGGGGCTTGCGAGCCGGCGGCGGGCGCGGCAGCTACGCCGACGAAGGCGGGTTTCGGGGCAACGACCGTTGCAGGCACCGGCTCGACGACAACATCGGGAGACCCATTCGGCGCGGCCAGCGTGGCGTGCCAGGTACTGATGCTAAATTGAAGTTGCGGATGCTGCACGACCGTCGCCGCCGGCTCGGGCGCGACATTGGCAACGATAATGTAGTGCAGCGTGTCGCCGGCAAGGCGCAGTCGCCAATTGGCAATGTATTCACCGGCCCGTTCCGGGTGCGCGGCGATGGCGGCGCGCGCCACCTGGGTGCCGCCGCTCACGCCGAGAGCAAGCGAGCGCAAGAGGTGCAAGTCCCCGCCTGTGGTGTGAACCGATACCTCGACGGGCCCGCGCGGCTTGACCACGAGCTTGAAGCAACGCGCCGCCACCGTCCGCAGGCCCAGCATGACTTTTCCGCGCGGCGCCCCGTTCGACAGCGCCAGCCGCGGGCAGGCACGGAAGATCAACCGGTGCCAATATCGCAGCGCCACGGCCTCGGTGCGGGCGAACGCGGCTCGCCCCGGCACATAGCCGGAAAAAGTGGCGGCGAACCTCGGATAGAGCCGTGCCAGACCCAGGCCCGTCGTGGCGCGCAGGCCTTCATCCAGCCAGGCGAGCTCGGCCGCCTGGCCCGGGGCGCCGGGAAGCGAGGCGCCGAACAAGGTGTGCAGATAGCGATAGTCCGGCTCGATCGGCGCCACGGATGCCCAGGCATCAGCTTTCCTGGCGGTCATGTGCTCGGCCACATAGCGCCAAAAGGACGCGGTACCGTAGCCGTCGGCCTTGCGCCGAGGATCGTCGTCCGCCACGTATAGATCAGCATGGTACTTGCGCGCGCCCCACCGCAGGATGGGGGACTGTCGTGATGGTTGAATGCCGCGCAGGATGTGAGCCGTGTCGATGCCCATCGCCTCCGCGGTTCCCTCGACTATCCAATCCCCCAGCGAGCAGTCTTCCGTGAACAGCGCGTAGCCGTATTGGACGGCATGAAACAGCTCATGAGCCAAGTTTTCCATGGTCCGGGCTCGCAATTGCCCGCCCTGAAAGGCGCGCGAAAGGTCGACCCTGATATGGGGTGCCGTATCCATGCCGTCGCAACGAACGCTGTAGGCAGACGGCGCGGTGCTCGAAAGCAGGCTGCGTTGCTGATCGTCGAGCCTGGCGAACGCCTCCTGGCCGACATAGGCGCCCGTTCTGTCTAACCAGTCGGGATAGTCGTAGAGATAGACGCGGTAGGCCTGCCTGCCGTCCCCGCGCATCACCACAGGCTCCAGCGCCGGCTGCCGGAAACCGAGCGAGTCGTAGTACCGGGCGACGTCGCCAAGATAGCTCTCGAGCAGATCGACATAGCCGGGCGGCACATAGGCCACATTGCCGTGCCCGCCTTCGGCCGGCGCCTCGGCACCATGAGGCGCGGCGGTCGAGACCTCGAAATCCTCGATCTGCCAAGCCGCGCTCGCCGGTGCCGATGCGCCCAGCAGGACCGCCAGTCCCGCGCAAGCCGCCGCGATCCATCCCGTCATGCCCTGCCCCTCGAATCCCGCCACGTCGTTGCGCGGCGCGATCGTATTGAAGCATGATTCGGCCAGACCGGCGACGCGCGCCTCAGGACGTGATTTCCTGCCCCGGAACGCCGAGCGACACGCCACGGGCCTCGGCCCAGGCATCTCCCAGACTCTCCAAGACGTCACGGCTGAGCACATTGTCGGCAAGAGGAAACAGGATCTGCTCTTCTTTCTGGAAATGCTCGCGGGCAAAGCCGACGCAGTAGTGGATCCAATCCACCGCGTCCTCAAGGCTCTGCGCGTCCTCCACATGCTCCAAGGATTGATCCATTTCCACATGCTCGTCGCACATAGCCGTAATCAGCGCATCGTGATCGAGGTGTGGCCTGAGCGCAGGAACGAGAAGCCTTTCCTCCAACTTGGCGTGCGAGAGGATCTCGGCATTGAGCGCTATTGTCGCGTTCTGAATTTGCGCAAGAATTTCAACCTCTTCTGCCAGATATTCAATCTGTTGGAAGAGCCCGTAATATGCGCCGTGCTCGCCGCGCAGGGCGTCGGTTATCTTCATGCCGGCCTCTGATGGATGGTCCCCCTGGAATTTCCGGAGACTACGCACAAGCTTGGCCCGACGCCTTTATCGAGATCAGTTTTGCCGCAGGTCCAAGGCCGATGCGACGCGCCGGTCGCGCATTAGCGGTTTCGCACCTTGGTGAGTTTCACGTTGCCGCGGCAGAACATCTTGCTGTCGACCCAGCGCCCCTTGTTTTCGCCGAGGGCGAAGCGGAGGTTGAGATATGTGGTGTAGCCTGTGGTGGCGACGACGCGAACATCGCCCTGGAAGCGGTCACCGCCAGCCTCCGCCCCGATTTCCCCGCTAATGATCCACTCGACCGCCCGATTGCCTTTGATGGTGCCACGGATGGTCTCTCCGTCGTAGGTCAGATCCATCAATGCGGGCTTTCCGTACAGGTTGCGGCATTCCCATGTCGACGACGTGCTGGTCAAGACCAGTCGCCCCTCCCAACGGCCGATGAGGGAACGGTTGCCGGACGGCGGAGCCACCGGTTCCGGCGGCGGCGTGGCCTCCGGCGCCGGGGCAACCGCGGCGACGGCAGGCTCGGGCTGCGGCGGTTCACCGAGCAATGGTGCCCAAACATAGGCTTCGCCGCCATCGGCGAGCGCGATGCGATACCAGTCGCTGCCCTGCACCTTGCCGGTCACCGTCACCGGATCGCCGGCTCCCAGGCTGCCGGTCTTGTCATGCTCGGTCGAGGGTCCGGCGCGCAGGTTGCTGTTGCGCAACGCCACCAATTGCGCAGCGTAGGGTTCGACCTGGAGGACGGGCTCCGGCGGCGCCACCGCAGCGGCTACCTCCTCGGTCTCGGCCAAATCCTCCAGGCGCAGCCGGGCGACGGTGGCAAAGGTGCCCTGCGGGAACTGCTCCAGATAGGCCTCGAACTGGCGCGGATCGTCGCTCTCGGCAATGGCGTGCCAGAGGGCAAGCTCCAGGGCGCTGTCGCCGGCACTGGCGACGGGTGCTTCAGCGGCGGTGTCGGCGCTCCCCGGGCCGGCAAGGTAGAAATCGTCGCCGGTCAGCGACGACGCCTCCCAAGGCGTCTGACGCCCCTGGGTCGCCGCAAGTACCGTATCGCGAACGTTCTTGAAGATCTTCTCCAGCGGCACGCCGGGTTCGGCGATGGCACGTGCGAGCGCTGCGGTATAGGGGCTGTTGACGCCGTCGCCGTCGAGCGCCGTCTGGCCCGGCGCGGTCGAATAGGCGATCAATGTGCCGGTCGGCGCGCTCATGGTGGCGAGGCCGCGCGTCGCGGCGCGGAAGGAGCGCGCAAAGGGATTGTTGCGGCAGGCATCGAGAACGATCAGGTTGATGCGCGCGCGGCCATAGGCGACAACCTCCAGCACTTCCTCGGCACTGACGGCAAACACCCCGACATGGCTTTCGTTCTCGATCGGTGCATCGACGGGGATCAGGTAGTTGTGCCCGTTCACCTGCACGCCGTGGCCGGCGTAATAGAACAGGCCCACTGCCTGGCCGGACGCTGCATCGAGCTTGGCGCCGAAATCGACGATGGCGAGCTTCATCTCGGTTTGCCCGACATCCAGCCGCTCGATGACCTCGAAGCCCTGCCCGCGTAAAGCGCCAGCCATCAATTTCGCATCGTTGATGGGGTTGACGAGCGGGCTATTGCTGTAGGCGGAATTGCCGATGACAAGCGCGATACGCTCCTCGGCCGCCACCACGCCGGGCAGTAGCAGCGCAAGCCATATCGCGATTCCCAGACGCATCATATCTGCCGGCTCCGATCCTCTCAGCCGACGCGGAGTGTGACACAGCCACGCCATGCCTCAAAGGCGGTAGGCCTCCATGCCGTCCCAGTCGAACGCGACGCCGTGGCCGGCGCGCTCGGGCGCAGTGGCGAAGCCTTCGACGATGGCCAGGGGCTCGGCGATGTATTTCTCGAGGCCGAATCCGTGCACTTCGAGATAGGACTTGTTGGGCACTGCCGCGAGCAGATGGACGTGCAGATCGTGCACGCCGTGCGAGGTGACCGGCAGATTGTTGGCTTCCGCCAGATGGGCGATTTTCATCCAGGCGGTGATGCCGCCACAGTTCGAGACATCCGGCTCGGGGAACGCCACGCCGCCGGCCGCGATGAGATGCTGGAACTCATGCAGCGTGCGCAGGTTTTCGCCGGCGGCGATAGGCAGCGGTGCTTCACGGGCGATGCGGCCATGGCCCACATAGTCGTCGGGAATCGTCGGCTCCTCCAGCCAGAACACATCGTGCTCGGCCAGCGCCCGCGAGGCGCGGATCGCCACCTCGGGGCTCCAGCGCATATTGGCATCGACCATGAGGGGGAAGTCGTCGCCGAGCATCTTGCGCATCTCAGCCACGCGCGCTACGTCCTCGCTCAAGCGGTCGCGCCCGACCTTCATCTTGATGGCCCGGAAGCCCTTGTCGAGGTTGCCCTGGGTCTGCGCCAGCAGCTGCTCGATGGGGTAGTACAGGTCGATGCCGCCGGCATAGGCCCGCACCTTGGCATCGTGGCCGCCGAGCAGGCGCCACAAGGGCACGCCGGCACGCTTGGCCTTGAGGTCCCAGAGCGCGATATCGACCGCCGACACCGCGAAAACCACCATGCCGCCACGGCCGCTGTAATGCACCGACCACCACATGTCGTGCCAATGCTGCTCGATGCGGTCGGCCTCCCTGCCCTCCAGCAAGGGCTTGTAGGCCTCGCCTATCACGGACTGGATTCCGGCCGCGCTGGCGCCGGCGGTATAGGTGTAGCCCACGCCTTCTACACCGTCGGCATCGCGGACGCGCGCGGTGACCAGATCGAAGGTGGTCATTTCGCCATGGGTCGAATCGGACATCGGCACCGGCAACGGGATGCGATAATGGTCGGAGCGAAGATCGGCGATGGTCATGGCGGCACCCTTGCGATGCGATGGCGGGAGGCGATTACCTACACCGGAAATCCTCGCCGTGCCACAGCGCCGCTTGATGCGGCCTTGCGGCGCTGATACATCGGCCTTGATGTCCGCGGTTCTCCCTACTCCCGGTTCCCCATGTCGATGAGCGAGCTTGAAGCCGCGCCTGCGCGCCCAGACCGCCCGTTGGGCCTGCGCCAGCTGCTGGCGTTCTTTGGCATGGCCGTGGGCATGTTCCTCTCGGTGCTCAGCATCCAGATCGTCGGCAGCTCGTTTTCTGAGATTCGCGCGGGCCTCAGCGCCGGCCCTGACGAAGTGAGCTGGGTGCTGACCGCGGCCCTCATCGCCGAGGTCATCATGATCCCAATGTCGGGCTGGCTGTCACAGCTATTCTCCACGCGCTGGCTGTTCACCGCCTGCTCGACCGGCTTCATGGCTGCCAGCGTTGCCTGCGCCTCGGCCTGGAACATCGAATCGATGATCGTCTTCCGCGCTCTCCAGGGGTTCTGCGGCGGTGCCATCGCGCCGATGGTCTTCGCGACCATCTTTTCGGCCTTTCCGGCGCGCCATCAGAACGCGCTGAGCGCCATCGTCTCCCTGCTCGGCACCGGTGCCGTGGCGCTCGGCCCCAGCCTGGGCGGCTGGATCAGCGAATCCCTGTCATGGGAATGGTTGTTCCTGTTCAACGTGCCTTTCAGTATATTGGCGACGGTGCTGGTGGGCACGCTGGTGGACTTCGACAAGCCGCAATGGCATTTGATCAAACGCATCGACATTGTCGGAATCCTGCTGCTGGCAGTCTTCTTCATCAGCTTGCTGATCGTGCTCGAGGAAGGCCGCCGCCAGGACTGGTTCGCCTCCGACATGATCGTCGTCATCACCGCCGTCACCGTGATTGCCGGCATCTGCCTGTTGTGGCACGAGCTGACCTGCAAATACCCGGTGGTCGACCTGCGTGTCTTCAAGCAGCGCAACTTTGCCATGGGCACGTTCTACATCGCGGTATTCGGCGCCGGCCTGTTCGTGCCGCTGTATCTGCTGCCGTTGTTCCTGGGGCGTATTCTCGGTCTCAATACCTGGCAGATCGGCACCTGGATCTTCGTGCTCGGCATCTCGATGATGGTGGCCGGCTTCTTCGTGCCGCTGATGGTAAAGTATTTCCGCCTGCGCACCATCGCCCTGGTCGGTTTCTCGCTGCTTGCGTTGGGCACCTATTTCCAGGCCAATCTCAACGTCAACACGAGTTTCGTCAGCCTGATGCTGCCGCAAATGCTGCGCGGCTTCGCGACCCAGCTTTGCTTCCTGTCCATGGTTCGCCTTGCCCTCGGCCTGCTGCCCGTCGATCAGGTCAAGAACGGCACCTCGCTGTTCCAGCTCACCATGCGCCTCGGCGCCGCGATAGCCGTGGCTACCGCCAACAGCTTCCTGATCATCCGCTCCGAGGTCCACTACCACCAGTTCCGCGAGAGCATCGGCCAGGGCCACCATTACGCCAGCGATGTCTTCGATCTGTTCGGCAGCCGTCTGGGCCCGAGCCTGGGGGGCTCGCCGGAAACCACCACGGCCAGCCTGCAGTTGCTCATCGAGATGAGCCGCCGCGATGCCTTGATCCGCGCCTTCAACGAGATAACCATCGTGGTCTCGATCTGTATCGTCGTCGCCATGATCCTGATGCCGCTGATCCAAAGCGTGCGTGACCACGCCGCCCAGGTCGCCAAGAAGGAGGGGAAGCCGGAACCATGAGAGCCAAGTTGCCTGCGACGCCGATCAAGGAAAGCTGGCTTGCCCAGCGTAGCGAGCCGATCCTCGAGCCGGAGTTGCCGATCATCGACCCGCACCATCATTTGTGGGACCGTGACGGACATACCTACCTGCTCGACGATCTGTTGCGGGATACGGGATCGGGACACAACATCGTCGCCACGGTCTTCGTCGAATGCCGCTCCATGTATCGCGAGGCGGGGCCGGAGCGCTTGCAGCCCGTCGGCGAGACCGAGTTCGTCAACGGCATCGCGGCGCAAAGTGCCAGCGGCGAGTTCGGACCGACGCGGGTTTGTGCCGGTATCGTCGGCTATGCGGACTTGACCCTCGGCGAGGCTGTGGATGAAGTGCTAGAAGCCCATATCGCGGCGGCGCCCGCGCGCTTTCGCGGCATTCGCCACGCTTCCGGCTGGGATGAAAGCGACGCTGTGCGCAACTCCCACACCAATCCGCCACAGGGCCTGCTCGCCGACGCCACCTTCCGCAAGGGCCTGTCCCGCCTGCCGGCGCACGGCCTGAGCTACGAGTCCTGGCTCTATCACCCGCAGATCCCAGAGCTGACCGACCTCGCCCGGGCGCATCCGGAGGTCACCATCGTCTTCGATCATTTCGGCGGCCCGCTCGGCATTGGCCCCTATGCCGGGCTCGGCAAGGAAGTGCTGGCGCAATGGCGCAAGGACGTCGGCGAGCTGGCCACATGCGAGAACGTCCACGCCAAGCTCGGCGGCAACAACATGCCCATCAACGGCCTCGGCTGGCACAAGCGCGAGCTGCCCGCGAGCTCAGAGGAGCTCAATGCCGCGGGCGGCGACTATTACCGCCACGCCATCGATGTGTTCGGCCCCGAGCGCTGCATGTTCGAAAGCAATTTTCCGGTCGACAAGCTATCCTGCTCCTATGCGGTGGTGTGGAATGCCTTCAAGCGCCTTGTCGGTGGTTTCAGCGATTCCGAAAAGGCGGCGCTGTTCCACGACACCGCCCAGCGTGTCTACCGCCTGACCGAGGAATGACATCATGAAAGCCGCCGTCTTTAGCGAACCCGGTGCCCCGCTTACCGTCGAAAGCGTGGCGGACCCGGAGCCCGGACCCGCCGACCTCATTCTCAAGGTTCATGCCTGCGGCATCTGCGGCACCGACCTGCATTGGTCGGACAACGCCGATCCCAGCGTCGGCTGGCGCCATCTGGAGCGTGGTGCCGTGATGGGCCACGAGTTCTCCGGCGAGGTGGTCGAGGTCGGCAAGGATGCCGGTAGCGGCTGGAAGATCGGCGACCGGGTGACGGCGCAGCCGTTCAGCGGCTGCGGCCGGTGCCCGGCCTGCCTTGCCGGGCGCGCCTATCGCTGCCAGAGCGTGACCAACCGCGCCAGCCTCGCCCAGCCCGGCGCCTATGCCGAATATACCCGCGTCGGCGCCAATGCGAGCTTCCGTTTGCCCGAGGCTGCAAGCTTCGACGAAGGCGCGCTGGTCGAGCCCTTGGCCGTTGGGCTCAATGCGGTCGAGAAGGCCAGGATGCAGCCGGGCGACACGGTGCTCATCGTCGGTGCCGGCCCGGTCGGCCTGGCGGTTGCGACCTGGTGCCGCTTTTTCGGTGCCCGCCATATCATCGTCAGCGACCTGGTGTCGGCACGGGCCGACCAGGCGACACGTTTCGGCGCCACCGCCGCCATCGACGCCAGCCGCGAAGACGTGCGCAGCACGGTCGAGGCGATCAGCGGCACCCAGCCGCGCGTGATCTTCGATTGCGTCGGCGTGCCGGGCAGCCTGCAGGCGGTCATCGATCAGGCGCCGTTCGACGCCCATATCGTCGTGGTCGGGCTCTGCATGGCATCGGACACCTTCTTCCCGACCAAGGCCCTGACCAAGGAGCTGTCGCTCGATTTCGCCTTCGTCTATCGCCGCGAGCATTTCGCCATGGTGCTCGACATGATCGGCGCGCGGCGCATCGACGCCGCCAGCATGGTCACCGACCATACGGACCTAGCCAACTTTCCCGACGCCTTCCAGGCCCTCAAGACGCCTTCGCAGGACATCAAGGTGATGCTGTCGCCGGGGTAGACAAGCCGAGCCCGGCCCCGATACAAGCCTGTTGCAGCGCAACAAGGGAGCAGGGACCATGGGCCGTTACGTCGTCGTCGCCGATTTTCAGCTGAAGCCGGGCAAGCTGGGGGAATTTGTCGAGATCGCCAAGGTGGATGCCGCCGCCTCGGTCGCCAACGAGCCTGGCTGCCACCGTTTCGACGTCGCCACGCCGCGCGACGGCAGCGACCGGGTGATCCTCTACGAGATCTACGAAGACGAAGCGGCCTTCAATGCGCATTTGGAGACGCCTCACCTGAAGGCCTTCCGCGACGGCATCGCCGATCTGGTGGAAGACCGTAACATCACGCGCTGCCATGTTATCGAAAACAGCGACGGCTGAGCGGTCATGGCGAAGAAACTGACCATCCAGGACGTCCAGGCCATCGTCGACAAGGGCGAGCCGGTCTTCCAGATCACCGCCGTCGACTATCCCACCGCGCTTGCCGTCGACCGCGCCGGCATCGAGTTCATCCTGGTCGGCGACTCCCTCGGCATGACGGCGCTCGGTCTCGACGGCACGGTGAGCGTGACCATGGACATGATGATCCATCATGCCAAGGCGGTGAGCCGGGCCGCGGGCCGCGCCATCGTCATCGGCGACCTGCCCTTCGGCGCCTATCATGCCAGCACTGCTCAGGCGGTCGACAACGCCGTTCGCCTGATGAAGGAAGGCGACTGCGACGTGGTCAAGCTCGAGGGCGGCGAGGACTTCGCCGACAAGGTCGAGGCCATCGTGCGCGCCGGCATTCCTGTCATGGGCCATATCGGCCTGACGCCGCAGACCGTCTCCAAGCTCGGCGGCTTCAAGGTTCAGGGCAAGGATGTGGGCACCAGCCTGAAATTGATCCGCGACGCCAAGGCGCTGGAAGAGGCGGGCGCCTTCGCCATGGTTCTCGAAGCGATTCCGGACCGCATCGCCAAGCTGATAACCGAAGCCGTCTCGATCCCGACCATGGGCATCGGCGCGGGGCCCGATTGCGACGGCCAAGTGCTGGTGCTGGCGGACATGATCGGCATGTTCGACCGCTTCACGCCGCGCTTCGTCAAGCAATATTGCCAGGTCGGCCAACAGATCACCGACGCCATGACCAGCTTCATGGACGACGTGCGCAGCAGCCAGTTCCCTTTGGCCGAGCACAGCTTCACCATCAAGGACGAGGAATACGAGGCGGTGGTCGCAGCGCTCGAGGAGACTGGAGAGTAACACCTCAAGGTGTTAGGCTTTTCGCCCGTCCGATGCTCCCATATGGGCTGCTGAGATGCCGATGCGCAAGCTCGCTGCCGTCTTGATCGCCTGCCTCTGCCTGCCCGCTCTCGCGTGGTCGGCCGAGCGCGGGCTCGATCTCGCCATTCGCGGCGGCGAGCAGGCGGACGCGCCGGTGGTCGAGCACCGCCGGCTCTATGAAAGCAGCCGCGCCCTGATCATCGGCAACGACGCCTACAACAATGGCTGGCCGCAGCTCGCCAATGCGGTCAACGACGCCAACGCCATCGCCGGGGCGCTCGAGGCGCGTGGCTTCGAGACCACGGTACTTACCGATCTCACCGGCAACGAGCTGGAAGACGGGCTGGAGGAGTTCTTCATCCTCGCCGGCGAGGACCCGGAGGCACGGCTGTTCGTCTGGTTCGCCGGTCACGGCCACACCGAGGACGGCGAGGGCTATCTGGTCGGCACGGACACGCCGCTGCCGAACGTCGGTGCACGCTTTCGGCTCTCGGCGCTGTCGCTCAGACGCTTTGGCGAATATGTGCGCCTGGCCCAGTCGAAACATGTCTTCGTGGTCTTCGATTCCTGCTTCGCCGGCACGATATTCGATGCCGAACGCGCCCTGCCGTCGGCCGCCATCACCCGCGCCACGATCCTGCCGGTGCGCCAGTTCCTCACCGCCGGTGATGCGGGCCAGTCGGTCTCCGACGATGGCACCTTCCGCGAAATATTCCTGCGCGGATTGGACGGCCCCGAGTCGGCGGATTCCAATCACGACGGTTATGTCACAGCCGGTGAGCTCGGCCTCTACCTTACCCATCGCATCACCAATCTCACCGATGCCCGCCAGACGCCCCGCTTCGGGGCGCTGAACGATAAGGATTTCGACCGCGGCGATTTCGTCTTTCTGGCCGGCGTCGATTCCGGCACGACGGTCGCTGCGGCGGAGCCGGCGGGCGACCGCGCCTCGCTGGAAATCCAGTATTGGCGGCTGATCGAGAACAGCGAGCTGGCTTCGGACTACGAAGCCTATTTGGAGAAGTTCCCGGAGGGCACCTTCTCCGGCCTCGCGCGGGGCCGTCTCGTTGAAATACAAGGCGGCGGCGATGCCGACGTGCTGGCGGCGATCGAGGAGAACACGCGTGAGACGGCGGAAGGCGTGGCCGAGATCGCCGAGGGTCAGCGCGAGACCGTGGCGGCGTTGGCGGACCTCGGCGCCGGCCTGCGCTCATTGGCCAATATCGGCGGCCTGGTGGCAGAGCCAAGCGCCCCGGCGGAGTATTACCACAATGCCCGCATACTATCGCAGCGCGGCGAGGTGGACCTGGCGCTTGAACAATATCGCGGCTTGTTCTCGTTCCCTATCGTCTATGCCGATCCGGTCGAGGAGGTGGCGACGCTGGCGACCAGCGTCTACGGCCCCCACGGCGCCGCCCGGGCGCTGGAAGACATTCTCGGCGAAGGCATTTCGGACGATGTTCGCCTCTATGCCAGCCAGCTGACCGATCGTCAGGCATTGGTTGAGGTGACCAACCTGGTGAACGAGGACGCCATAACCTATCCACCCGCCATTCATGCCTGGGGCCGCAAGGTGATGACGCAATTCATGACCGCGTCGGTGCGCGAGCGCCGCGCACTGCTGAAGGCATACGACGTGGTCTCCGCCCAGGCCGAGGACGGCAGCTTCTACGATTTCTATATCGACAAGATCGCCGCCGGCGCAGTGCTCGACGAGATCGAGCGAAGCTGGGGCGCGATGGTTCAGGGCCAGGCCGTGGACCCCACGATGCTCGAGCATCCGATATCCTATTGGATCGTGCCGGGGGACGAGGAAGGCGGCATAGACCTCAGTTTCCAGATCATGGAATCCCTGGCCCAGCCCTATGCCTTCTCGATCTGTCTCGATGGCCCTGACAAAGTGGTACGCGAGCCCTATCGCGACTGCTTCGACCCCTTCGCGCTCGGCTCGGTCAACGACAATCCGGTAATGAAGCTGGTCGAGGTGCCGCTGGTCTTTTCCTCGATCGAATATGGCGACTGGGCCTGGCCCGACGGCACCGTCTCCATCGCCATCGACTACACCGACAGCACCGGACAACCGGTGCGCTATCCGCCGCAGAATTTCAGCTTTTTGCCGCAAACCACCGGCCGCGGCGGCCTGCTGACCAGCGAGTAATTTGACAAAGGCACTCGCGATCAATCGGAACAGATTACTGGCTGGCCTGGCGCTCATCGTCGTGTTGCTGGTCTGCTACGGAATATTATCCTGGACCGGTGCTCTGGCAGTCTTCATGGACAGGCCCGCGCTCGAGCGCACCGTGGTCGAGCTCGGCATCTTCGGGCCGTTGGCAATCATCGGGCTCCTGGCCACGGCGATCGTCCTCAATCCGATCCCGAGCGCGCCCATCGCCTTGGTCGCAGGGGCCGCTTATGGCCATGTCTGGGGAACGGTATATGTCGCCATAGGGTCGGAGATCGGCGCGCTCGTCGCCTTCGCCATCGCCCGGCTGGTCGGCTACCAGGTGCTGCGCAAGTGGCTTAGCCAGCGCCTGTCTCTGGGCGCCTGGACATCCCAGAACGCCCTCATGGCAATCGTCTTCGCGAGCCGGCTGCTGCCGTTCATATCGTTCGATCTGGTGAGCTATGCGGCCGGTCTCACGCCCTTGACCGCCTGGCGCTTCGCCTTGGCGACATTGGCCGGGATCATACCGGCGAGCTTCCTGCTCACCCACGTCGGCGGCGAGCTGGCCTCGGCAGACGCCCGCCGCATAACCATCGCCGTGCTGGCCCTTGGCGCCCTTACCCTGGTGCCACTCCTCGGCAAAGTGCTGTTCGAGCGGTTGCGCCGGCGCTAATCCGAAAGCGGCGCGAAGACCGTGCCGTGTTCGATGGCCTCGACGTCGTCGGGACGTGGGAAGGGCTCGGGCGTCGCCTCACCCGGGCTGCGCACGCGGCCGATGGCCTCGAAGAAATCCTCCAGGCCGCCCGGCAGCAAGACCCAGAACATCTTGAGGGCCTCGTCGCCCTCGTTGATCAGGGTGTGGCGGTTGCCGGGCCCGAGAAAAACCGTGGTGCCGGGCGCGATGGGGTGGCTCTCGCCGTTAACCACCGCCCTGCCCCGGCCTTCGAAGAAGAACAGGATCTCGCGTTCGCTGCCGTGCTGATGCTCGCGGATATGCCCGCCCGGCGCGATGACCTGGATGCCCGAGGACAGGCCACCCGTATCCACCCCGTCGCGGCCCGACACACGAACCTCCGCATAGCCGTTCGCCGGCACCGGCTGCCACCAGCTCTCGCCTTCGTCAGGCTGACATACGATCACGTCGCTCATGGCTCGGCTCCCCTTGTTGTCAGACGAGCGAGTATAGCAAGCTATGATGCGGCTCAGGGAGCAATATCCAAATCGTCTGCCAAGGCCTCCCAAAGCTTGGGTTGCCACTCCTGCGCAAGACGTGTTGCCTCGTCGATCTGCGCTGGTGTCATCTTAAGCCCGACACCGTCTTGCGAGACGGAAGCTCCCGCGATCTGGAACCACTTATATGCCTGAACGTAGTCCCGAGCCACGCCGTTTCCTTGCGTATATAGCTTACCAAGCATATCCTGCGCGCCGTTATTTCCCTGCTCCGCCCCCATTTGAAACCACTTGGCGGCCTCTCCGGAATCCGCCGGGAAGCAGTCCCCATCGCCCACCAGGTACTTGAAGCCGAGCAGAAACTGGGCGTCGGGGTCTCCCTGCCCCTTGGCCAATCCCAGCAAGCGGGCGCGTTGGTCGCACTCGCTCTCGTAACCGAGCCCCAACAGCTCGACCAGGTAATCGATGAGGAACTTTGGTGGGTGCCCCATGACCATCGCTGCTTCAAGCTCGGGGTAGGAATACCCTCGAAAAAAGCCATTCTCCACCCCCGCAATGACCATCGCCCATAGATTGGCGGCTTCCTCCTCGTCGATCTGGCCCTTGGACAGTCGCTTTTTTATTCTCTGGTGTTGAAACGCCAGATTGTTAATGATTTGCCCGGCAAATTCCTCGAAGAAATCGATCTTTATCGCTTCCGCCGCTTCAGTATTGCCATCCGCGGCATGCAGGAAGAACTCTCCGCTCGGACTGCTCGACTGCACCCTCGAGATCGATGTCTCTATGCTTTGCTGCTCCAACCATGCAACGCCTCTTTTCAGGATATCCGCAGTCTCCGAGTCGTGGCCCTTGGTCACCACCTGATCCACATAGGCATGGAAGAACTCGTGCAATAGATCATTGATCAGGCGGAAGTCGTATTCGCCGGTGAGCCTGCCGTCGGCGTTGACATATTTCTGGGGAATCTTGATTACCGGATCCGCCACGGCCGTACCCTGCCGGTAGATGGCGTTGTCGCCATCGGTTACTTCGAAGTCGAACATGCCGCCGGCAGCCAGGAACGAGTCGATCATCTCGCCGGCAACATCGTTGTTGTTCATAATCACCAGGATCAGCAGGGCCTCGCCTTCGTCGAATTGTTTGGCGTCGTCGCCATCCCAGGCGAGCACCGGGGGTGTGAAGCCGACCAGCAGCAGCCACAGGCACTGTATTCGGCGCAGACAAATATTCATGACCGTCATGGCCAGGGCCCCCGGCAAAAGCGACTGCGGGAAATGAGTGTGCCTCCGCAGGTGTCGGCGACGCAAGTCCGCCGGGCCCACATCGCAGTTTTTAGAATAATGACACTGTAGCGCACCGGCCGGCACGGCAGCAGACAGCCGACACGCACCATGCTAGTGATGCCGGCTGGCGCTCGGCGCCGCAAAAACACTCCGCGACAACAACAAGGAAGCCTGATGAGCGCCAATGCGGACATTCTGTTCGAGCCCTTCACCGTCAAAGGCCTGACCCTGCCCAACCGCATCGTCATGGCGCCCATGACGCGGCGCAAATGCCCCGGCAACGTGCCCGGCGAAAACGTCGCCGCCTATTATCGCCGCCGCGCCGAAGGCGGCGTCGGGCTGGTCATCACCGAAGGCACCTTCATCGAGCACAAGGCCGCCAACGGCTATGACGGCGTGCCCAACATATACAGCGACGAAGCCCTGGCCGGCTGGCGGCGCGTGGTCGACGAGGTCCATGCCGCGGGCGCCAAGATCATGCCGCAGATCTGGCACGTCGGCGCCCATCGCCAGCTTGGCACCGAGCCCGACCGCGAGGTGCCGGGCTATGCCCCCTCCGCCATCGCCACGGGCGAGCGCGAAGTGCCTGTGGAGATGAGCCGCCAGGACATCGACGACTGCATCGCCGCCTTCGCCGCCGCGGCCGCCAATGCCAAGGCATGCGGCTTCGACGGGGTCGAGATCCACGGCGCCCACGGCTACCTCATCGACCAGTTTTTCTGGCGGCGCACGAACCGGCGCAGCGACGAATACGGCGGCGGCTTCGACCAGCGCAACCGCTTCGGCAAGGAAGTGGTCGAGGCCGTGCGCCACGCCGTCGGCCCGGACTTCGTCATCGTCCTGCGCTTCTCGCAATGGAAGATGGACGACTACAAGACCAAGATCGCCGAGACGCCCGAGAAGCTGGCGCGCTTCCTGGAGACCTTCTGCGACGCCGGCGTCGACGTCTTCCACTGCAGCACGCGGCGCTTCTGGCAGCCGGAATTCGACGGCTCGCCCCTCAACCTCGCCGGCTGGGCCAAGAAACTGACCGGCAAACCATCCATCACCGTCGGCAGCATCGGCCTGGACGACCCTTCGTGGAAGGGCGCCAACTCGACCGACGCCGATGAGTTGATCGCGCGCCTGGCCAAAGGCGAGTTCGACCTCGCCGCCGTCGGCCGCCAGCTGCTCTCGGAGCCCGCATGGCCGCTCAAGATGCGCCAGGGCCGCTACGACGAGATCGCACCCTATTCTCGCAAGTCTTTAAGCGGGCTGCATTAGGCGTCGCGCGATCCTACATCGGCGGCTCGAGGCCGTCCTGGCCGACCACGATGGCGGGACTGGTGATGGCACCGTCCTCGCCGTCGATGGCCAGCAGGAAGACGTTCGTGCCCGCGGTCAGCTTGTCGCGGCCGGCGGCGTCGAACCAGACGATGGTGGCATCGGCGGGCACGACGATGGTTTGGGCGCCGTCGGTGCGCTCCTCGCCCTCGGTATATTTGGCGCGCAGCTTGCGGCCGTCGCCGACATCCTCGATCCAGGCCACGGCGGCATTGGTCATCATGTTGGGCTCGTCGACCAGATCCCAGGGGTAGTGACCTTCCGCCAGGCCGTAAAGCTCGGGCGCGAAGATATGCACCTCGATGGCAGTCATCTCGCCGCCCACCGTGATCGAGGTGATACCGACGAACTGCCCCGCCTTGATATCGTCGATTGCCGCCGCCGCAACGCTGAAGACCGGCGCCTGCTCGGTGAGCATGACGGTCTCGCTGGCGCCCGCGCCGGTATCGATGGTCAGGGTCGCTCCGCTCACCTCGGCAAGCGTGCCGCGCATATGATAGGGCGGCTCGGCCAGGGCCGATTGGCCGATACCGAGTGCCAGCACCAGCGCCGTGACCGCAGTGAGCGGCCGCAAGAATCGCGTTCTCCACATAGCTCTCTCCCGCATATGACGAAAATTGCTCTCGAAACCTGCGATGCCGGCGGCGGTATTCCGCTCTCTCGGCATCGCGCATCCGAGACCGTGATAGGGCAAGCCAAGCCCGCGGTCACTCTATAGCTATGTTTCGATTCCGGAATAGTCAGGCGACGGCAGCCGCCCCCGGGGCTGTTGCCAATTGCACAGCAATGCGGGAGCATGCCTGCCGGGGAATGCAATTTGGGGAGGAAGCACTATGTCCGACTTCGAGACCGGATCGGTCACGGCGAACGGGGTTGATTTTCATTACAAGACATGTGGCTCGGGGCCGCTGGCGCTCTGCCTGCACGGCTTTCCGGATTCGCCCTATACCTACCGCTATCTCATGCCGGCGCTGGCGGATGCGGGCTTTCGCGCCGTGGCGCCCTTCATGCGCGGCTATGCGCCGACGGGCACGGCGCCGGATGGCGACTACAACACCTGGCAGCTGGGAGCGGACGCCAACGCCCTGCACGCGGCGCTCGGCGGCGACGGCGATGCGGTGCTGATCGCCCACGACTGGGGCTCGGTCGCCGCCTTCGGCGCCCTGTCGGGCGAGCCCGGCAACTGGAGCCGGGCGGTGATCGGCAACGTGCCGCCGCTCGCGGTGTTCGGCCAGATCGCCTTCACCTATCCGCAGATCAAGCGCTCGTTCTATTTCTGGTTCTTCCAAATGGCGGTCTCGGAGGCCATCGTCTCGGCCGAGAACCTCGCCTTCATCGACGGCCTGTGGGGCGACTGGTCGCCGGGCTACGACGCCTCAGACGACCTGCCCAAGGTCAAGGAATGTCTCGGCAACCCAGACAACCTGCGCGCCGCCATGGGCTATTACCGCGCACTCTTCTCCGCGGAGCGCTTCGGCACGCCCGAAGCCATGGACGAGCAGGGCGCCGCCTGGGGCAGCCCGATCACACAACCCACCCTCTACATCCACGGCACCAACGACGGCTGCATCGCGCTGGATGCCACGATGGCCGAACAGATCCCGCCGCTTCTGGGGCCGGGCTCGCGCGTAGAGCGCCCGGAGGGCCTCGGCCATTTCTTCCTGGTCGAAGCGCCGGAGCGGGTGAACCCGATGATCGTGGAGTTTTTGAAGGGGTAGGCTGAGGGCTGCGCGCTTATCAAGTCACCAGTTCTCTCGCTCCCGCTTCAAAAAACGTTGCGGGAGCGAGCGGAGAGAGGCTCGGGCTTTGCGCTGCTTCGCGTTCATTGCGGATGATATCATATTTTGTTACTGCGAGGCGTACTTTCGAGGTGAACCGCGACGGTTGCCAATGGCAAGTCGGCATCAGCATCCCACCTGGATGTGATACAAATCACGCCACGCCTATGACACGCTTCATAGCGCGCCTGGCGCAGCCGGCGTAAATATGATCTCAGCGAGATCTCAGTGGTGTGAAACCTGAAACACAGGAGAGCATCATGTCCGCCGCCCAATTAACCGGCCTCAGCTTCGCCTTCGCCGCGGTTTTCACAATTGTTGCTGTCGGCCTTGCCGGCGCCGTCGGCGTATCACTACTTGTCTGCTAGCCCGAATTATTCATGCCGGCCATGAGATTTGATTGGAACGTGCGGTATC
>CAYPAX010000073.1:0-25406 GCA_964408735.1 uncultured Rhodospirillaceae bacterium | reverse complement strand
CAACTGCCCGCCGCATTTCATCCCCGAGCTGGTGGAGATGGTCCGGGACGGCTACGACCTGGTCATCGGCAGCCGCTATCTGGACGACGCCAGCAGCCAGGACGACGACGTAGTGACGGCCTTCGGCAACTGGCTGTTCACGCGCACGGTGAACCTGCTGCACCGCGCCTCCTATACCGATGCCATGGTCATATACCGTGCCTTCAGGCGCGAGCTGATCGCCGAGCTCGACCTGGACAAGGAGGAATCCTACCGCCTGCCGGAAAGGCTGTTCCGTACTGTGATCAGCTGGGAGCCGCTGATGGCGGTGCGGGCCGCCAAGGCCAAGATGCGCATAGGCGAAGTGGCGGTCGGCGAGCCGCCGCGTATCGGCGGCGATCGCAAATTGCAGATCTTTCGCTGGGGGGCTGCCTATTACTTCCAGTTCTGGCGGGAATTGTGGTTCTGGAAGCCCCGTCGCGACAAATAGAACACTACATTCGTTCGTAGACCAGGAAATCGTCGGCGCGGCCGGCGGCGCGGTAGTTCTGCCACTCCGCGGCAAAGGCGGGATCCTGGAGAAACCAGGCGAGAACGTCGAAATCTTCCGGCAGGCCTTCGAGGGCCGTGTTCTCGTCGGGAACGAATATCAGCAACGGTTGCCAGTGCCCCATGTCCTCGACCAGGGTGTCGCGCAGGAAGGGCTCCCATTTCGTGGCGGGGTGGTTCGCAATACCCGCGGCATTGACGATGGCGGGCAGCAGTTGCAGATTGACGAAGCGCGTGCCCAGGCGCCGGTTCTCCAGCACCGTCACCGGAAAGGCGGGGAAGGAACTGGTGCTGAGCACGATGATCGGCCCCGGCGTCTCCCGCATGCGCAAGGCCATCTCGTCCCAATGCTCACGGCCGAAGCCGCCGGAATAGAGCCAGGCGAACGCTGCCATCAGCAGGACCGCGGTCGCGATTCGCAGCCGCGCCCAGAACACAGCGAGACGCAGGCGCGACAGCGCCAGGCAGAGCAGCAGATAATCGAAGAATACCAGCGGGTAGGAATGGTGCAGCCAGCCTTTTGCCTGCGAGGCGTAGACGATGACGCTGCCGAGAACGGCGGCGACCAGCAGCTCCCTGGCGGCGGCCAGCGGCGGGCCTTCCGGGCCTGAGCGAAACGCCAGCAGCACCGCCGGCAGCAGGAAGCCGACGAGCAGAATAGTTACCGTCGTGAAATCGTTGTAGGCGCCATAGGTCTCGGCCGTGCGGGGCACAATATTGCCGAGCCAAAGGGGATGCAGCAGCAGCACATGTGCGGCGCACGCGGCGACGATCACCGTTGCGGCAACCGTCTCTGGGCGGATCAAGGTGCGAAAGCTGCGCCGCTGCGCGAGCAGCACCAACTCCATGGCGAGAAAGATGGCAGCGTGGTGGGGCTTCAGGCCGACTCCGAAACCCGCCAACAGGCCTGCCAGGACCGCCAGCCAGACGGGGACCGCGGTGCCGGCGATGCGCGCCACCAGCACGAACAGATAGGGGCTCGCCAGCAGGGTCAGCATGTGCTCGCGCTGACCGATGCTGTAGCCGGGCAGATACAAAAAGCCGACCAGCAGCGCCACGGTGGCGAAGGCGCTGGTGGCGAAGCGGCTGTCCCAGCGCCGCAGCATCGCCAAGCATAGCAGCCAGCAGGGCACGGCCCAGGCAAAGACGGTGAGTGACAGCGCCCAGCTCACCGGCAGGCCGGCGCGGTCGCTCAGCCACATGACAGGGATCAGGCTCTGCGATGCCAGGGGCAGATTGTGGTCGATGAAGTCCTGGTAGAGCGTGCCGCCCTCGATCATGAGCCGGGCGGCGTAGAGAAAGCTCGCCACGTCATGGTTGAGGGTGTGCTGCTCGTGCAGCACAAAGGCGCCGGCCATCAGGGCCACGGCCAGCCCGGCAAGGGCAAGGGTGTGAAAACGAGCCGGGATCATTGGCGCCTATACACCAGGTAGTTATCGGCCTTGCCATCGGCGCGATACGACTCCCAGGTGGCGGCAAAGGCCGGATCCTCCGAAAGCCAGGCGATAATATCGAAGCCGGGCGGAAGGGACTGCATGAGGGCAGTATCCGAGGGCGCGAGCACCACAGCGGGGCGGCGGAACGCAATATCCTCGGCAATATCGGCGCGCAGCTTGTCGGCCCAGGGCGCAAGGCTGTCGTCGCCACTGGCCTCGGCTTTGACAAACGCCGGCAGGCCCATGAGGAAGGCAAAGCGCGAGGCCCAGGGTTTTCGCAAAGTCGTGGCCAGGGGAAATCCAGGATAGACGCGGCTGTTCGCGATATAAAACGAGCCCGGCGTTGCGCGCAGCAGGGCGGTGATCTCGTCGCTGTCGTCGGGATCGGGCGGGTGAGCGATGGCGAGCCCCGCCGCCACCATCAGCGTCAAGGCGATACCCACCGTCGCCATGACGGCGCCGGCCAAGGCGGCAACGCCCAGCAGAAAGAGCAAAAAGACGATGGGATAGCCGTGGTAGTACCAGCCCTTGCCTTGGAGGACGAACGACAGCAAGGCGCCGACCACGGCGAATAGCAGGATATCCCGCAACGGCGCCGCCATTTGTGCCGTGGAAAGCGCCCAAAAAAGGGCGAGATAGACCACCAGGGAAAACAGGATCAGGTCGGGATTGTTGAAGCCGCCATAGGTCGCGACGACGCCGGGCAGAATGTCGTGGACATAGGTGGGGTGGAAAAGAAACACCTCGGCCACGACCGCGCTGGCGCAGACGGCAAGAGCCAGGCTCTCCGGGCGGAAGAGTCGGCGGAGATCATGCATCCGCAAGAGAAGAGCGAGTTCTGCCGCTGCCGCGATGAGCACGAAGTGGGGCTTGAGGCCGACGCCCAGGCCCGCCATCGCCCCCGCCATGATGGCGAGCCTTGCCGGCACCGGGATACCGGCAACACGAAGCGCCAAGCACAGAAGATAGGGGGCGATGAGGATCGTAAAGAGATGCTCGCGCTGGCCGAATGTGTAGCCGGGCAGAATCAGGAATGCAGCCAGCAGAACGGCGCTCCCCCAAGGCCGCCACCTGGACGGCCCCTGCCAATGCCTTGCCAGCCCCAGGCAAAGCCCGCACGAGAGCACTGCCATCGCCATCATCAGCACGCACAGCGCGGCGTATGGCGGCAGCCCTGCCCGGGTCAGCAAGGCTGCCGGCAGCAGACTCAACGATGCCATGGGCGCATTGGTGCCGACGAAGTCGCGATAGAGCTCGCCGCCAGCCAACAGGCCGTTCGCGACATAGAGGAACCAGGCAACGTCGTGGTTGAGGGGATAGGCGCCACGCAGTGCCACGGCGCAGACGATCACGGCAAACGCGGGCAGATAACGCATCATCGCCGTGCAACCAATATGATGTTCTTGCCGAACGGCAGCGGCAACATTCGCTCAAGACCTCGCGTCAGGGGCACGCAGACGCTGTCATAGAGCCTCGCAAGCTTGGGCGAAAAGCTGGTGCGCCGAAGTTTCTTGTGCACCAGCCACCAGGCCAGCACGCCGAGCGCATCGCGGTATTCCGCCAGCTCGACGGTAAACCCCGCTTGCTCCACCTTGCCGACCAGTTCCGCCAGGCCGTAACGGCGGTAGTGCCCGAGCCGGGCATCGATCGGTGCGTATAGGCCCGGCATTGCAGGGACGAAGAGCAACAGGTGGCGCCCTTCCCGCAGGGCGCGCCGGCATTCCCGCAGCACGGCTTCATCGTCCTCCACATGCTCGAGGACATTGATCATGACAAGACAGTCGCGCGCGGCCTCGGGGCAAGCGTCGAGATACGCCTCGAGGTGCTGGTCGAACACGCTGACCGCGGCGCCTTGCACAGCGCCACGCAGCCGCGGCAGCAGATTGGCCGATGGTTCGACCACATCGAGCTGTGACAGGTAAGGCAGAAGCTTTGCCGACAAGGTGCCGATGCCGGCGCCGAACTCGGCCGCATATCCGCTCAAATACGGGCGGAAGGTCTCCAGCATCCAGGCGTGGTAGCGCGGCAGGTCGACCAGGGCCTCGAGGTCGTGCCCTTCATAGGTCTTGCCCTCCTCGTCGGTCATTAGCGGCGAATGATGTTGTAGCGGAGAATGCAATAGACCGCGCGCACGGCGTCCTTCCAGCCGATCTTCTTGCCTTCCTCATAGGTGCGCCCGTGATAGCTGATGCCGACTTCGTAGATGCGCGGCGGCGGGCGCAGATGGGCGATTTTCGCGGTCATCTCGGGCTCGATGCCGAAGCGCTCCTCGCGCAGGCTTATCCCGCCGATCACCGAGCGCCGGAAGATCTTGTAGCAGGTCTCCATGTCGGTAAGGTTGAGGTCGGTCAGCATGTTCGATAACGTAGTCAGCATAGTGTTCGCCAACGAATGCCAGTAATACAGCACACGCGCGGCTTCAAGGGCGCGAAAGCGCGAGCCGTAGACCACGTCGGCGCGGCCACTGAGGATGGGCCGCAACAACGAGGGATAGCTGGCGGGATCGTATTCGAGATCGGCATCCTGGATGAGCACGATATCGCCCTTGGCGGCAGCGAAGCCGGTGCGCAGGGCCGCACCCTTGCCGCGATTGTGCGGATGCGCTTCGGCCTGCACGTTGTCATGCTCCGCGGCAATCTCCGCTGCGACCGCGGCCGAGCCATCGGCCGAGCCGTCGTCGACGATGATCACGTCCAGTGCCAATTCCAGCGTATCCGCGGCGAGCACGCGATCGACAATGTGCCGCAGCGTCGCCTCCTCGTTATAGCAGGGGATGATGATCGTCAGGCTCTGTGGATCGCTGACGTGATAGGGAGTTCTGTTCACCGCGCTATTGCCGGGCTCGCCGCCGCTGCCCTCTGCTGCCGTCATGCGAGACTCGCCTCCGCTCTGGGGTTTTCGGACTGTGCTATTGCGTACTATCTGCAAGCGGCGATTCATGGACAAGCTTTGTTGCCGCGTCAGTCACCGTAATCACAGTTTTCCCGATGCCTGCCGCCGCGGTGGGTGAGTGGTGGTGGGCGCGGTCTCCTGCGAACCCGTCTCTGTCGAATTCCCTGATAAACAAGGAATGAACAGGGAACTCTGTCCCCTTAACAGGAAATTTTTTCCGCCGATCGGGGAAACGCCTTCAAAAAGCAGGGAAGCCCGGCTCACCGCCTCGGTCAAATATGTCCCCATTCGTGACGCCACGCGACACCCCCAAGACGAACCCCGTCTAAACTGGCCATATGGCTTCAACGGCGTCCTAAGATCTCGGGGCGGGCGGAACCGACGTCACGCTCGGGTCCTGTCCAGGCAAGATCATGTTCTTCCGCAAAGACGCTCGCATAGATTCGTGCCAGCCATTCCCGGCCCTCGGCCGTGATGCGCAAATATCGGAAAGCCGACTCCATGTATGGTCTCGCCGTTCGCCAATAGAAGGCCGGGTAGTCGCGCCGCAGATCTGCCGCATTGTGGAAGCCGAGCTGTGCAGCCGTGCCAATCTCGTCCAACTCGACAAATAGCGCCGAGAGGTGGCGCGTGTGGTTGATGTCGCCCAACTGACCGATGAAATCCGCGGCACGTACCAGACCGGGCATATCGTCCATGATCTGGCTATCCGGCGTGTCCGGTACGGGAAAACGGGTGCGCTCGATATTGTTGCAGATAATGTCGGCGCTGATTGTGTCATGGCCCGCAAAGCGCTCGCGCACGAAGCGCTTACCGCGGTCGATATGGTAGGCGCAGAGCGACGCGTCGGTAGCGCCTGGCATGAGGGTGACTTGCCCGCCATGCTCGTCAGTGACGTAAGTGCCTTCGCGGTCATCGCGCAAAAGGCCTCGTATAAAGCCAATATCATGGAACAGCATGGACAGGATTGCGTGCAGCCAATCATGCGGACCAATGCCGCCTTCGCTGAGATGCTTGCCCTTCAGGATCGTTTGGCCCGCTTGCGTAACCATCATAGTGTGGCGCACGTCATGATAAGGGGCATCGCTGTTGGCGATATTTTCCAACGCGATGCGGCCCGCGAACGCCACAATGCCAGGATAATCTGGCTCAAGCTGGCCATATGTCTGCAGATAGTCTTCCCGCAGCAGGTCGAGAAATGCGTCTATCGCATGAGCCGTAGGGTCGAACATCTTTCCTCCTGCCACGGAAGGTCCATCTGTTTCGGCCGAAAGTCGCACATTGACAGGAGTTTAATAGGGCTGAGTGTGAACTAGTTCACACTGCCGACATCTATATGCCGCGCGCAGAGGTCTTGGCGCCAAGGAGCCAACACAAGAACTTGTGTCCAAGGCACAGGAATTGAACTTTAGGCACAGCATCTTGGAGAGTCTTGGACTAGCTGTCATGCATCAGCTTAGCCCGCCGAATACGCCAAAGCCGCCAGCGCCGGGGGGGAAGAGGCACTGACGACTTCGGAAGAGAACTCTCGTGTGGATGCACAGAAGCCTATCAGGCTGCGTGCTTCGCGCCTTAATCCAGGTCAATATCGTGCTTAAGCGAAAGCGGCGCTGACTGGGCGCGGGCTACCCTTTATGGAATGATGTCGCCGGCGCCGCAGGAGGCAACACTCCGTCTTGAATGCCTACCGCCGCCACCAGGCGTTGCCAACTCGGTCCCAAAATTACCAAGAGGACTTGACAGCGCCGGCAAAAACTCCGCTGCATCGATAGTCATGCAAGTTATGTCCAGAATCTTCTGCAAATAGGGTTTGCCATGTTGCCGAGCTTTGCTGCGGGCATGGTTGGCGCGTAGACCACAGCTATCGCAGCGCCGGCCATGCCCAGCCGCCGTCAGGCGGCTTCCTTCATCAGCTCTCTTTTGTGCTCCGTCAGCAGTTTCGTTTTGAGGTAGCGATTGGCCTCCAGCCAGTCCTCGTGGGTCTCCACGGCAAGCGTCCCGATCAGGCGCAGGCAGCTCTCCGCGTTGGGAAAGGTGCGCACGACCTGGGTGCGGCGCTTGATCTCCTGGTTGTAGCGTTCCAGCATGTTGGTCTATTTGAGGTGCTTCTGGTGCTGGCGCGGCAGCCGGTAGAAGGCGAAGGTCACCTCGATGTTGTCCTCGACCCAATCGGTGAGCTTCGCATACTTGCCCTGCCTGCGGCCCTCCCAGTCGATGCCGAGCGCGATCCGCACGGCTTGGGCAGTGATGATGCCGTTCTCGCGCACCTTCTCATAGCGCGCATCGACGATCAGATAGGGAAACGGCTCTGACAGCCGGCGCCGGGCAAAGGCCTGCAACTGCGCATCAAGCCGCTTGACGATGCTGGAGATCACAGACGCCGAGAGGGCATGCCCGCACAACTCCTCGGTGATCCGCTTGACCTTGCGCGTCGACACCCCTGCACGTACATCTCCGCAAGCGCCGAGACCAGGGCTTTCTCCGAGCGCTGGTAGCGCTCGAACAGAGCCGTCGAAAAGCGACCCTCGCGATCCTGCGGCACGCGCAACTCGATACGCCCGACACGCGTCACCAGGGCGCGCTCGTAATAGCCCGAGCGGTAGCCCAGCCGCGCCACCGACCGTTCCCCCAAGCGCCGCCGTCATCTCCTCCTCCAGGACATCCTGCACGTAGCCGCGAACCGCCTCGCGAACAATATCATCGTCGCCGGACAACAGTTCTTTCAGCGAGGCGATCGCAGCGCTAACCTCTTGCTTGGCCATGGTGTGTTCCTTTTTGCCAAAGTGATCTCGTCAATCACTCGGCATGCCACGGCCAACTTTTCAGATTCCTTTGTGCAGAACATCCGGTACACGCCCCGACACTATGACAGGTTCATGGTCCCGTTCCCGTAATCCGCTCTCAACGGAACGCAAGCTTATGGGAACAGAACCGCGAGGACCATTCCCGCCTAGAAGCGAGCTGTCGCCACAGTATATCGGCCGATGTTACCTCGCCTTCAGGCCCGCTTCCCGGCGACGCAATTGCTAAGCATCAGCGTAATGCGGTGGCAAGTTGGCGTTAAACTGCAGAGATGGTCGTGCCTGTCTCGCCGGCCAGGGCGCGGGCCAGATTGGGCGGGTCGGTGATGATGCCGCAGTGCCCGCCGCTCTCGATATACTCGATCATCGCCAGGATCTTCGGACCCATGGTGCCGGCCGGAAATTCGCCGGCGTCAAAATAGCGCTTGGCCTCGTCGACGGTGATGCTGTCGAGCCAGCGCTGGTTCGGCGTATCGAAGCCGACGGCCACCTTCTCCACCGCTGTCAGGATAATGAACAGGTCGGCATGCAGACCGCTGGCAAGCAGGCGCGACGCGAGGTCCTTGTCAACCACGGCCTCGACCCCTTCGAGGTCGCCGTCATGGTGGCGCGTTACGGGAATGCCGCCACCGCCGACGGCGATTACCACGTAGCCGGCGCGGACCAGATGCTCGACGACGGAAAGCTCGACGATTTCTTGCGGGGCCGGCGATGGCACCACGCGCTGCCAGCCGCGGCCGATCTCTTCGCGCACCAGCCAGCCCTGCTTGGCCGCAAGCGCCTTCGCCTCGGCCTCTTCCATGACGCTGCCGATGGGCTTGTCGGGGCTGCCGAAGGCGGGATCGTCGCGGTCGACCACGACCTGGGTGACGACGGCAATGGCTTGGCGCGTCAGGCCGCGCTTGCGGAAATCGTTCTGCAGCACGCGCTGGAACATGCAGCCGACCGCACCCTGGATATCGGCGGCGGCGTAATCCATCGGCACCATCGGCACCTCGTCGCGGGCGATTTCCGAGCGCCTGAGGATGAAGCCGACCTGGGGGCCGCTGCCGTGGGTGATCACCACGTTGAGGCCGGCTTCCACCAAATCAGCGATGTAATGAGCCGTCTTTGAGGCGGCGACGAACTGGTCGGGGATCGACTCGTGCTGGGCGTCGACGATAAGCGCGTTGCCCCCGACGGCGACCACCGCGAGCTTGCCGCGCGCGTCCATGCTCAGGCCTCGAGCCGCGCGGCCAGCGCGCTGACTGCGTCGGCGAAACAGCCGAGCGGTGCCCGCGTGATGCCGGCGCCGATCTGGCCCACGCCTGGGTCGCGATGGGCGATTCCCGTATTGATCACAGGGCGGATGCCTGTATCGATCACCTTGCGCGCGTCTATGCCGGCGGGGCTGCCGGCAAATCCGAGTGCAGGCAGGGTCAGTGCGGTATTGACACCCATGGTGATGATGCCCATTTCGCGCGTGTTGCGCAGGGCATCTGCCGGCGTGCCGCCGACAAACTGCACGATGGCGGGTGCCGCGGCCATGGCAAAACCGCCGATACCGGCGGTCTCGGTAATGGCGCTGTCGCCGAGATCGGCGGCGGCGTCGCGGGCGTCGTAGCCGGGAAAGAACAGGCCGTCGATGATAGGCGCCGGCCGGGTGAACCAGCGCTCGCCCGTGCCGCTCATACGAATGCCGAACTCGACGCCGTTGCGCGCCATCGCCGTGACCATGCTGCTGCCTGCGACGCCGTCGGCGGCAAGCAGCATCGTCTTGCAGGCCGCCATGGAGATGTTGAGGAAGAAATGATCGTTGTCGGCAATGAACGCGATGGCCTCGGACGCCGCCTGCCGGCTCACGTCGCTTTCCAGAATAACCGGGGCGATACGGCGCAGGAAAAGCGAGGTGGCGGCGTTGTTGCGGTTATGCACCTCGTCGCCCATGTGCAGCGCCTGCGCCATCAGCGGCAGCAAATCGATGCCGCCGAGCTTCTCAAGGCCGGCGGACAGCACCGGCGCCAGCGTCTCCGCGATCCAGCGCAACCGCTCGAGAACCTCGTCGTGATAGGCACCGAAGCGAAGCACGCGGCCGAGGCCCTCGTTGATGCTGCAGAAGGCGGCCCGCCCGCTGCCGGCGTCGCTGACCCGCCATACCGGCATCGACGGGCTGATGATGCCCGCCATGGGGCCGACCGCATCGTGGTGGTGGCAGGGCGCGAAGGCGACATCGCCGGCCTCGGCCAGCGCCGCCGCGGCTCTTGCGTCCTCCGCCCAGCCTTCGTAGAGAATCGCACCGATGATGGCGCCGCGCATGGGTCCGCACATGGCCTGCCAGGCAACAGGCGGCCCGGCGTGCAGGATGCGGCGCGCTTTCATGCCGGGCACCACGTCACGCGCGGGTGCAATGCCGTCGAGCTTCGGGCGGGCGGCAACATAGCGCTCGAAGGCGGTGCGGTTCGCGGCTTCGACGTCAGGCTGATTGACCAACCGCGCAAGGTCCTCCGCCGCCCTGACATCACCATCTGCCGGCGGTGACCAATCGACAGCCAGAGCATCGCCCCCTGCCGCGCGAATGCTATCCGCGAACATGGCCGGGCCGACGCTGATCACGGGCAGGTTGTCGTCGAACAGGCGGGTCATGAGGCGCGCCTCGCTTGCCGCCCGACGACTAGGGTCAACGCGGCACGAACCGCCTGCGCGTTGCTCGCCAGCAGGGTCGCGCCAGCCTCACGCAAGGCAGCCTCCTGAGATGCATAGCCTTGGGGATCGAGGTCGGTGCCGCATATGGCGCCGATAAAGGCAAGGGTGCGGCCATCCGTCTCGGCAATGGCGGTCGCCTCGCGAATGCTCTCCGCCATCACCCCGCCGGGGTCGGGATGAGCGCCGTAGCCGAGCACCACGTCAAAGAGGATAACCGCGACGGCGGGATCGGCAGCCTCCTTCAGCACGCGGTCCTGCCGCAATCGCGGGTCGATCATCGGATGTGAGCGGCCACGGGTAAATAGATCCTCGCCGAGGTCGAGAATCGTGTGAGCCTGGCTCTGCCAGGGATCGGCAAGAGCCTGTTCGGGCCGCATGGGCACATTGGAAAAGGCAGAACAGTGCGCCTCGTCGAACAGCGCAAGCGCCTCGTAGCAGAACGTGCCGCCGGTATAGAGGGCGCGAATGTACGACTGTCCTGCCGAAAGCGTCAGCGGTTGGGGTGCGGCGGCAGGAACATCCGAGACCGCCCCATCCCCGGACAGCTCGACTGCCATCCGCGCGGCATCCTCAAGCGTGCTTGCGGTGCGAATGTCGCCGGCGGCAGGCGCGCCGAGAAAATTGACCACCACGGGCTTGGCAATTCGCGATGCCGCATCGATCAGCTTCTCGGCAATGTCCGCCGACGGCGGCTTCGAGATCAAGACAATGACCTTGGTCCTGGCATCGTTTGCCAGGGCATCGAGCCCTTGCAGCATGGTGATGCCGCCGATCTCGCTCTTGAGGTCGCGGCCGCCGGTGCCGATGGCTTGGGATATGCCGGCGCCGAAGCCGTGGATCAGGCAGGTGACCTGTTGCAAGCCCGTGCCCGAGGCGGCGACGAGACCGATATCCCCCCGCCGCACCGCGTTGGCAAAACCCAACGGCACGCCGTTGACGATGGCGGTGCCGCAGTCAGGACCCATCACCATCAGGTCGCGCTCGCGGGCATAGCGCTTCAGCGCGATCTCGTCCTCGACGGCGACGTTGTCGCTGAACAGCATCACGTGCAGGCCGAGGTTCAGCGCCTTACGCGCTTCCGCCGCGGCAAAGTCGCCCGGCGTGGCGATAAGCGCCAGCGTCGCCTCCGGCATCTCGCCGAGCGCCATGGCAATGCTGCGCGGCGCGATCTTGGATGGCCCCTCTGTGGCGGTCGTCTCCCGGTTCAGTGCATCCTCGGCCGCATCGAGCGCGGCGTCGAGCGCGTCCCCATCAGCGCCTTGCACGACTAGCAGAAGATCGTTTGGGCCGGCATCGGGCGCCGTGTCGAACAGCCCGGCATCGCGCATCAGCGCGAGATTGGCTGGGCTTGCCATGACCGCCCCGGCCTGTTCGATGCCCTCGCGCTTTGCCAGCCCTGTTGCGAGCTGCAGCAGCGTGATGGAATCGCGGTAGAGATTGCGGAAGATGCGGTTTGCGGTCAGCACGGGCGCCTCTGGGTCGAGCTTGGGTCCAAGCCGAGCAGAAGCCCGATCATTGTGCAAGCGCCGGACTCGTGCCCGAAGGCTAGCATGGGGCGAACGTGTCGGTCGATCACGCGAGCCCTTGCAGCGCTCTGAAGAACCGAGCCAACGCGCCCGTCGATGGCGGCGCGCAGATAGGTCGCGGCAATGGCATTCGTGCGGTCGAGGCGCGCCTTGACCGCCTCGCCCAGCGCCCGGTGCAAGGCCGCACCATCCGCACGGGCCCTGAGGGCGGCGAGATAGCCGACCAGCACGTCGTCGCCCGACGGCGTCAGTCCGGCCCCGAGCCCGACAAGGCGCCGGGCAGCATCGGGCTCGGGCAATGCTCTGACCGGCGAGCCTTTGTCGAGGGCGAACGCGAGAGCCGACGGCGGCGCCTCGCGCTCTATGATGTCCCAGGCGCGCTCGATGGCATCGGCATCGGCCGGCTCGGTCGCGCATTCGATACGACCGCTCCAGGGCTCGGCCGGCCGTGTGTCTAGACAAAGGTCGCTGCCGGCAAAGCGGACCATGCCGGCCCTGACCGCAACCGGCTGTCCCGCCGCGACGTGATCGCTGAACGCGAAGCCTTCCGGCGTCGCCAGCCTGATCGCCATGGGCAGTGGCGCGAGCTCGCGCGACAACACGCTGGTCAGCGAGCCGTCCTCGCATTGCCAAGCGCAGGCCCGGCGGAAGACGGCGAGCACCCGACCGCCCCGCAAGGGACGATCGAGCGCTTCGTCGCAGCTCAGTGCCGCCAGGTCCATGGCATCAGGCGGCAGCTTCCTCTTCGGCCGGCTTCTCCAGATGGCTGAAGGAGAAGATCACACCGGCCATGAGCAGATAGGCCAGCGCCACCATCGGCGTCACGGCAAAGCCGATCGCCGGGCCATGGATGAAGCCGAAGAATGTCAGCACCGCCGCGATCAGGGCGACGATGGAAGCCGCCATGTGCCGCTTGTCGATCATGAAGACCGTCATGGCACCCCACAAGAGGCCGGTGACGATAGCGCCGCCGGCCAGGATCTCGACACCGCGATAGAGCACGCCGTTCTGTGCCAGATTGTCGAGACCCACTGTCGCCGCATCGGTGCCGGCGGCACCGAGCGCCCCGTCGATATTGACCTTCAGCCAGGCCGCAAGGTTCGGCACCAGCGCCATGACGATGGCCGGCGCGTGGGACTTGGGCGTCTCCTGGAAGGCCTGGGCACCGATCAGGGCGCCGATGTAGAGCAGGATCGGGATGATTGCCACCAGCGGCACGACGCTGAGCAACAGCGGCACGATCGCCAGCCAGGTCAGCAGCAGCACCATGACGCCGGTCATGACCGAATAGCCGATGCGCCCGCCGATCGACTTCCAGCCGGGATGGCCGATATAGACGGCGTTGGCGAAGGGGCTGCCGAGCACCGTGCCGATGAGGCTGATGACGCCTTCGGCGCCGACCGCTTCCTGTACCGAATATTCGTCGCCCGCGGCCGAGGCGCTCTCGACGTTGTCCATCGCCTCGATGAAGTCGTAGATGCCGAAGGGCACGGCGGTCACCACGATCATGGTGAAGAAGTCGAAGCCGCCGAACAGCTGGTCAAAGACCGGCAGCGGATAGGAGAAGCCGAGGCTGCTCACCGCGCCTGTGACGCCGTCGACGGAGACACCGGCCAGGCCCCAGCCGAAGATGGCGCTGATCCAGGCAATGACAGTACCGACGATGATCGCCACCAGACCGCCCGGCACGCCACCCGGATAACGCACGCCGGCGAACCAGGCACCGAAGATGATTGCTACGGCAACCAGGCCGATGATCGGCGCCTCGATGATCTCGAAGGCCGGGCGCATGGAGATGAAGGTGATGGAAATGCCGGCCAGCGTACCCAGCAGGGCAGCACGCGGCATGTGTTTGCGCACGTGCGGCGCGATGAAGGCGCCGGCGAACAGCACGAGGCCCTCTATGAAGACCCAGGCGAGACCGCCCTGATAGGCCAGGATCGGATCGCCCGTCGTCGCCTTGATCGGCAGCATGATGGCAAAGACGACGAAGAACATATGGGGCACGCTGGGCCCCGACGGCAATGCCGTGACATCCGCGCGCCCGGTCTTCTCGCTCAGGCGCTTGGCCATCCAGGCGTAGTACATGTTGCCGATGAAAAGCATCAGGCCGAGCGCCGGCAGGATGCGTTCGAACAGCAGTTCGTCCGGAACCCCGATCACGAATTTGAGCAGGCCCGTCAAAACCATGATGTTGACGAGCACGTTGGTGCCGAGACCGAAAAAGCCATTCCAGTCGCCAGCCGACCAATAGGATACTTTCTGATCCGTCATTCGTCAGTCTCCCCCAGATTGCTATGGCCGCGCGATCACAGACACCATCGCGCGTCTCGTCCGACTCGCTCGGCCCGGGCTTTAGCCCAGTGCCTTTATTGCGTCTTGCGACGTCGTCACCCAGCCGAATATGCCGCCCTGGGCCTTGATCATCTCCAGGGCCACACGCTGAAATTCGGGAAAGTAGGAGCCTACGGCATCGGCCACCACGGCGCATTCGAAGCCGCGGTCGTTGGCTTCGCGCACGGTGGTGTGGACGCAGACTTCGGTGGTGACGCCGCAGACGATCAGCGTCTCTATGCCGCGACTGCGCAGCAATAATTCCAGATCGGTCTCGTAGAAGGCGCTCTTGCCCGGCTTGTCCACCACCGGCTCGCCCGCTGCGGGCGCAAGCTCGGGGATGATGGCATGGCCGGGCTCGCCGCGTATCAGCACGCGGCCCATGGGGCCTTCGTCGCCGATACCGACCTTCAGGCGGCCGCGCGCGAGCTTGCTCGGCGGCGCATCGGCGAGGTCGGCGCGATGGCCTTCGCGGGTGTGAATGACGGGGATGCCGGCCTGGCGCGCGGCGGCCAACAGTTGCCCGCAGGGCGCGATGGCGCCGCGCAGCAGCGACACGTCGTTGCCGAGCAGCTCGCCGAAGCCGCCCGGCTCGAGAAAATCGCGCTGCATGTCGATCACCATCAGCGCGACACGCTGCGGGTCGAAGGCGAGCGGATACGGCTCGGCTTCAATCTGCGCCGACCGCACGGTTCCAACAACCCTTTTCGTCGGTCAAACGATATCCCCCGCCGGCCGCTGCCACACTCGCCGCCGAAGGAATGCAGCAAGCGGATTTGTCCCCTTCAAAAAAAGCGTAACATAGACGCGATGCGCCCGCCAACGGGGCAACGAGTATGGATTCGGGGGATGCAAACAACACGCAACGGCCTGGCGATCGCCGATCTGCATGGGCGCTACGGCCAAGGCTCGACCACGCCCGCCGACGTCGTCTCAGAGATTTTCGACAGGATCGCGGCGCGCCCGGATGACAGGGTTTGGATAGCCCTGCGCGATCGCGAATCGCTGATCGATCAGGCGCAGGCGTTGCAGGCAGCCGGCCCCGAGGGTCGGCCCCTCTATGGCGTCCCCTTTGCCATCAAGGACAATATCGATGTCGCGGGCCTGCCGACCACGGCTGGCTGCCCGGCCTACGCCTATCACCCCGACGAGTCCGCGTCCGCCGTGCAAAAGCTGGTCGATGCCGGCGCCCTGCCTGTCGGCAAGACCAACATGGACCAGTTCGCCACCGGCCTTGTGGGCACGCGCAGCCCCTATGGCGCGGTATCCAATCCTTTCGATTCGAATTACATCTCAGGCGGATCGAGTTCGGGCTCAGCCGTCGCCGTTGCCGCGGGCCTGGTGAGCTTCGCGCTTGGCACCGACACGGCCGGCTCGGGCCGCGTGCCGGCGGCGTTCAACAATATCATCGGGCTGAAGCCGACCTGCGGGCGCATCAGCGCCCATGGCGTGGTGCCCGCCTGCCGCTCCCTCGACTGCGTCTCGGTGTTCGCGCTTTCGGCCGGCGATGCTCGCAGCGTGTTCGATGTCGCGGCCGACTTCGATACAAGAGATTCGTTCTCGCGCCCGGCCCAACCCTCGCCCGCGCGCTTCGACCACTCCCGGTGCCGCTTCGCCGTGCCGCGCGAGGCCGATCTCGATTTCTTCGGCGATGCTTCCGCACGGGCGCTGTTTCGCGACCAGATCGCGCGCGTTACGCGCCTTTTTGGCGTGCCGCGAGAAGTGGACTTTCGCCCGTTCCTGGAAGCTGCCCGTCTGCTCTACGAAGGGCCCTGGGTGGCCGAGCGCTATGCTGCGGTCGGTGCCTTCATCGATGCCAACCGCGACGAGACCGATGCGACGGTGCGCAGCGTGATAGCCAACGGCAAGGCGGTGACCGCTGTCGAGGCCTTCCGCGCCCAGTACCGCCTGCGCGAGCTGCGCCAGGCGACGCAAACCGTGTGGGACGAGGCGGACGTGTTGATGACGCCAACCGCGGCGACGGTCCACACCATCGCCGCCGTCGCCGACGAGCCCCTGTCTCTCAACGCCGGTCTCGGGCGCTACACCAACTACGTGAACCTGATGGATCTCAGCGCTGTCGCGGTTCCCTCGGGCTTCCTGGAGAGCGGCCTGCCGTTCGGCGTCAGCCTGGTGGCGCCGGCTTTCAGCGATCACGCCCTGCTCTCGCTCGCCGATCGTCTGCATCGCGAGGCCGGCCTGCCGGCCGGCGCCACGGGCCTGCCATTGCCGGCGCCCCGGCCGGATGCGGAAGTCGACAATGCCTGGATTCCCCTAGCCGTGTGCGGCGCGCATATGTCGGGCCTGCCGCTCAATCACCAGCTGACCACGCGCGGGGCCCGCCTTCTGCGCGCCGGGCATACCGCGCCGGAATATCGCCTCTACGCCCTCGATCAGTTCGACCCGCCACGCCCGGGCATGCTGCGCGATACGACCGGTGGTGCCATCGAGATCGAGATCTGGGCGGTGCCCGCAAGCGAACTCGGTAGCTTCGTCGAGGGCATTCCCGCCCCGCTCGGTGTCGGCACCGTGACGCTTGACGACGGCAGCGAAGTCAAAGGCTTCCTTTGCGAAACCTTCGCTGTCGGCAACGCCAAGGACATTACCGCGTTCGCCAGCTGGCGACGATATCTGGATACAAAATGGGATGGGCCGCAACAGCCTCCCTAGTGGTCCAAATCTGACATATGGTACCCATAGGACGGTCGTCCGCGCCCACCGGTTAGGCGCGCGGTGCGCCGCGATGCGGGTCCATCGCAAGGACCGCGCAACGACGCCGGTGGGCGTGAACGGCCGCCCATAGGTCGCCTCTGACGCCGCCTCGCGTCGTCAGGCACGTTTGTCGATGGGCCGGCATCGCCAGCACGCACCTTTCTAGCGAAGCGACGGCAGAGGCGATCCTATGGGTCCCATATGTCAGATTTGGACCACTAGCAGGCCCAGGAATTCAACATCTGAGTTGCGTTTGTTGAGAGGCTACAAACAGATTCAATAATTGACTGTGAGTACCAACGTAAGAATGACCGCTTATCGCTAATTTCGTTGCCCTACGCGCGGTCTCCAATACGGCATTGCTTCGAAACAACCCCTCCAGGACCGCAGGGTTCTGCGGCTCTCAATAGCACCGGTATTGGCACTCGACGATGCGGCGGGTGGGTGGTGGGCCCGGCAGGACTCGAACCTGCGACAACACCGTTATGAGCGGCGCGTTCTGACCAACTGAACTACAGGCCCACCGAGGTCGGAATCCAGGTATCGGGGATCGGCGCGCGGAAGGCAAGAGCCTCTATCATCCCGCTTGCCGCAGCAGAGCGACGAATCTCTCGAGCGGCTCCGGCGCAGCGGTCAAGCCGAGCGAGACGCCGAAGTGGCCCTGGTTGCGGACGAACAGGTTTTGGGCCGGTATGCCCCACAATTTCGCGCGCGCGACGCCGCTTTCGAATGGCACGATGACGTCGCGCTCGCCGAGCACGACGACGATGCGCCCGGCGTCCGTTGCCGGCGGCCCCTCGGGGTCGAGCAAGGGCCGTACGCGATCAAGATCCTCTGCCTGCCAGCCGGACAACGCCTCCGCCACGCCAAGCCCGGCGGTCAGGCTACCGTTGAAGACCACGGTGTCGATCGACTCGCCCGGTGAGGTCAGCAGCGCCGCGTCGGGCCGCGCCGCGGCAGGCCAGTCCCGCGCCGCGGTCAGGGCGAGTTGGCAGGTCAATGCCCCGAGGCTGATGCCGAAAAGCCCCACCGGGCGGCCATAGCTCTCGCGCGCCCAGGCGATCAGGTGGCCGAGTTCGCGAATATGGGCCGCGAAATAGTCGGCCAGCCCGGCCGGCCCGCGCGCCAGGATCGGCTCGCCGCCATAATGGCCCGCAAGCCGGCGACGGCCATGCCAGGGACCTTCCGGCGATATCACCCGCACGCTCTCAGCTAGGTGCTCCGGCGCCCCCAGCCCAGCGTCCCAGGACTCATCCTCCATGCAGATGCCATGGGCGAACACCACCGTGGCCGCAGGCTCGCCGGCAGGCTCGTCGATGCGCGCCCAGCAGGTATCGCCGGTCACGTCGTGTGGAGCCGGAAAGCGCATCCAGAAGCGCCGGCCACCGCCCGGACGTGCGATGGCATGGGAGCGTTCTATTGCGGGCGGCGCCGCCGATAAGGCAAAGGGTGCGGGCCGGACCTTCGCCGCCACGGCCTCAGGGGGCTCCACGGCATAACGGACAGGCGGAAAGGGCTTGCGCAGATGGGTGCCGAGCAAGGCCGAGCGCCGCGCCATCAAGCGGAACGAGGCGCGGCGGCGCCCTTGATCCACCGCCTCCAGCCCAGACGGCTCAGAGCCAAAAAAACGCTGTTGCCACGCGGCCTCGGCAACATCATGGGCATCGGCACAGGCGGAGATGTGGCGCAGCACCAAGGGCGACGGCGCGGGCCGGCCAGGGAAATCCACAACAAATCGCTCGGCGTCGCCGCGGCAAGCAACGGCCGCGGCCCAGGCGCGGCTAAGAGGAAAAAAATATCTCACCAACAGCGGCAGCGAGGCGGTGTCGTACCACGGCCGATAGAGCAACGCAGCGAGGGGCCCTCCTTCGAGAGCCCCTCGCAACGCCTTAGCGAAGATCATGGCAGACCGCTTCTACGTGTCGAGGAAGCTTCTCAGCTTGCGGCTGCGGCTGGGGTGCTTGAGCTTGCGCAGCGCCTTGGCCTCGATCTGGCGGATGCGCTCGCGCGTGACCGAGAACTGCTGGCCGACTTCTTCCAGGGTGTGGTCGGTATTCATGCCGATGCCGAAGCGCATGCGCAGCACGCGCTCCTCGCGCGGCGTCAGGCTGGCCAGCACCCTTGTGGTGGTTTCGCGCAAGTTCGACTGGATCGCCGCATCGAGCGGGATGATGGCATTCTTGTCCTCGATGAAGTCGCCGAGGTGGCTGTCCTCCTCGTCGCCGATGGGCGTCTCGAGGCTGATCGGCTCCTTGGCGATCTTCAACACCTTGCGCACTTTCTCCAGCGGCATGGCGAGCTTCTCTGCCAGCTCCTCCGGCGTCGGCTCGCGGCCGATCTCGTGCAGCATCTGGCGCGAGGTGCGGACCAGCTTGTTGATGGTCTCGATCATGTGCACCGGAATGCGGATGGTGCGCGCCTGGTCGGCGATCGAGCGGGTGATGGCCTGGCGAATCCACCACGTGGCATAGGTCGAGAACTTGTAGCCGCGGCGATATTCGAACTTATCGACGGCCTTCATCAGGCCGATATTGCCTTCCTGAATGAGATCGAGGAACTGCAGGCCGCGATTGGTGTATTTCTTGGCGATTGATATCACCAGGCGCAGATTGGCCTCGATCATCTCCTTCTTCGCCTGATTGGCCTCGCGTTCGCCCTTTTGCACGGTGGCGACGACCTGCTTGTAGGAGGCAACGTCGAGGCCGACCGCCTCGCCAAGGGTGCGAATGTCACCGCGCAGCTCGGCCACCATGTCGGCGTGCTTTTCGCCGAAGGCCTTCCAGCCCTTGTCGGGAAGGCCGGAGCAGCGCTCGAGCCAGTTCTCCTCGAACTCGTTGCCTATGTGCTGCTCGAGGAAGGATTCCCGGCTGACTTTGCAGCGCATGGCTGTACGCAGCAGACGACCCTCGAGGCCGGTCAAGCGGCGACTGCGGCCATAGAGCTCGTCGACCAACTCCTCGACGCGGAAATTGTTGAGCCGCACCTCGGCGCAGTCCTCTCGGATCTCCGCCTGGATCTTGCCCTGGCGCTTGATGGTCGTCGGTTTCAGGCTTTCGCCCTTGGCCGCCGCCTGCATGCGCTGGTCATGGATGCGAGATAGCTTCGCGTAGGACTTGGTGATGGTCTTGAAAGCGTCCATGACGATGGGCTTGAGCAACTCCTCCATCGCCGACAGCGACATGGTGACTTCGTCGCTGTCATCGTCTTCGTCGCTCTCGCTTTGGCCGTTGGTCGCGTCGCCACTGCCGTTGGTGAACTCGGCGGTCTCACCTTCGGCGGTCTTACCTTCGGCAGTCTCGCCGTCGGCAGCCTCACCCTGGGCAGTCTCACTGTCGGCCTCGGCAGGCTGGTCCGCTCCGTTCGCCGACGGGGTCGCGGACGCTTCGCTGCCGCCGTCGGCGGCCGCGCCGTTCTGGCCATTGATCGCCCCGCTGCCATTGACGGCGCCTTCCGTGCCGGCCGTATTGGGATTGGTTTCCGGTCCGCCATTGATGGCCACATAAGTCGCTTCGAGGTCGACGACCTCGCGCAGCAGCATGTGCCCTTCGTTGATGGCGTCGTACCAGCGCTTGATGGCGGCCAGCGTCAGCGGGCTTTCCCACAAGGCGCCGATCATGGTTTCCCGGCCGGCCTCGATGCGCTTTGCGATGGCAATCTCGCCTTCGCGGGACAGCAACTCGACCGAGCCCATCTCGCGCAAATACATACGCACGGGATCGTCGGTACGGCCGAGATCCGCCTCATCGGTATTGGCGGTGGTCGTGGTGGTGGTGGTAGCGACCTCGGGGCGTTTTTCCGGCGTCTCCTCGGTCTCCTCGTCTTCGATGAGATTGATTCCGAGCTCGGAAATCATCGACATGGTGTCTTCGATCTGCTCGGAAGACACTTTCTCGGGCGGCAAGACGGCGTTCAGCTCGTCATAGGTGATATGACCGCGCTCGCGCCCCTTGGCGATCAGGCGCTTGACCGCCGCGCCAACCGTATCGAGCAGAGGGCCATCGCTGGGCTCCTCGCGCGTTTCCGTCTCTTCCGTCGCCGCTGCCGTCTGTTTGGACATGCGCGTATATCCTCGAGAAAATCGCAGATTGGCTGACGCGCAACGTCACGCCGCCCCCACCTGGAACGGCGTCCCCTCGTCGCGGTCAACTCGTACCTTATCTATGTGGGGCCTGTTAGCGCCGAAGCAAGGCCCCCCGCGCCCGCCATATCCTGCGCCAGCGCATCCCGTTGATGCCGCAAAGCGAGCATTTGGGCAAGGGCTTCCTCGCTCGGGTTCTCGCCAAGCGCCACGATGGCCGCCGCGATCTCGGCGTCGAGGGCGGCGCGGCGGTGCAAAGCGACGACGTGGCGCCAGCCCGCCAACGCCTCGTCATCGCTAGCGTCAGCACGGACAAAGCTCTCTGCAAGCCCGGCTCCCCAGCCCGACGGCGTGGTCAGAGCCAAAGCCTCCTGCGCCAAGCCGGCACCTGCCAGCCGCGCCCGCAGGGCATCGTCGTCAAGGGTCTCGCCCTCTGCGGCAATATCGCCGAGAGCATGGCGCAAGCGCTCAAATGCAGGCATCGCGAAGCTCATGGCCGCCAGGTCCTCGACGGTGTCGGCAAGCAGGGCCGGATGGTTGAGCAGCGTGGCGAGCAGCAGGCGCTCGCGCCTTTCGGTCTCGGCGTCGCCGCCACGCGCTGCCGCCGTAACCGCAACCGCGCGACCTCGCCGGGCCGCTTCGTGGGGGCCGATATCCAGATCCGGCTGGGCCGAGTCGCGTTCCGGCCTGCGGCGCCATTTCTTTTCGCCGCGTTGCGGGCCGCCGAACGCTTCCTGGAAACGGCGGCGGAACTCTTCGCCATATTGCCCGCGTACGTCGCCGTCGCGAATCGCCGCCACCATGTGGTCGAGGTCGCGGCGCAGGCCGGCACGGCGCTCCGGCGTGTCGAAGCGGCCGCCGGCCAGCATCTGCGCCCACAGCACCTCGACCAGGGGCTGGGCCGCCTCTATGCGGGCGCTCAACGCCGCCGGCCCGTGGGCCGCGAGCAGGCTGTCCGGATCCTCGCCCTCGGGCAGAAAGGCGAATCGCAAGGAGCGGCCCGGGCTGAGCAAAGGCAACGCGCGCTCGGCAGCCCGCGAGGCCGCGCGGCGCCCGGCCGTGTCGCCGTCGAGACAGAGCACGGGTTCCGCAGCAAGGCGCCAGAGCGCCGCCATCTGATCCTCGCCCAAGGCCGTGCCCAGCGGCGCCACCGCATTGGCAAAGCCCGCACGCGCCATGGCAATGACATCCATGTAGCCCTCGGTGACGATAACCGTGCCGGTGTCCCGCACGGGCTTGCGGGCGGCGGCCAGATTGTACAGCGCACGGCGCTTCTGAAAGACCGGAGTTTCCGGCGAATTCAAGTACTTAGGTTGGCCGTCGCCCAGCACCCGCCCGCCGAAGCCGATCGTCCTGCCGCGACTGTCCGCGATGGGAAAAATCACTCGGCCGCGGAAGAAATCGAAACAGGCGCCATCGTCGGCGCGGCGGGCCAGTCCGGCCTCGACGGCCAGATCCTCGTCGACGCCGGAAGCCGCCAGATGGGGAATGAGGGCGTGCCGGCGATCGGGGCCCCAACCTATGCCAAACCTTGCAAGCGTATCCCTATCGATGCCGCGTGCCGCAAGATAGGCGCGCGCCTGGCCGGCATCTTCCCGGCGCAAGGCTTGCTGGAACCAGGCATCGGCGATCTCCAGCGCCCCCAGCACCGTCGCCTGCCGCGCCGCCTGCACGCGCGCTTCGGGCGTCGGCTCGGGCACGCTCAGCCCGGCTTCGGCCGCCAACCGCTCCACCGCTTCGGGAAAAGCCAAGCCGTCATGCTGCATCAGGAAGCCGATGACGTCGCCATGGGCGCCACAGCCGAAGCAATGGAAAAAGGCCTTGTCGTCATTGACCGTGAACGACGGCGTCTTTTCCTTGTGAAACGGACAGAGGCCGACATGCTCGCGGCCGCGGCGGGTCAGGCGAACGCTACGCCCCACCACCTCGCTGGCAGGCACACGGGCGCGAATATCGTCGAGAAACTGCGGCGGCAGGCTCATGCGCCGCCCGCCAGGGTCTCCTTCACCAGCGCCGATGCCTTGGCGAAGTCCATGCGCCCGGCATAGCTGGATTTCAGCGATGCCATGACCCGCCCCATGTCCTTGACCGAGCCCGCCTCGAGCTCGTCGACGGTGCTTTGCACGGCCGCCGCCGTCTCCGCTTCGTCGAGCGCCTTGGGCATATAGCCTTCGATGATCGAAATCTCCTCGGCCTCCTGGCGCGCCAATTCGTCACGCCCCGCCTGTTCGTAGAGCGCAATCGAATCGCGACGCTGGCGGACCATCTTGTCGAGCATTTCGAGAATGCGCCCGTCGTCGATACCGACATCGTTGCCGTCGCTGCGCGCGGCAATGTCGCGATCCTTCAAGGTTGCCAGGATCAGCCGCAGGGTCGCCACACGGCAGCGCTCCTTGGCTTTCATGGCCACTTTCAAGTCAGCGGCAAAACGGGTTCTCAGTTCCGTCATCGGAAAACCCCGCACTATCTGGCCGCGCTATCGGCGCAGCCTGGCCCTGCCGCCTCCCGCGACCGGGCCGGGAAGGGTGAGACATCGTGCGCCGTGAGTCCATTCACAAATAGGGAAATTTTTAAGGCGTTGAAATTCCATGACTTTAATCCCGCCGTAGCACGCTTGACGACCGAGCGGCCGGTGCGTACTTTCCGCCAGTTTCGCCCGCAGGATAAGCGAACCGCACGACATGCCCAAGACGGATAGTTCCGCACACCGCGTCGGCCCGCCGACGGCGGTTCTGGTGCTCGGCGACGGTCGCGTCGTCAGCGGCCAGGGCCTTGGCGCCACCGGCAGCGCGGTCGGCGAGGTCTGCTTCAACACCTCCATGACCGGCTATCAGGAGATCATCAGCGATCCCTCCTATGCCGGCCAGCTGATCACCTTCACTTTCCCCCATATCGGCAATATCGGCAGCAACGAGGACGACCTGGAAACCGGCACGCCGGCTGCCCGCGGCTGCCTGCTGCGCTGCGATATCACCGAGCCGTCGAACTGGCGCGCGAGCCGGCATCTCGATGCCTGGCTGATCAGCCATGACCTGCCCGGAATAGCAGGCATCGACACCCGGGCGCTGACCCGAATCGTGCGCGAGAGCGGGGCGCCCAACGGCGTCATCGCCCACGACCCGGACGGCAACTTCGACATTGCGGCATTGCGCCAGCAGGCGACAGCATGGCCGGGCCTCGAAGGCATGGACCTGGCACGGGAGGTGAGTTGCACCCAAAGCTATGCCTGGGACCAGACCAGCTGGTCGCTCGACAGCGGATTCGGCCGCCTGGAGGCATCCGAGCGCCACGTGGTGGCAGTGGATTTCGGCGCCAAGCACAACATCCTGCGCTGCCTGGCCAGCGCGGGCTGCCGGGTCACGGTGGTGCCGGCCAGCACAAGCGCCGAGGATATTCTTGCCCATAAGCCCGACGGCATATTCCTCTCCAACGGGCCAGGCGATCCTGCCGCGACGGGTGTCTATGCGGTGCCGGTGATTCGCACGTTGCTGGAGACGGGCATACCCATGTTCGGCATTTGCCTCGGCCATCAGATGCTGGCCCTGGCGCTCGGCGCCCGCACCCGAAAGATGCAGCAGGGCCACCGCGGCGCCAATCATCCGGTCAAGGATCTGGCCACCGGCAAGGTCGAGATCACCAGCCAGAACCATGGCTTCGTGGTCGAGGCAGAGAGCCTGCCCGATGGCGTGGAACAGACCCATATATCGCTGTTCGACGGTACCCTCGAGGGCCTGCGCCTGACCGACAAGCCGGTGTTCAGCGTGCAGCACCATCCCGAGGCATCGCCAGGCCCGCGCGACAGCCACTATCTTTTCGACCGCTTTGTGGCGGCAATCACAGGGTCCTGAGCGCCTGCGCCCTTGCGGCGGTGACCCACGTCACAGGGTTTCGGCCGGATCGTGGTACAGTCGTTCCAGCATCAATTTTGTTCCTGGTGAGAACGATGGAACAGGACAGGATTTGGACGGCGAAACGCGCCGAGCGCAAAGAGCCGGCAAAGATCGAGGCTCAGGCGGAGCGAGCGCCGACAGACGACGCGATTGCTGCCAAGATTGCCCGCCTCGAAGCCGACCGCGACGATGCCCTGGAAGAAGCCGAGCGTATGCGCCGCTCCGTCGAAGTGATGCGCAAGACCCTCGACGAAGCGCGCGCCGAGGCCGGTGCCGAGATCGAGCGCCTGCGCCAGGCGCTTAGCATCACCCGCAAAGCGATGGAGAGCGAGCGCGACGTGGCACAGCGCGACCGCAAAACCCTGGTGGATAATCTCAATTCGCAGCAGGAACTGCTCAAGGAAGAGCGCGAGAAGAACAGCAAGCGCGGCCTGCTCGGCGGCCTGTTCCGTGGCAAGAAGAACCTGGCGCTGGCCTAGAGCGTTTCATGGTTAGATGGAACCGGTTTGACCGGTCTCAGCGCCGTC
>CAYPAX010000072.1:0-25664 GCA_964408735.1 uncultured Rhodospirillaceae bacterium | reverse complement strand
CCCATGTCGGCCTGCAGGCGCGGCTGATGAGCCAGGCCCTGCGCAAGCTCACCGGCTCCATCTCGCGCTCGCGCACCATGGTCATTTTCATCAATCAGATTCGCATGAAGATCGGCGTCATGTATGGCAGCCCGGAGACCACCACCGGCGGCAACGCGCTCAAGTTCTATGCCTCCGTGCGCCTCGATATTCGCCGCATCGGCGCCATCAAGGACCGCGACGAGGTGGTCGGCAACCAGACCCGCGTCAAGGTCGTCAAAAACAAGGTGGCACCGCCGTTCAAGGTCGTCGAATTCGACATCATGTATGGCGAGGGCATCTCCAAGATGGGCGAGCTGATCGATCTCGGCGTCAAGGCCGGCGTGGTCGAGAAGGCGGGCTCCTGGTACTCCCACGACAGCCAGCGTATCGGCCAGGGCCGCGAAAACGCCAGGCAGTTCCTGCGCGACACCCCCGATGTGGCCATGCGTATCGAGCGCGCTGTGCGCGAAGCGGCAGGGCTGATTGCCGAGAACCTCGACGGCCAGCCCCTCGATGACGACGGCGAGGCTGCCGAGACCGCCTGACGCCATTTCTTGGCCGGGGCGAGATAGCCCGCCCCGGCGCCGCGCTCAGCTCCTGGACAGGCCAGCGCTGGATCGCTAAAAGCGACCCACCTCCCGGGAGCAAGAAGAGCGATGACGATCGTCAGCACCAACGATATCCGCAAGGCCTTTCTCGACTATTTTGCCGCCAACGGCCACGAGGTCGTGGCCTCCGGTCCACTGGTGCCCCACAACGACCCCACCCTGCTCTTCACCAATGCCGGCATGGTGCAGTTCAAGAACGTCTTCACCGGCGTCGAACAACGCGACTACAGCCGCGCCACCACCAGCCAGAAATGCGTCCGCGCCGGCGGCAAGCACAACGACCTCGACAATGTCGGCTATACCGCGCGCCATCACACCTTCTTCGAAATGCTCGGCAATTTTTCGTTCGGCGACTATTTCAAGGACCAGGCCATCGAACTTGCCTGGAACCTGATCACCCGTGACTACGGCCTCGACAAGGAACGCCTCTGGGTCACGGTTTACCACACCGACGACGAGGCCTTCGACATCTGGCGCAAGGTCTCGGGCCTGCCGCAAGAGCGCATCATCCGCATTCCCACCTCTGACAATTTCTGGGCCATGGGCGATACCGGCCCCTGCGGCCCCTGCTCGGAGATCTTCTACGACCACGGCCCCGCCATAGCCGGTGGCCCGCCCGGCTCCCCCGACCAGGACGGTGACCGCTATGTGGAGATCTGGAACCTCGTCTTCATGCAGTACGAGCAGCGCACGGCAGACGAGCGCATCGACCTGCCGCGCCCTTCCATCGACACCGGCATGGGCCTGGAACGCATCGCCGCCGTCATGCAAGGCAAGCACGACAATTACGACACCGACCTCTTCGCCACCCTGATCGCCGCCATCGCCGATTGCGCCCATAGCGATCCGGCTGGCGAGCATGCCGCCTCCCATCGCGTCATCGCCGACCACCTGCGCGCTTCCTGCTTTCTGCTCGCCGACGGCGTTATGCCCTCGAACGAGGGCCGCGGCTACGTGCTCAGGCGCATCATGCGCCGGGCCATGCGCCACGCCCACCTCATGGGCGTTCGCGATCCCCTCATGTGGCAGCTCGTGCCGACGTTGGTGGGCGAGATGGGCCAGGCCTTCCCCGAGCTCGGCCGCGCCGAGGCACTGATCGGCGAGACCCTCAAGCTCGAGGAAACCCGCTTTCGCGAGACCCTGGAGCGCGGTCTGCGACTGCTTGCCGACGAAACGGAAAAACTCGGCGACGACGACCCCCTGCCCGGCGAAGTCGCGTTCCGGCTCTACGACACTTACGGCTTTCCTCTCGACCTCACCGAAGACGCGCTGCGCGCCGAGGGCCGCAGCATCGAGCAACCCGGCTTCGATGCCGCCATGGCGCGTCAGCGCGAGACCGCGCGCGCGGCCTGGGCCGGCTCCGGCGAGGCGGCGACCGAGGAGGTATGGTTCGCACTTCGCGACGAGGTCGGCGCCAGCGAGTTTCTCGGCTATGAAGCCTCCCGCGCCGATGCCGTGGTAACCGCGCTTATCGTCGACGGGGAAGTGGTGGACACAGCCTCTGAAGGCCAAATCGTTAGCCTGCTCGTCAACCAGACCCCGTTCTACGGCGAGTCCGGCGGCCAGGTCGGCGACACCGGAACCCTGACCGCCCCGGACGGCCTCGAAGTGCGTATCGAGGATACCCAACGCAAGCTCGATACCATGATGGTCCACCGTGGCATTGTCGTATCAGGCACTCTGCGCAAAGGGGCAGAGGTCACGCTGAGCATAGACGATCAGCGCCGCGCGGCCCTGCGGCGAAACCACTCGGCCACACACCTCTTGCATGCCGCGTTGCGCCAGGAGCTCGGCGACCATGTGACGCAAAAGGGCTCCATGGTGGCGCCAGAGCGGCTGCGCTTCGATATCAGCCATCCCAAGGGCATGAACGCCGAGGAGCTGGCTGCGGTCGAGGTCGAGGTAAACCGGAAGGTGCTCGCCAACGCCACCGTCTCCACCCTCGTGACCAGCCCCGAGCAGGCGGTCGAGACGGGTGCGCTGGCTTTGTTCGGCGAGAAATATGGCGAGCGCGTGCGGGTCGTCACCATGGGCGAGGCGAGCGAGCCGTTCTCGGTCGAGCTTTGCGGCGGCACCCATGTCGGGCGCACCGGCGATATCGGTCTGTTCAAGATCGTCAGCGAAGGCGCGGTCGCGGCCGGAGTCCGCCGTATCGAGGCGCTGACCGGCGAAGGCGCGCTGGCCCACATAAACCGCCAGGAGCAGGCCTTGCGCGACGCGGCCGTGGCACTCAAGATCGCCCCCGCCGAGCTCGCCGATCGCATCGCCTCGTTGTTGGAGGAGCGCAAGCACCTGGAGCGCGACCTGGCTGAGGCGCGGCGGGCGCTCGCCACGGGCGGCGGTGGCGGCGGCGGCGCCGAGGTCAAAGATATTGCCGGCGTCTCCCTCATCGCCCGCCAACTCGACGGCGTGCCGGCCAAGGAGCTGCGCGGCATGGCCGATAGCATGAAGAAGGAGCTCGGCAGCGGTGTCGTCGCCGTGGTCGCCGTGGCAGACGGCAAGGCCGCCGTTGTGGTCGGCGTGACCGAGGATCTGACCGACCGCCTCGATGCCGTCGCCTTGGTACGCGCCGCGTCGCAAGCGCTTGGCGGCAAGGGGGGCGGCGGCCGTGCCGATCTCGCACAGGCCGGCGGGCCCGATGCCGCTTCCGCCCCCGCCGCGCTCGCCGCGATCGAGGCCGCGGTGGCCGGCGCAGCGCCCCAGTGACGCGCCCCTTGCGGCTCTTGCTCGCGGCGCTGTTTCTGGCCGTTCCGAGTGCCGTTCGCGCCGAGCCGGCACCGCCGATCGTTGATGTAGCCTGGCTGCAGAACCATCTGTGCGGTGGCACCGTCATCACTCTCGACCTGCGGCGCTCGCGACAGAACTTCGCCGCCCAGCACATTCCCTGCAGCGTCCACAGCGACTATTACGGCGACGGCTGGCGCGCCAGCCGCGACGGCGTAGAGAACATGGTGCCCGAGCCCGAGCGCCTGGAGCGGCTGATCGGCAGCCTCGGCATCGCCAATGCAAACCATGTGGTGCTGGTGACCGCCGCCATCGACATGTTCTCGGCCGCCGAGCTGGCGCGGGTCTATTTCATCTTCCGCTATCTCGGCCACGACGCTGTCTCCATCCTCGACGGCGGCCTGGGCGCCTGGACCGCCGAGTGGGACAACGACGTCGAGATCGGTGATGTCACGACCACGCCCGTCAACTTCACGGCGCGCCCCCGCCCGAATATGATCGCCAGCCGCGCCGAGGTCGAAGCCGCCGTTGCGTCCGGCGCCGTTCTCGTGGATATGCGCAACAACGACCATTATCTCGGCATCAATTCGACCCGCGTCGTGGTTCGTCCCGGCACGATTCGCGGTGCCGTCAATCTGCCCATGAGCTGGCTGATCGTGAACGAAGGCCTACGCTATCGCACGCCGGCGCAGCTGCGCACGCTCTGGGCCACCGTCGGCATAGACCCGAAAAGCCCGCAGATCCTGTTCTGCAATTCCGGCCTCGAAAGCGCAGTCGGCTGGCTGGCGCTCGGCGCCCAGCTCCGTAACGCCCAGGTCAAGCTATATGACGGCTCCCTCGCCGAATGGTCCGCCGACCCGGGCCTGCCGATGACGCTGACAGTTCCGCTCGACTAATTCACCGTTACAGCTGCGTCGAGCACGCTGGTCTCGTATTTGCGGAAGAGGTCGCGCATGGAGCGGCCATATTCGTCGTCCACCGAATGCAGCTGTTGGAATTCCTCGGGCAGAGGCTCGGCCAAGGTCTCGGCCAGCATCTCGCCGCTTTGCACCGCCTCGCGGGCATGGGCGTCGAGGAAGCGCAGATAGTCCTCCATCGGGCCGAAAGCCGCAGGGTCGGTGATCAGCGGGCCGTGACCCGGCACCAGGCGCTGCCAGTCCATGCCGCGCAGAGTGCGCAAATGATCGAGCCATACGGGCACGTCCGCATGGGGCACGGTGGGGGCACGCTCGTTGAATACCAGGTCGCCGGCAAACAATGTTCCGGTCTTGTCGTCGAGCACGATGATGTCGCCGGAGGTGTGGCCGCCGACGAGCGGGATGGCCTGGACCGTGCGCCCGCCGAGGTCGAATGTCGTGGCCTTGCGAATCAGTCGGTTCGGCTTGGTGATCTCGGTGCCGGCCAGCCAGCCCGGGCCCATGGGCACTTCCATGAAGCCGAGCACGGCCGGCCCTTCGCCCAACAGCCAGGCCTTGGCCGCCGGGTGCATCATAACCACCGCATTGGCGCGCTTGAGCTGGGCCATGCCGAAGGCGTGGTCAGGATGGTGGTGGGTGATGATGGCGGTGCGGATCGGCTTGTCGGTGACCGAGCGGATCACTGCCACCATCTCGTCGCCGTAGAAGCGGGTGGTGCCGGCGTCGATCGCCAGCACGGATTCTTCGCCGACGATAAAGCCGGTGTTGACGATATTGCCGCCGTTGTCGAAGTTCCAGGCCTCCTGCAGGCCCCAGAACACGTAGACGCCGTCCGCCACTTGGTCCGGCGTCAGGTCGTAGCGCAGGCCCCGCGCGAAACCGGGATCAGAGCCAATGCCGATCAGCAATGCCAGCGCGAGCCAGCGCCACATTAGCGCAGACTTTCGAACTCGAGGCCCTCGCTGTCGCGCGCGTTGATACGCAGGCTTTGGCGCAGTTCGGGCACGTCGAGGGTGATGATCGGGTCGGGCGCCATGGCGGCCTGGGTGAAGACATCCACCACCTTGCCCCCAGCATCGCTGATCTCGATCCACTCGATGTAATAGGCGGGGATCTGCTCGCCGTCGCCGGTAAAGGCGAAACCGGTCTCCATCGGGTGGATGATGCGGAACTTGAGGCGGTCGGCCTCGTCGCGATCATAGGTGCGCATGGCGATCTCGCCGAGCCTGGCGCCCTCGCCGGCCTCGCTGAACACGATCGGCGCCGAACAGCCGCCCGGCGTCAGCACCTCGGCCCATTCCGAGCCCACATGCCAGACGCCATCGTCGGTGAGCACCGCAGCGCGCACGGGCGTCGACATCTCGAGGCGGATCTTGAGGCCGATCGAGGCAATACGCCGATACGGCATCATGCGCGCCACGGTCTGGATCGGATTGTTCTCGGCGATGACCACGATCTCGGCGATGCCCGTAAGCTCGGGCGACAGCCTGACCGCCAGCGGCACGTCGGTGCTGTTCTCGATCTCGGTCGGCATGACCAGCGTCACGAGATCGTCGAACACCACGTCGCCGCCTGGCAGGTGCGCTGCGCGGACGTCCGACCATATGGCGGACTCGAGTGGATCGTCTGTCGTCGCCGCCATTGCCGGGGCACTCAAAACCGCGGCCAACAAAATGAGCTTCGCGAGTGTGTTCATGGCACAGTCCTTTGCGCGAAAAGTTTACGCGGCGGGCGCTAGGGGGTCAATTTCACTCCATGGCGGCCTGCAGATTGTTATCCAGCGCGTCGAGGAAGCCGTTGGTGGTCAGCCAGCCCTGGTCGGGGCCGATGAGGATAGCGAGGTCCTTGGTCATCTGGCCCGATTCGACGGTCTCGACGCAGACGCGCTCCAGTGTCTCGGCGAAGCGCACCACTTGCGGCGTATCGTCGAAGCGGCCGCGATAGGTAAGACCGCGCGTCCAGGCGAAGATCGACGCGATAGGATTGGTAGAGGTTTCCTTGCCCTGCTGGTGCTGGCGGTAATGGCGCGTGACCGTGCCGTGCGCGGCCTCGGCCTCTACCGTCTTGCCGTCGGGGGTGAGCAGTACCGAGGTCATCAGGCCGAGCGAGCCGAAGCCCTGGGCCACGGTGTCGGACTGCACGTCGCCGTCGTAATTCTTGCAAGCCCAGACGAAGCCGCCTTCCCACTTCAGCGCGCAGGCCACCATGTCGTCGATCAGGCGATGCTCGTAGGTCAGGTCTGCAGCCTTGAACTTGTCGGCGAACTCGGCCTCGTAGACTTCCTGGAAGAGATCCTTGAAGCGCCCGTCATAGGCCTTGAGGATGGTGTTCTTGGTAGACATGTAGACAGGCCAGCCAAGGTCCAGGCCATAATTGAGGCAGGCGCGGGCGAAGCCGCGGATCGAGTCGTCGAGATTGTACATGCCCATGGCGATGCCGCCGCCGGGGAAATCGAAGATGGTGAAATCCTGCACCTCGCCGCCGCCCTCGGGCTCGAAGCGCATGGTCAGTTTGCCTTTGCCCGGAACTACGAAATCGGTAGCACGATACTGATCGCCGAAAGCGTGACGGCCAATGACGATGGGCTGTGTCCAGCCCGGCACCAGGCGCGGCACGTTGTTGCAGATGATCGGCTGGCGGAACACGGTGCCACCGAGGATGTTGCGGATGGTGCCGTTGGGCGAGCGATACATGCGCTTGAGGTCGAACTCCTCCACCCGCGCCTCGTCCGGCGTAATGGTGGCGCATTTGACGCCGACGCCATGCTGCTTGATCGCTTCGGCCGCATCGACGGTGATCTGGTCGTCGGTGGCGTCCCGCGCCTCGATGCCAAGGTCGAAATATTTCAGCTCAAGGTCGAGATAGGGCAGGATCAGCTTGTCTTTGATGAAGTGCCAGATGATGCGCGTCATCTCGTCGCCATCGAGCTCGACAATCGGGTTCGTGACCTTGATCTTAGCCATGCGGGGGATCTCCTGAGCGTACGGTTCCGGGGGGCGGCGCGGACCATATCAAGGCCATGGGGACTTGCCCAGAGGCGAGCCCTTATAATCGCTCCGGATCGCCCGCCAATCGCGCCGCCGGCGCTTCGTCGAGGCTGGCGAACAGCGCCTCGACGCTATCAACGACCCGATACAGCGTGGCGATATCGGCATGGGCAAAGCCATGGGCGACCATATGCGCGATCAGCGCCTGGAAGGGCGCCCAGTAGTCTTCGGGATCGAGCAGGAGTACGGCCTTGTCATGTTGGTCGAGCTGCTTCCAGGTCAGCACCTCGACCATCTCGTCGAAGGTGCCAATGCCGCCGGGCAACACTGCGAAGGCATCGGCGCGCGCGAACATAAGTTGCTTGCGCGCATGCATGCTGTCGACGACCACAAGCTGGTCGAGGCCCTGATGGGCGATCTCGGGATGTTCGAGAAATTCGGGGATGATTCCGGTCACTCGCCCGCCGGCGGCCTTGGCAGCATCGGCCACCACGCCCATCAGGCCGATGGCGCCACCGCCCTGGATCAGCTCTATGTTCCGCACGGCACAAGCCTGCCCCAGGGACTTGGCCAGCGCGGCAGGCTTCGGCCCGCTGCCGACTTGGGACCCGCAAAACACACAAAGCGATTGAATCTGAGACACTTGGGCTTTCCGGTGAAGATTGCAGTTAGGCTCTCACCATATTAGTCTCTCAGATGCCGTCAACGCAGCAGGGAGCCTGCCTGTGCAACGTTCGTTGCCGATTATCATTGCCGCAGCCGTCGTAGCGGGGGGCGCGGTCGTTGCCTATGCCCTGCTCGAGCCGCAAGGTCCTTCGCGCAGGGCACCCGCCCCGGCACGAATAGCCGCGGCGCCGGTGCAGGATGCCGGCGGCAGGGCCGAAGTCCCTATCGCCTCCGCCGTCGAGCCCGCCGCACCAGCGAGAGAGCCGCGCGAGGCAGTCGACGCGCCCGCGGGCCGCAACGGCGACCTAGCCGCCGAAGCAGAAGATGACATTCCAGAGGGCGACACCGAGCTGAGCGCGACCGAACCGGAAGCCGAGGCCCTGCCCGAAGCGGAACCGGGGGGCACTGTTGCAGAGCCCGCAGCCGAGCCCGTACCCGAGGTGGCAGTGCCCGAGCCGGTCACCGTCGCAGAGCCCGTGCCGGAGACGGCAGAGCCCCAGCCTGTCAACGTCCCTGAGCCTGTGCCCGAGCTGGCAGAGGCAGAGCCCGTCTCCGCAGCCGAGCCCGAGCCAGAGCTGGCGGAAGCCGTACCGGAACCTACGAGTGATGCCGCTGCCGAGGCTGCCGATACAGCTGAGCCAGAGGGCGATGCTGCCACAGCGGCCGAGACGGTCGTCGCGGCCATCGACGAGCCGGATATTGCTGACGGGCTGAGCCCGCCTGAAAGTGCCGCCATTCCTGCGCCACCTGGCGCCGCCACTGACATTGTAGCACCACCGCCCGCTCCGCCCGCACCGCTGACCGAACCCGATGCCGTTGCCGCCGCCGACAGCACGGGCGAGCCCGCAGCGCCGGCCGCGGCCATAAGCGACAGCGCCGCCCTGTCGACGCCGGCGCCAGCGCCCGCGGCGCCAACCGCCGAGCCCGGCGCGGCCTCGCCGTTGCCGCCTGCCGAGGTCCGTCCCCGCGATGTCGAGGCGCCGCCGAACATGACGCCGCCAAGCTTCGATATCGTGCACATCTCCGGCGACGGCCATAGCGTCTTCGCCGGCCGGGCCGAGCCGGGCGCCGCCATCTCCGTGATGGACGGCGACGAGGTTCTTGGCAGCGCGCTAGCCGATGCGCGCGGGGAATGGGTGATGATCCCGGACGCACCCCTGCCCGCGGGCAGCCGCGAGCTGGGCATCGCCGCACGCGGCGAAGGGGGCACCGAAGCGCTGTCGGAAAGCGTCGTGGTCCTGCACGTCCCCGAATCACCGGGAAATGCAGAGGCCGCGCCGAGCGCCATCGACCACGATCCCATCGCTGTATCCCTGCCGCGCGGCGACACCGGAATTGCCCGCCTGATGCAAAGCGGCGAGCCGGGTTACGGCATCGAAGGCGCTCACGGCCTCAGCCTGGACAGCATCAGCTATGACGCGGTGGGCAGTTTTTCCATCAGCGGGCGAGCACAGCCGGACAACGAAGTCGCAGCTTATCTCGACGAGCATGGCATCGGCCGCACTCACGCCAGCCGAGCCGGCGACTGGACGATCATGCCCGAGGAGACCGTCGATCCGGGCTTCTATACCTTGCGCGTCGACCAGCTCGACGAAGGCGGCACCGTGGTCTCGCAAATCCAGACACCGTTCACCATGGCCGATGTCGGCGAGACCGATATGGCCGAGGGCCTGGTAGTCGTGCAACCCGGCAACAGCTTGTGGCGGATCGCCCGGCGCGTCTATGGCCGAGGCACCCAGCACACCATTATCTTCCAGGCCAATCGCGATCAGATCAAAGAGGCCAAGCTGATCTATCCCGGCCAGATATTCCTGTTGCCGACACCGCCTGACGGCGAATGAGGCCAACCCCGTCCGAGCCACAGGACACCTCGGCGCCAAAGCGTAACGATCTGCGCATCATCGGCAGCCTTCTGCCCTATCTGTGGCCGACGGGCCGGCTGGAGCTGAAGGCGCGCGTGGTCGTCGCCATGCTGTTCCTGATCGGCGCCAAAGTCGCCGTCATCCAGGTGCCGCTGTTGCTCGGCCAGGTGGTCAACGTGCTCGACTCAGAGGGCGCGGGCTTGGTGACGGTACCGATCGCACTGATCGTCGCATTCGGCGTGGCGCGCCTGCTCTCGATCGCTTTCGGCGAGCTGCGCGATGCGGTCTTTGCCAAAGTCGCGCAGCAGGCGATCCGCGAAGTGGCGCTCAGGACTTTCCGCAAGCTGCACGGGCTCAGCTTGCGCTTCCACCTCGACCGGCGCACCGGTGGGCTCAGCCGGGTTATCGAGCGCGGCACCAAGGGCATCGAGTTCCTGCTCACCTTCATGCTCTTCAACGTGCTGCCGACCCTGCTCGAGATCGGCCTCGTGGTCGGCGTCATGCTGTGGAAATACGAGGCCGTCTACGCCGTCATTACCGTAGTCTCGGTCATCTCCTATATCGGCTTCACCTTCTTTGTGACGGAATGGCGCACCAAGTTCATCCGCCGCATGAACGAGAATGACGAGCAGGCCAACACGAAAGCGATAGATAGCCTGCTCAATTACGAGACAGTGAAGTATTTCGGCAACGAGGAGCACGAGGCGGAGCGCTATAACCGCTCCCTGCGTGCCTATCAGAACGCTGCCGTGCGCACCAAGGTGTCGTTGGCGCTGCTCAATATCGGACAGGCCGTGGTTACCGCGGCCGGCATGACCGCGGTCCTGCTCATCGCCGGCAAATCGGTGGCGGCGGGCGAGATGCGCATCGGCGATCTGGTGGCGATAAACGCCTTCATGCTTCAGCTTTACCAACCACTCGGTTTCCTCGGCTTCGTCTATCGTCAGATTCGCCAGTCGCTCGTCGACATGGAGCGCATGTTCGAGCTGCTTGGCAAAACGCCGGAGATCGGCGACGTGGCGAATGCGCCCGACCTCGTCGTGCAAGACGGTTCGGTGGTCTTCGAGGATGTGGATTTTTCCTATGACAGCGATCGCGCCATTCTGCACGACATCTCGTTCACGGTGGCGCCCGGCAGCACCGTCGCCATCGTCGGGCCGAGCGGCGCCGGCAAGTCGACAATTTCGCGCCTGCTGTTCCGCTTCTACGACGTCGATGCGGGGCGTATCACCATAGACGGCCAGGACATCTCGAAAGTCAGCCAGGCCTCCTTGCGCGCCGCCATCGGCATCGTTCCCCAGGACACCGTGCTGTTCAATGACAGCATTCTCTACAACATCGCCTATGCGCGGCCGGGCTGCTCCCAGGACGAGGTCGCCGAAGTCGCGCGCATGGCGCATATCGACCGCTTCATCGCCGACCTGCCGCAAGGCTACGAGGCTATGGTCGGCGAACGGGGCCTGAAGCTGTCGGGCGGTGAAAAGCAGCGCGTCGCCATCGCCCGCATGCTGCTCAAGGCGCCGCGCATCCTCATTTTCGACGAAGCGACCTCGGCCCTCGACACGGCGACCGAAAAGGAGATACAGGCCAATCTCAGCGAGGTCAGCCGTGGCCACACCACGCTGATGGTGGCGCATCGGCTTTCCACAGTGGTCAATGCCGACGAGATCCTGGTGCTCGACAAGGGCCGCATCGCCGAGCGCGGCCGCCATCCCGAGCTGCTCGCCGCCGGCGGCCTCTACGCCGAAATGTGGCGCCGCCAGCAGGAGACCGCCCGCATGGCCGAGCGCCTGCTCGAGCTCGAGGAAATCGACACCGAGAACTAATTGGTGACAGTTACCTATTTTTGGGGGAAATTGGTAACTGTCACCATATTATGCTAGGCTGCGCGCGCGAATCCACACGCAGGAGCCCATAGCATGCCACGCCAAGCCCGCCTGGTCGTACCCGGACAGCCGCACCATGTGGTGCAACGCGGTGCCCGCTCACAGACCGTCTTTTTCGATGCCGACGACTACAGCGCCTATCTCGAACGCCTTGGCGCCCGTTCTCAGGACACGGGCTGCGCCGTCTGGGGCTATTGCCTGATGCCCAACCACGTGCACCTCATCTTGGTGCCGCCGACCGAGGACAGCCTGCGTGCCGCGCTGGCGCCGGTGCACCGCGCCCACGGCCTGCGTATCAACCGCCGCAAGGGCTGGCGCGGACACCTTTGGCAGGAGCGCTTCCATTCCTTTGCCATGGACGAGACCCATCTCATGTCGGCGGCGCGCTATGTGGAGCGCAACCCGGTTCGCGCCGGTCTGGTTCGGCAACCGGAGGGATGGCGCTGGTCGAGCGCGCGCGCCCATCTCGACGGCAGTGACGATGGTGTGGTCGAGGTTGCGCCGCTGCTCGAGCTGGCTGCCGATTGGGCCGCCTATCTCGACAGCGACGACAACGAGGCGGAACTCACAGCCCTGCGCGGCCACATCACCAGTGGCCGGCCGCTCGGCACGGACCCCTTCCTAGACCGCCTCGAAGCCAGTACCGGCCGCCGCCTGCGCCCCGCCAAGCGCGGCCGCAAGCCCAAGCGCCGCCTGAAGGTGGATGATGTTTAATGGCGACAGTTACCTAATCTCACTTGGAAATAGGTAACTGTCACCAATTAATTTAGCGCGCGAGGCCGAAGGTGGGGCGCAGCCAGATGCCGATGGCATTGCCGGGAATGGCGGCGAACAGCCAGACCCAACCGTGCAGGCTGCCTGAGGCAATGCCCGAGAACAGGGCGCCGATGTTGCAGCCATAGGCGAGCCTGGCGCCGTAGCCCATGGCCAGGCCGCCGACCACGGCGGCGAGCAGCGGGCGCAGGGGAATGTGCGGGCTGGGCCGCATGGCGCCGGCCAGGGAAGCTGCCGCGAATGCGCCCAGCAGGAGGCCGAAATTCATCAACGAGACGGTATCGCGCAGCAGCGGGCCGGCCAGGGCGCGGGCCTGGAAGCCGGAATCCCAGAACGGGCTGCTCATCGGGTCCCAGCCCAGCGCCGCCGCGACCTTGGCGGCCCACAGCGAGAAGCCCCAGGTGATCGACCAGGCATGACCCGCGGTGGCCAGGGTCAGCCAGTTGAGCCCGGCCAGCAACGCCGCCGCCAGCAGCAAGGGCCAGGGGCCACACAGCCAGGTCCTGCGCGGCATGCCACCGGCGGGCCACAAGGGCCGTTCGGCACGGCCGACGAAGGCGCGCAAGAGCAGCCAGATCACCAGCAGCGCAACCAGCTCCAGGTTCACCGCCAGCTCCCAGCCGAGCTCCTTGCCCAGGGACACGGCGCCGATGCCGGGAAGCTCGCGCCACCAATGCAGGTCGAGACTGCCCCAGAAAGCGCCGGCGCAGAAGAACACCAGCACCAGTACCATGCGCAGGCTGCCGCCGCCGGCCGCGAAGAGGGTGCCCGAGGCGCAGCCATTGCCGAGCTGCATGCCGATGCCGAAAAGAAAGGCGCCGAAGACCATCGACAGGCCCACCGGCGCCACCGCGCCCGAGACTTTGCGGCCGAATAACTCGCCCTGCTCGAGGCCGGGCGCAAAGGCGACGATGGCGATGGCGAGCATGAGCAGTTGCGCCGCGACGCCCGAGAGATCGCGCGAGACCATGGCCCTCCGCCAGGCGCCTGTGAAGCCGAAGGCCGCGTGGTAGAGGGTGACGCCGAGCGCAATGCCGATAGCGAAAAGGCCAAGCTTGCGCGGCCCATGCCCGAAGCTGCCGAAGGCGATCGCCGCGGCAACGGCAAGTGCCGCGGCCAGGGCCCACCATTGAATGTCGGGACGTGACTCGGCGCTGCTTTCGGCCATGCCCTTACGTCAGAAAGACGCCCTTGCCGGTGCTCTGGGTGTCGAACAGCCGATAGGCCTCGACCGCCTGGTCTAAGCGCCAGCGGTCGCTGAAAAGCTTGTCGACATCGACGCCACGGCTGGTCACGAAGTCAGCGCAGTCCGCCTGGCCGTGGCGGCTGAAAGTCCAGGAAGCGATGATGGTGACCTGGCGGCGCAGCATGTCGGGGCTGACATCGAGGGTGACGTCACCACCCTCGCCGACAAAGGCCGCCTTGCCCCAGGTGCGCACCGACCGCACCGCCGCCCGGCGCGCCTCGGCGACGCCCGAGCAGTCGAGGGAGAGGTCGACGCCGCGCCCGCCCGTCAGCTCGCGCAGCGCTTCCACCGCGTCGTCCCGGGCCGGATCAATGACCACATCTGCGCCGAATCCACTGGCCAGGGCGCGGCGTTCGGCCGACGTGTCAAGCGCGATCACCCGCGCGCCCATGGCCACGGCGAGCTGGGTCGCGCTCGCTCCCACCGGGCCCTGACCGAAGATGGCGATGGTGTCGGGCCCCGACAGGTCGAGCCGGCGCAGCGCGCGCCAGGCCGTGCCGGTGCCACAGGAGATCGCCGCCCCGGTCTCGAACGACAGCGCCTCGGGCAAGGTCACGAGGGTGCGCGCGGGCACCTTGATGTAGGGCGCGTGACCGCCATGACCGGTGACGCCGTAGACCGTGATGCCGTCGCCGCAGAGCTGCGACCAGCCCACCCGGCAATGCTCGCAATGACCGCAGCCGGCATAGTGGTGCACCATGACGCGGCTGCCGACGGCCGCTTCCGGTTCGTCAACACCGGGGCCGACCGCGGCCACGATGCCGCAGGGCTCGTGGCCGGCGATGACCGGGGAGCCGTCACCGCCGAGCCCGAGTGCCGCCGTGCCGCCGTCCTTGGCGGCGCGGTAGAACTTGAGATCGCTGCCGCACATGCCGGATGCCTTGATTTCCACGACCACCTCGCCGGGACCCGGCGTGGGGTCGGGGAAGTCCTGCAGCTCAAGCTCGCGATCGCCAAGAAACACCACGCCGCGCATGGTTCATCCTCCCTTAGAGGTCGTAGGCGCGCTCGCCGTGGACCGTGAGATCGAGGCCCTCGGTCTCGGTCTCCTCATCGACCCGCAGGCCGACCAGGGCCTGAGTGATCTTGACCAGAACGAAAGTCGCCACCGCCGACCACACCAAGGTCGCCACGATGCCGGTAAGCTGAGCGCCGACCATGCTGCCGAGCGAGGTCTCTTCCGGCAGGCCAAGGCCGCCGAACATGGGCAGGCAAAGGAAGGCCAGCAGGAAAGTGCCGGTGGCGCCACCGACGCCATGCACCGCCATCACGTCCAGCGCGTCATCGACCTTGAGCTTCGACTTGATGACGCCGACCATGAGGAAGCATAGCGCGCCGGACACCAGCCCGAGCACGAAGCCGCCGAACGGCCCGACAAAGCCCGAGGCCGGCGTGATCGTCGCCAGGCCGGCAATGGTGCCGGTGGCGATGCCGACCAGGGTCGGCTTGCCGAAGCGCATCCACTCGATCACGGTCCAGGTCAGCGCCGCGGTGGCAGCGGAAATATGGGTCACGGTCATGGCCATGCCGGCGCTGGTGCCGGCACCAAGCGCGCTGCCGGCATTGAAGCCGAACCAGCCGACCCAGAGCATGCAAGCGCCCATCATCACCAGGCCGGGACTGTGCGGCGGCTGCACGTCGCGCGGAAAACCCTTACGCCCGCCGAGGATCATGGCCAGCACCAGAGCCGAGACGCCGCAGGTCACGTGCACCACGAGGCCGCCGGCGAAGTCACGCACGCCCATGTCGGCGAGCCAGCCGCCGCCCCAAACCCAATGGCAGACCGGAGCGTAGACGACGACCAGCCACAGGCCCGAGAACAGCACCACGGCGCCGAACTTGATACGCTCCACATAGGCGCCGACAATCAACGCCGGGGTGATGATGGCAAAGGTCATCTGGAACATGAAGAACAGGCTCTCCGGGATCGTGCCAAAGGCCGTATCCACGCCGACGCCGGAGAGGAAGGCCTTGCCCAGCCCGCCGATTACCGTATTCAGACCGCCACCATCGCTGAAGGCCAGGCTGTAGACGAAAAACAGCCATAGCACCGAAGCCAAGCAACAGATCGTGAAGCAATGCATGAAAACCGACAGCACATTGCGCGAGCGCACCAGGCCGCCATAGAACAGCGCCAGGCCCGGCATGGTCATGAACAAGACCAAAGCCGTCGCGGTCAGTATCCAGGCCGAATCGCCCGTATCGATGGCCGCCGCATCCTGCGCCCAGGCCGTTGCCGGCATCAGGGCTGCGACAAGACCGGCTGCACCACCAAACCGTAATCTTGAAAGCATCTCTTTCGTCCTCTCTGTAGCAATCCCGTATTCAGACGACCGCGCGCAGCGTTCGGCCATCGATTTCCGTAGTCATAGCCGACCTAAATAGCGTCCGAGCCTGTCTCGTCTGTGCGAATGCGCAGTGCCCGCTCGATCCTGGTGATGAATATCTTGCCATCACCGATCTTGCCGGTGTGCACGGCACCCTTGATCACCTCGACCAGGCGCTCGACCCTTTCGTCATCGACCACGACCTCGACCTTGAGCTTGGGCACGAAGTCGATGACATATTCGGCGCCGCGATAGAACTCCGTATGCCCTTTCTGACGCCCGAAACCCTTGGCGTCGGAGATGGTCATACCTTCAACACCTTCCTCGTGCAGCGCCTTTTTCAACGCATCGAGCTTGAAGGGCTTGATGATCGCCTCGATTTTCTTCATGGCTGCGCTCCCCTCGCCCGCCACTCAAGTGGCCCGCAAGCCACACATATTACGGCAACGTGAGCAAATGCTCCAGTCTCGCCCCTTGCCTTGTCCGCTAACCAATCAGACAAGCCCGATAATGTCTATCAGCAGTACCCGCAGGAAGAAAACCAGGGCGATACAGCCGAACAGCAGGCGCACCCAGTCCGAGCGCCCCTGCTTGTCGCGCCAGGTCAGCGCATGCAGGGCGACGCCGCCAGTCACCACGAGGAAGATCAGATCGAGGCCTGGAGGCATGTTTCGTGTTCAGTAACAGGGCGGGAAGGTGCAGCCGGCGGGAACGGCGGCGAAATGGGCGAGGCCGATGATGACCGATACTGCGAGCGTCGTCCATATGGCGTAACGGATGCCGAGATAGATCATGGTCCGTGTCGGCGGCGCGTAAACGATGCCATACCGTGCTGGATCGAAATCTTCCCTGCGTCCGCGCCAAACCACGTCACGACAAAAGGCACGCACCCAGGGCGGCACGGCATCGCGATAGAGGTAGGCAAAGAAATGGCGTTCCAACAGCGCCGCATCGTCGCCCACCTTGCGCCCGAACCAGGCCTCGTAGGCCATCTCGAAGACGCAGTATTCCGAGACCTCGAGCAGCGATGCGCTTTCGAGGACATCGGCGACATCCGGCGGCAGCTCTGGATCCAGCGCGAACATATCAGCATGAAGTATACTGCGAGCTGCCGCCAACACGAAGCCGGGGAGCCTCGACGCCACCATGCCCAGCCAAACTGCCGTGTTCACGCGCCTGGTGCGCGAGCACATGCGCACCCCCCCGCCCGTAGTCGCGCCGACTACGCCCTGCCGCGAGGCGGTGGCGCGCCTTGCCGACGCCGGCGCAACGGCAATCCTGGTGTCCGACGAGAGCGGCATTCTGGGCATCGTCACGGAGCAGGACATTGCCCGGCGCCTGGCCTTCAAGGCCGATCCGGCTGCGCCTATCGCGGATGTGATGACCGCGCCCGTGGCTTCCGTCCGCGCCGACGACTACCTGTTTCATGCCATCGCCCGCATGCGCCGGAGGAAGTTGCGTCACATGCCGGTCGTCGACCGCGCCGGCAGCGTGGTGGGCATGGTCGAGCTGCACACGGCGCTGGGCCTGGCGGCGCCCCAGATGGTCGAGCAGATCGAGCGCCTGACCCATGACGAGACACCGGCAGGACTGGCCGCCATCAAGGGCGAGCAGGTGACCGTTGCCGAGCAACTGTTCGCCGACAACGTTCCGGCGCCCGACATTCTCTCCCTGATCAGCCAGATCAACGGCGACCTGCACGCCCGGGCGCTCGCGCTCTGCCTCAAGCGCATGCCCCCGCCGCCGGTGCCTTTCGCGCTGTTGGTGATGGGCTCGGGCGGGCGCGGCGAAAGCCTGATCGGCGCCGATCAGGACAACGGGCTTATCCTCGCCGACTACGATGATGGCGAGCATGACCGCATCGATGCCTGGTTCCGCGCATTTTCCGCCATGTTCTGCGAGAGCCTCGATGACATCGGCCTGCCCTTGTGCCGCGGCGGCGTGATGGCGAGCAATCCCCTATGGCGGAAATCCCTCGGCCAATGGCGCGAACAGGTGGACGGCTGGCTGCGCCGGCGCAGCCCGGCGATGTTGCGGCTTGGCGACATCTTCTTCGACTTCACCGCCGTCTGGGGCGAGCGCGCCCTGGCACAAGCGCTGCGCAGCCATGTCACGGCGGCGCTGCCAAAGAGCCACGCCTTTCTGCAGGAAATGCATGCGGCGCAGCGCGGCCATGCGACGGCGCTCGGCTGGTTCGGTCGTCTGCGCACCCGCGACGACGCCCCCAACCACCACGCCCTCAACCTCAAATACGACGCCGGCCTGCCGCTGGTCGAGGCCGTGCGCCTGCTGAGCCTCGCCAACGGCATTGCCGTCACCGGTACCCCCGCGCGCTTGGCCGCTTTGGTAGAGCGCGGCATCGTGGCAGCGGACACCGGTGAAACGCTTGCAGCCGCTTTCGCTGTCATCACTGGCCACATGCTGCGCCAGCAGATTGCCGACTTCCGCGCCGGCGACAGCCCTGGCTACTGGCTCGACCCGGATGGCTTGTCGGGACAGCAGCGACACGAGCTGATCGAGGCTCTGCGCGCCATCGAAGCCTTGCGCGACCGGGTGGACGGCGACTTCACGGCGGATATCTTCTGATGGGACGGAAGCTCGCCAAGGCGCTGTCGTCCCTGCGCAAAGAAGCGCCACGGGCGGTGGCCAGCCACTTCGATGAGGTGCCCTTGGCAGCGTTGCCCGCGGTGGTGCTGGATCTCGAGACCACCGGGCTCAATGTGGTGCGCGACCGCGTGGTCTCGATCGGTGCCCTGGCCATGACGGGAGGGACCAACGACGACACCACTATGGACCGGCTGGTCGATCCCGGCATGCCGATGCCTTCTGCCTCGCGCGCGATCCACGGTATCGACGATGCCATGGTGGCCGACGTCGGCGGGCTGGAGACGGCCTGGCCAGCGCTCACCGCCATGCTCGAAGACCGCGTTATCATCGGCCACCAGATCGGCTTCGATCTCGCCATCTTGCACAGCGAAGCGGCACGACTCGCCCTGCCCTGGCAGCCACCACCAGCACTCGACCTGGTGCGCTTGGCGGCTGTGCTCGAGCCGCGCCAGCCCGATCTTTCCCTGGAAGGCACCGCCGAGCGCTGGGATGTGGACGTGCAAGGCCGCCACACGGCCCTCGGCGACGCCCGCATCGCCAGTGGGCTGTGGCAGAAGGCCATGCCCCGCCTGGCGAGGCGCGGCGTCTCGAACTTCGGCGAGGCCCGCGCTTTCGAGCTGCGCGCCAGGCGCATCGTCGCCCAGCAGAAGCGGATGGGCTGGTAAGCCGAGCGATTCGCTATGCTATGCTCGCGAGGGAATGAGGGAGACAGCCATGGCCTACGACCTGGTGATCAAGAACGGCAGCGTCATCGACGGCTCCGGCCTGCCGCGCTATCGCGCCGATGTCGGCGTGCGCGACGGACGCATCGTCCATATCGGGCGCATCAGTGCACCGGCAGAGCGGATCATCGACGCCGAAGGCCATGTGGTCACCCCGGGCTTCGTCGACGGGCATACCCATATGGATGCCCAGGTGTTCTGGGATTCGCTCGGCAGCTGCTCCTGCTATCACGGCGTGACCACGGTGGTGATGGGCAATTGCGGCTTCACCCTCGCGCCCTGCCGCGAAAGTGAGGTCGACTACGTCTTCCGCAATCTCGAGCGCGCCGAGGACATCGCCCGCGAGGCCATGCTGGCGGGCATCGACTGGCGCTGGGAGACCTTTCCGGAATTCCTCGACGTGGTCGAGAGTCTGCCCAAGGCGATCAACTACTCGGGCTATGTGGGTCATTCGGCGCTGCGCACCTATGTCATGGGCGAGTGCGCTTTCGAGGAGGAAGCGAGCGAGGACGACCTCGCCGCCATGGTCCGCCTCGTCAAGGAATCCGTGCAGGCCGGCGCCATGGGCTTTTCCACCTCGCGCAGCCCGAGCCACCTGACCTCCGACAACCGGCCGGTGGCGAGCCGCGTGGCGCCGTTCTCCGAGGTCCAAGCCATCGTTCGCGGCATGGCTGAGCTCGATGCGGGCATCTTCCAGCTCGCCATGGAGCGCGGCGACGAAGCGCACATGATGGCCTTCCACGACTCCCTCAACGCGCTGTCCCTGGAGACCGGCCGGCCGATCACCTTCGGCAGCCTGTCACGGCGCGAGGCGCCGGGCCAGTGGCGCAAGATCTACGCCAAGATCCGCGAAGGCAATGCTGCCGGCGGGCGCATCTTCGGCCAGGTGCACAGCCGCGAGCTCAACTCGCTGATGTCCTTCGAGACCAACATGCCGTTCGACAGCTGGGACGTCTGGCGCGACTTCCGCGCCCTGCCCTTGGACGAGCAGAAGGCCAAGCTTGCCGACCCAGAAATCAAAGCCAAGCTCGTCGAGGTAGCGAGCCGCCCCTATGACGGCCCCGAGGCCGTCGGCGCCGAAGCGCGTCCGCCGGAATGGGACACCTTCTACATTCTGGACCGCATCGCCCTGCCCCACCGCACCGTCGGCGAAGTGGCGGCCGCGCAGGGCGTGGCGCCGGCCGAGGCGATGATCGACCTGGCGCTGGAGCACGACCTCAAGCTCTTCTTCCGCCAGCCCTTCGTCAACCACGACCTCGACGCGGCCCTGGAGCTGATGAAGCACCCGGACTCGGTGATCACCTTCTCCGACTCCGGCGCCCATGTCTCGCAGATCATGGATAGCTCGTTGCAAACCCACTTGCTGAGCCATTGGGTGCGCGACAAACAGGCTTTCACCCTCGAAGAGGCCGTGCGCCAGATCACCTACGACACGGCCACCCGCTGGGGCTTCCACGACCGCGGCCTGCTGCGCGTCGGCATGGCGGCAGACCTCAACGTCTTCGACCCGGACACCATCGCCCCCGCAATGCCCGAAGTCGTCACCGACCTCCCCGCCGGCGCCAAGCGCCTCAAGCAAACCTGCGACGGCATCAAGGCTACGCTCGTCGCGGGCGAAGTGGTGATGGAGAACAGCGCGCATACCGGCGCGCTGCCCGGCAAGCTGTTGCGGAAGGGGGCGGCTCCGCCTCAGTCGTAATCCTTCGCTGCCGCCAGCATGGCATCAATCTCGGTGAATTTGGTGCGCGGGCGCTCGCCTTCTCCTGCCGCCACTTCGGCGGCGTCGATGCGTTTCCAGTCCTCGTAGGTGGTGACGGCCACCTGGCGCTCGGCGAGCAGGGCGTCGAGCGCTGACCCGCCCGGCTTCTCGCCGGCAGGCACGCCGTCGGCGAGGATGAGGTCTACGACCTCGCGGGCGTCGTTGCGGTTGGTGCCGATGACGCCGGTCGGCCCGCGCCGGGCCCAGCCCACCACATAGGCGCCGGGCTCGATGCGGCCGCCTTCGTTCTGCACGATGCCGCGTGCCTCATCGATCGGCGGGCCGCCCTCGCCGCCGGCGGCGCGGTAGCCGATGGCCGAGACGAAAAGCTGCGCCGCGATCTCGAAGGTCTCACCCGTCGCCAGGGCGCGGCCGCCTTCGAGGCGCGTGCGCTCCAGGCGCACGCCCGTCACCCGGTCTTGCCCGAGGATCTCCACGGGCGAGGCGCAGAACATCATGTGGATCTTGACCGGACGCGGATCGGCGGCACCGTCGGCTTCCGCATAGCCGCGCAGGATCTCGCGGTTCTTCTCGCGCTTCTTGCGGTCCTCGTCGGCCACGCCCTCGTCGCTGAGGCTCAGGCACTCCGCGGCCACCACGGGCACTGCCTCCTCGAGCTGACCCAGTTCCTTCAATTCGGGCGCCGTGAAGGCCGCCTGCATGGGCCCGCGCCGACCGACCACGTAGATGTCGGTCAGCGGCGCCGCGGCGATGGCCGCAGCGGCGGCGAGATCGATATCGGTAACCGCCATCTCGGTCGCGGTCTTGGCCAGCAGGCGCGCGATATCCATGGCGACATTGCCGACGCCGACCACCACCGCCGCCGTGGCATCCACTTCCTTGGTCAGATTGCGGGCGCCGGGCACGGCGTTGTACCAGTCCACGAAGGTGGTCGATTCGACGACCCCGAACAGGCTCTCGCCCGGAATGCCGAGGCGCCTGGGCACCTGCGCTCCGACGGCAAGGATGACCACGTCGTAGAGCGACTTGAGCTCGTCATAGGACACGTCGCTGCCGAAGCCAACATTGCCGAGCAATCGCACCTCGGGCTTCTGCAGGATGCGGTCATAGACATTGACCACGTTCTTGGTGCTCTGGTGGTCGGGCGCCACGCCCGCGCGCACCAACCCGAAGGGGGTCGGCAGCTTGTCGAGGATATCGATGCGGCAGGCCTCCGACTTGCGCAACAGGGCATCCGCGGCATAGAGGCCGGCCGGCCCGGCACCGACGATGGCCACGGAAAGGGGCGCAGGCTCGCTCATGCAGCATCTCCGTCAAGTTCAGCATCGGGCAGGCCGCCGAAACGCGCCCGGAAGTCGGGCGACGGCGCCGGCACTTGCCCTTCGAAGGTCTCGAGAAGCCGGGTCACGTGCTGCTCGACCGGATACCAGATTCGGCGATAGACGTCGCGGCACAGCGCGCGCGCCTCGGAACCCGGCCAGTCGTCCGGCAGCAGGGCCTCGGGCAACATGGGGTCGTGCAGCATGACGCGGCGGTAGTCGTGGATTAGCAACGAGCGGATCACGAATGCGGCCTCGGGTCGGGCCGCCGGCTTGGCTGCCAGCCGCCCGCCTAACGAACCGAATCGGTCGAGGAACTGTTGATAGGCGGTGGCCAGGCGCTCAAGGTCCCAGCCTCGCGCCACCAGGGCCCGCACCGGCTCGGGCGCACCGCTAAGGCCGGCCGCGCGTGATTCGAAAACCATGGCATCCGCGGCCATGTCGGCGGCGGCAAGGGCTTGGGCCAAGGCCGCCGGGTCCGGCGCGGGATGGGCGTATACCCCCGGCGCAATGGTGCCGAAGCCCTGCCACGCAAGGTCCCGGCGCAAGGCTTCGCGCCGCTCCGGAACGACCCCGTTGCCGACGGCGACCACAAGATGCCAGGTGCCGTCCCATTCCGGCGGATTGGCCGCGTAGATGCGCCGGGTCGCCTGCTCGAAGCGCGTGCGCCCGGTCTCACTAAGGCCGAAATAGCTGCGCCGGCCCCTGGCCAGCCTTTCCAGCCAGCCGGAATTGGCCAGGCGATTGGTGGCAGTGCGAACCAATCGCTCGCTGAGACCGAGCGGCGCCATCAGCTCGATCAGGCTGCCGAGCCAGACATGCCCGCCATGGGGCGCCAGCGAATCGCCGAACACCGTGACGATGAGCGACGTCGCCTTGGGAGCGATCAGATTGGGCAGATCGCGCGCCGCTTGGTCGATGGAACTCCTGGGCATGTCGCTGATGGAAATGTCTATGAGGCGTGTCTTCGATCTGCATAGCATGGCCTGCCGCGCGGGTCATCTCGATAGAGGCTTCGGCACGGGCTCGTGCGATCATGATACACTTTTCTTATATTAATGGTAAAAACTGTGTTATAAAAAATCAGTCAAGGGAGATGGGACATGAAGACATACGATGCTGGCGGCACCCTGCCCGACGATTACCGGGCGGCACTGATCAATCTGATGACCTTCCAGGCGGACTCCGAATATGCCGGCGGCCAGCGCGTGGCGGAAAACATGCGCTTTGCGCCGCGGCCCGAGGAAGCCTACCGGCTTTCGAAAAAGGTCATGGAGGAGTTCGGCCACGCCTATTACGTCTGGAACCTGCTCGCCGACCTCGGCATCGACGTCGATGCCCGTCTGCAGGAACTGGTCTCGCACCCCGACAATCCGGATCGGGCCAAGGTCAACGTCATCAACGGCTTCCGCAAGGAGAACTGGGCGCCGGTATTCGACCATTGGCATGACGTGGCGCTGTTCTCGACCGTGGTGACTCCGGCCGCCGTCGCCTTCCTCGGCCAGTACCGCGAGTGCTCCTACCTGCCCTGGGCCAAGGTCAACACGCGCATCCACAAGGAAGAGATGGGACACCTCGCTTTCGGCGTCTGGGCTTCGAAGCGCTGCATAGAGTTCGGCGGCGAGGACGCGCGCGCCGACATGCAGACGCGCATCCCCAAGTTCATGCGCATGGGCCTCGGCTTCTATGGCCGGCCCTCGAAGGGCGCCAGCAAATCCGAGATGTTCGACATCTATTATGAATATGGCATCAAGGTGAAAAAGCCTGAGGCGCTTCAGGCGGAATATATGGCGCTTCTCGAAGACCGCCTCGGCCAGGTCGGCCTGGAAATGCCGCAGGACATAGAACCCGACTACGACATGCGCATGGGCTACGAGGCCGATGCCGCCGAGTGACGCTAACCCGACGCTGGCAAACGCCTTGGCGCGCCTTGAGCGCTATGGCTTTCGTGCGCCGGAAATAGACGCGGCCGAGGCCTGGCGCAAACTACGAGACGACTTCGATACCGCGAAGGGAGTTGAGTTCGCAGCGCTACCCAGCGAAGCCCAAGCCGCTGTCGAGCATTACCTCGCCTGCAAGCATGAGAGCGACCGCCTGCTTGCCGCCTGCGAGGCGGCGCACACGGATATCCTCGAATGTGGCCTCGACCGCCAGCGCAGCGAAGCCTACGCCGTGCTGCGCGATGCCTATGAGGACAGCGTCGAGGATTTCGGCGCCGCCGGCGTGGAAGTCGCCCGCAGCCTCAAGGCTTGAACGGCGAACGCGTCGGCGGATGAGTCTCGCCGAATTTGCTATAATGACAGAGCTCACAAGCTGGCGGCGACACTGCCCGGTTTCGAGGCTCGGGCACAATGTATCGTGTGGCGCCTTATTGCGGCCGTTCGCGACCAAGACAAAGACCCTGGGAGGGATCTGTGGCAATGATCAATCCAACGCCAGAGGCCCTTGGCCTTTTTGCCGTGTGCCTGTACGCCTTCGCCACCATCCCGCAGGCGTTTGCGCAGGAGAGCGATAATACGAGTCAATTCGACGAGGCGAAGGCCCTTCAGGTGATTGCGCTTATGGAGGAGGCTGAGATCGGCGAACCCATGACAGAAGGATTTTTGAATGCCGGGGGAATGTTCGATATCGAGGTAACCGATAGTGCAAATGCGACGTATAAGGAAGGTACGGCCTTTACAGATCCGGCAATCAAGATCGCTCCTCGATATTTTGATTCCGATGGAAATTTGGTGAAGTATTTCAACGAAAATGGAGACATAGCAAATAACGATAGATTACTACTCATGAATGATTTGGCGCATGAATTCTTTCATGCTTATGTGGATCAGGTGGCGGAAGAAGGTCATGACGCGGATACAGAGGCGATAATGGTGAAGGGCGTTTCCTGGTTTAGAAACCAAGAAGTCTTGGCGCCGACCGGCAGCGAAATGATACCGATACCAAGCTGGGCCTACTGCGTCGAAGAGGCGCGGGATGGTAACGATATGAGTGCCAAGGAATGCGAAAGCGAATTTTTCGAGGAGTATACCGCCAAGATATTGAATAAGCTTGTATTTACGCATCAAATAATAGCGCGAAAGCTGAGAAAACAAAGGGTGAATGTAAATGAAGCGGCGCAAGCATGGGAAGAGGCTTTGGAGAGAATTCGAGAGGCCCAGTATAGAGGATATTATGGGCCTGATGCGCCGCAAATTCTCGTTCTCGCGAATCCTCCGGATTTCCTAACCCGAATTATTCATGCCGGCCATGAGATTTGATTGGAACGTGCGGTATCG
>CAYPAX010000071.1:0-25837 GCA_964408735.1 uncultured Rhodospirillaceae bacterium | reverse complement strand
TTCATCGTCTGGGAGTGAGAATCAGCAAAGCCACTTAATCAACGGGCTGATAGGCGTTGACCAGCTCGTGCAGCGCCTCTTCGTCCTCTTCCTCGCGCCACTTCCGGGCCAACTCGAACTCGCGCTCGCGGCTCAGCAGCGCGGTCTTCATGGAGCGGTTGATGTAGCGGCGATTGGCCTTCTGGGTCTGCGGCGTGTCTGAGTAAGCCATCCTCGTTCGTACCTTCCCTGTCGTACCGTACCGACTGTGACGGTATGTGTTCTTGGATCGCCAAGCTCTTCGGCAGGTCAATCCAACTCATCCTCAGTCGAGACAAAGTTAATCACAGAGAAAAAACGGCTGTCCATAAGTTTCGTTTTGGCATTGATACAAATAAGAAGCAGTTTTATTTAAGAAGTCTCGAAAAGGTTGGAAAAATTTTATTGAATTTTTCAGCGCCTTGAAACCCCATATATAACAATAGGTTGGTGCAGTCCGAATCTACGGGCCTTTGGCGAGATAGCGGTGAGGCAGCCAAGCTCGCGCGCTCGCCGTCTGGTCACAATACCGTGCGACAGAGGGCACTATTCAGGTCTCGCCCTGAGTCCGCCAAGCATCTTCGGCCTGTCAAAGCGATTCCATCCGGCCGCGTAAAGCTCTAGCCTTGCTGCCTCTGGCCATGGACCAATAGCGGAAAGCGCGCGCTTTGAACGACAATACCGTCAGGCAACGACTTGCGGCCATTCTCGCCGCGGATGCGGTGGGCTATACGCGCCTGATGGGTGCCGACGAGACATCGACGATGGCGGCCCTGGAGGTTCGGCGGGCCGCATTCCATGCCCGCACCACGGCCGAGACCGGCCGCATCGTCGATACCGCCGGGGATTCGGTGCTTGCCGTGTTCGAGAGCGCCGCCGGTGCGGTGCGTGCGGCGCTGGCGATCCAAGACGATATCGCCGCCGCCAACGGGGCGATGGCCGAAGACAAGCGCATGTCGTTCCGCATAGGCGTGCATCTCGGCGATGTCATGGAGAATGCCGACGGCACCATCTATGGCGACGGCGTCAACGTTGCCGCGCGCCTTGAATCCCTCGCCGAGCCGGGCGGCATCGTGATTTCCGACCTCGCGCACAGCGCCGTGCGCGGGCGCGTCGATACCGAGTTCGTCGATCTCGGCGAGCAGAATTTGAAAAACGTCAGCGCGCCGATCCGTGCCTACCGCGCGCTCGGCGTCCGCGCTGAAGAGACAGACGCAGCTGATGACGACGCCAAGCGTGCCATCGCTGGCCGGCCTGTCATCGCCGTGCTGCCCTTCGACAACCTCTCGTCCAACCCCGAAGACGACTATTTCTCCGACGGCCTGACGGAGGACATCATCACCGAGCTGTCGCGCTTCACCGATATGGACGTGTTGTCGCGAAACTCGACGTTTCAATACAAGGGCAGGCCGGTCAAGGCGCAGACGGTGGGCCGCGAGCTCGGCGCCTCCTACATGCTCGAGGGCAGCGTGCGCCGCGGCGGCGACCGTGTCCGTGTCACGGCGCAGCTCATCGATACGAACAGGGGCGATCATGTCTGGGCCGAGCGCTACGACCGCAAGCTGGAGGACATTTTCGCGGTCCAGGACGAGCTGACGCAGCAGATCGCCGCGGCCATGGGGCTGACGGTGCAGGATGCCGTTCTGGAATCGAGCGTGCACAAGGCGGCGAGCGATCTCGACGCCTACGACATGGTGCTGCGCGCACGCCGCTTTGCCGCCGAGCTGACACCAGCGGTACATGCCCGCACGCGCGATTTGCTGGAGACCGCCATTGCGCTCGATCCGGCCTATTCCCGAGCCCATGCGATGCTCGCCGACGTCTACCTCGCGGAATACCGCATAGACTTCAATCCGCGACCGCGACCGCTCGAGCGCGCCTTCGACGAAGCCACGCGCGCTGTAGAGCTCGACCCGCGCAATGCCTATGCGCATTTCTGGCTCGCCGCGGTCTATTTCTTCCGCCGCCAGATAGAGCGTTTCGATGCCGAGGCGGAGCGCGCCGAGCAGCTCAATCCGAACGATTCCCAAATGCTCGCCGACCTCGGGCATTATCATGTGGTGCGCGGCAATATCGAGCGCGGCATGGAACTGACGCGCCACGCCATGCGACTCAATCCGCTGCACCCGGGCTGGTACTATTTCACCTTCGCTTTCGGCTATTTCGGTCTTGGCGACTTCGAGCAGGCGCTGCTTGAAGGTGCCAAGATCGGCATGGACGATTTCTTCTGGGGCCCGCTGATCCGGGCCGCGGCACTCGGTCAGCTCGGCCGCATCGACGAGGCCAAGGCCGCCCTGGCCATGGCGCATGAGGCCAAGCCCGATCTCGATGCCGAAGCCATCGTAGAACGCTGGATGTACCATGCGCCGATGGCCGCCAACATTCTCAGTGGCTTGGCCAAGGCGAAGGAGTGAATGGGAATGCCGGAAACGCCCTACAGGATCGAAGGCAGCTATTACGAAGTCTGCAATTGCGAGGCCATATGCCCGTGCCGCTCACAAGACGGCATCTCCACAGGCCTCTCGACCTATGGCATCTGCGATTTTCTGTTGTCCTGGAAAGTAACGTCAGGAAAAGCCGACCATGTGGATCTGGCAGAACGCCTGGTATGTATGGCCGGGTCTTACAACGACCATGAAGCAGGCAGGCCCTGGCGCGTCATCCTCTACATCGACGACGGCGCCGACGCTGAGCAGCACCGTATCCTTGCCGACATCTTTCAGGGCAGGCTCGGCGGCAACATCATGTTCACGAAATGGCTTTCCGATGTGATTGCCGTGCGGCCGGCGCGTATCGCGCTCGATCACACGGCGGGGGCGGAGCGCATCAGGCTTGCCGACCTCGGCCGCGCCGACGTGGTCCAGACAGTGCCGTTCGATGGCGCGGTAACCTGTGCGATAACCGGGCCGAAGCGGCCTGGCCAGGAAAACGTCTCGTCGTTTCGTTTCAAAGATGAGCGGTTCGATTTCGATTATGACGAGCGCTGCGGCTTTGCCACAGAATTTGCCTACTGGCAGTGACCGGAACAGCCTTCTGGCGATCGTAGCCTTGACGCTCGCCGGCTGGGCCTTCGTGATCTGGACCAGCCTGCATATGAATGCACCGCTGGTGCAGGCGATGATGCCGAAGACCTCCGCCTGGACCTTTCACGAGGCAGCCATGGTGTGGCTGATGTGGGCGGTCATGATGGCGGCGATGATGCTGCCCTCGGCGGCCCCGATGATCCTGGTTCACCGGCGCATGTCGCAGCGCGGCGATGGTGCAAACGCGTTCTTCGTCGCTGCCTATCTGCTCGCCTGGTCGGCCTTCAGCCTGGTCGCGGCCGGTGCCCAGTGGGCCATGCAATCCCTGGGTGTCATGTCGGGCATGCTGGTCATGACCGACGCATGGCTCGCCGGGAGCGTGCTGGTGGCAGCCGGCATATATCAGTTCACGCCAGGCAAGGAAGCCTGCCTGGCGAATTGCCGCACGCCGATCGGATTCCTGGCCACGGAATGGCGGCCGGGAAACCGAGGCGCGTTTCGCATGGGCCTCAAGCACGGCATCACCTGCATCGGCTGCTGCTGGGGACTGATGGCGGCCTTGTTCGTCTTCGGCGTGATGAGCCTGGTTGCCATCGTGCTGCTTGCATCGGCGGTCGCTGGCGAAAAGCTTCTGCCGGAGGGAAGGAGCGTGAGGTGGGTCATGGGATCGTTCTTCGTGGTGTGGGGTATGGCCCTGCCGCATCTTTGATGCCCCGTTGGACTGGAGAGACCGTTGAGTCACGCGCAGTCAGGCTCTATTCTGGACAAAAGACGGTTGGTGGCTTGGTGGTGATCGGGGGAGCACGCCATGGCTGACAACAGTATCACTCGGACGGACGCTGGCGACAGCTATGAGGGCGGTCTTGCGGGTGATCTGCGCCTGCTCCGCGACGCCGTGCCCGATGCCATGGTGATCATCGATGACGCCGGCACTATCGTCGAGGTCAACGCGCTGGCGGAAAAGTTGTTCGGTGCTGATTGCGAGAGGCTTATCGGCAAGCAGGTCGAAACCCTGATGCCCAGGCGCTTCCGTGTCGAGCATTCCGCGCATCGCCACAGCTATGTCGCCTCGCCGCGTGCCCGGCCGATGGGCAGGAACCGCGATTTGCATTGTCTGGCCGAAGCGGGCCGAGAGATTCCGGTGGAGGTCAGCCTCAATGCCATCACCCGGGCCGGGCGCAACCTGGTGGTGGCGACACTGCGCGAAACCAGCCAGCGGAAACCGCGCGAGCAAGACGCCGGGCTGGCGCCGGAGCTGGCGGAGAAGACCAGCCAGTTGCAGGCCACGTTGGACAGCATCACCGAGGGCTTCGCCCTGTTCGACCGCGACGACAAGCTGGTGCTCTGTAACGACGCCTATCGAAACATCGTGGCGCTGGCGTCCGACAAGATTCGTCCCGGCACCACGTTCGAGGCCGTCACTCGCACGATGATCGAGAGCCAGGCGGCACTGTTTCCCGGCCAGACGGTCGACGAGAAGGTCGCCGAGCGCATGAGCCGACACCGCGAGCATCCGAACACGCTCGAGGTCGAGCTGGCCGACGGGCGCTGGCTGCTGGTCGCCGATCGTCGCACCCGCGACGGCGGCACGGCCCTGGTGCAGACCGACATCAGCCAGGTCAAGCGGGCCGAACAGGAAGCCCGCTCGATTCTCGATGCCAGCCCCCTGGCCGTCGGTATTACCCGGCAATCCGACGGCGAAATTCTCTATGCCAATGCCAGACATTCCGAGCTGTTCGGCTTTAAGACCGACGACGCCGTCGGCCGCAAAGCCATGCAGTTCTGGGCTGATCCCAGCGACCGCGAGAGGTTTCTCGACATCTTTCGCCGCGACAACCGCGTGCCGGCGAGCGAGATAAGGGCGAAGCGCCTCGACGGCAGCCTGTTCTGGGCCATGGTCGCCTGGGAACGCATGCCCTTGTTCGGCGCCGATGCGGTGCTGTTCTGGATCGACGATGTCTCCGAGGTCGTTGCCGCCCGCGAGGAGCGCCGCGCCAAGGCCGAAGCGGAAGCGGCCAACCGCGCCAAGTCGGAGTTCCTGTCGCAAATGAGCCACGAGCTGCGCACGCCCCTCAACGCGATATTGGGATTTGCTCAGCTACTGAGGGACTATCCCGATCAACCGCTGACGTCGGAGCAGGAAGGCAATGTCGAACATATCTTGCGGGGCGGCCGCCACCTCCTAAGCCTGATCGGCGAGATCCTCGATCTCTCGCGCATCGAGGCGGGTCGCCTGCCCCTATCGCTGGAGAGCGTAGATGTGGCTCACGCGATAAGAGAGAGCCTAGCGTTGACACAGCCATTGGCGGACCAGAATGAGGTCTCCGTCATAGTCAGCGCGGAGGTCGCCTCGGCACCGCCAGTAAAGGCCGATCCCAGGCGATTGAGCCAGGTCATAGTCAACCTGGTCACGAACGCCGTGAAATATAACCGCGAAGATGGCTCGGTGACCGTGACCGCCAGCGCCACCGACGACGGCATGGTGCGGACCAGCATCGGCGATACCGGAATGGGAATTCCCGCCGACAAGCATGACGAGGTCTTCCGCCCGTTCTCTCGTCTCGGTGCCGAGGCATCGGAGATCGAGGGCACGGGCATTGGGCTGACCATCAGCCGTCAGTTGATCGAGAGCATGGCCGGCAACATCGACTTCGAGAGCACGCCCGGCCAAGGCAGCACCTTCTGGTTCGAGCTGCCGCTCGCTTAGGGACAGGCACTCACGAAACGAATATCGCGGACGAAAGCATGGGTCCGGGTGCCGCCACCATCGCTATCGGCAATCACCGCGACGTGGCTCGGCTGGGTTGCAAGATCACCGAAGGCACGGCGGTAATCGGCGCCGATATCGACGCATTCGTCGAGCCAGACACCGTTTGGCTGCTCGTCCCCGGGGCGCAACAGCACGATCTCCCCAGCAGCGCCGAGGAAGGGGCTCGGCTGCGCCTCGCCGCGCTCGCCCAAGCCGCCCCAGGCATAGGACAGCACCCTTCCTGGCGCTTCCTCGCCGCGCGCTATCTCGACAAAGACGCGCACCAGCGATTCCCACAGGCTGGCCCGCGCCGCATCGTAGGGGTAGGTGACATAGACCGCGACGGCGCGATCGTCGCGCTCCGGGTTGCGCAGATCGCTGGGCGGACCACTTTCGTCGACACGCCAGCGCCAGGCCAGGCACGGCATCTTGTCGTCCAACGCCTCTATCGCGTGGTAGAGCGCCGAGACGCTGCTCTGGCCGAGGATTTCCAGGGCGCCGTCCTCGTAGCCGACAAAGCGGTTGGCCGGCAGCCCGTCGAAAGTGAATTCCTGCCAGCCGAGACCTGTCAGGTCCGGGCCGACGGCGAGCGGCTCGGCCTGCGCGGCTGTCACGGCGAGCACGGCCAATCCGACAACTGCCCACTTCGCGCTCAAGCTGGGGATTCTCCCCCCTCGGGGCCATAGAAGACGACCCAGGCGGCGAAATCGTCGGAGAACTCCTCGAAACGGTGAACCTCGCCGGCCGGCGCGAACAGGGCATCCCCCGGCCCGAAGCGCGTGCGCGCCTCGCCGAGCACGAACCAGCCCTCGCCGGCAACCACCAGATAGACCTCGTCTTGGGTGTGCGGCGTCTGGCGGTCGATGCCATCCGGCGCATAAAAGCGCAGCGTCATGCTGCCGTGGGACATCACCAGCGCCGAGCGGGCGCCTGCCGGAATGGGAGCGTTTTGCGCCGCTTCCAGCGCCACGTGCCAGTCGATCTCCGTCACGATCCGTCCTGCTTCTGCCAGCGCAACACCGGGTGGCGCGCAGCGCGTGCTTCGTCGAGCCGCCGCCTGGGCGCATGCCGTGGCGCCGCATCGAAAAACGCCGTCTCCCCTGCCTTGGCCTTGGCGATCAGCGCCCGCATGGTGGCTATGAAACCGTCCAGGGTCTCGCGGCTTTCGGTCTCGGTAGGCTCTATCAGCATCGCCCCGTGCACGACCAGGGGAAAATAGATGGTCATGGGGTGGCAGCCTTCGTCGATCAGGGCCTTGGCGATGTCGAGGGTGGACACGCCGCTGTCGCCAAGACTGCTGTCGTCGAACAGCGCTTCATGCATGCAGGGCCCGGGAAAGACCGGCGGCAGGATGTCGGCGAGACCGGCGATAATATAGTTGGCGTTCAGCACCGCATCCTCCGAGACCTGCCTGAGACCGCTGCCGCCATGGGACATCATATAGGCCAGCGCGCGCACGAAGACAGCGAACTGGCCGTGGAAGGCGCGCAGCCGCCCCAGCGAGCGCGAGACATCTCCGCCGCTCTCCGCAAGCCGCAAGCCGTGCGCGCCGCCAACCACCCAGGGCAGGGGCGCGAAAGGCGCCAGCTCGGCACTCAAAGCCACCGGCCCGGCACCGGGGCCGCCGCCGCCGTGGGGGGTGGAGAAGGTCTTGTGCAAATTGAAATGCATGGCATCGACGCCAAGGTCGCCCGGGCGCACGCGGCCCATGATGGCGTTGAGGTTGGCACCGTCGCAGTAGAACAGCGCACCCGCGGCATGGGCAGCCGCCGCGATCTCGACAATGTCGCGCTCGAATAGCCCGCAGGTGTTGGGATTGGTCAGCATGATCGCCGCCACGTCACCGCCGAGCCGTGCCTCCAGCGCCGCCCGGTCGATGCGGCCGTCGCCGCCGTCCGGCACGGTATCGATGGCATAGCCGCAAGCCGCCGCCGTGGCCGGGTTGGTGCCGTGCGCCGAATCCGGCACCAGCACCACTTTTCGCGCGTCGCCGCGGGCTTCGAGACAGGCGCGGATCGCCATGATGCCGCACAACTCCCCTTGCGCGCCCGCCGCCGGCGCCATGGCGATCGCCGGCATGCCGGTAAGCGTTTTCAGCCACAGCGCCAGGGTGTCGATGAGCTGCAACGCGCCCTGGGTGGTCGAGGCCGGCTGCAGCGGGTGCAGGTCGGCGAAGCCGGGCAGACGCGCCAGCTGCTCGTTCATGCGCGGATTGTGCTTCATGGTGCACGAGCCGAGCGGATAGAAACCCGTATCGATACCGTAATTGTTGCGGCTGAGCCTCGTATAGTGACGCACCACTTGCGGCTCCGAGAGCCCCGGCAGGCCGATCTCGCCCTTGCGCTCGAGCCCACCCAGCCGGCTCGTCACCGCCGGCGCCTCGGCCAGATCGACGCCCGAGCGCCCAGCCTCGCCCTGTTCGAAGATCAGCGGCTCGGCGATATCGAGGGCGCGGTTGCCCGTAACGGTATCACCACCGCTCATGCCACCACCCTCGCCATCAGCCGCGTCAGTGCCTCGCACAATCTGTTGATGTCGTCCCTGTCGTTCATCTCGGTCACCGTGACGAGCAAAATATTGTCAAGGTCCTCGCGGTCCGGGAACAGGCGCGTCGCCGGCACCCCGGCAAGAACACCCTTGGCCACCAGCTTCTCGACGACCTCCGCCGCAGGCCGTGCCAGGCGCAAGGCGAACTCGTTGAAGAAGGCGCCGGTCAGCAGCTCGACCCCGGCGATGGCATCGAGGCGCTCCGCCGCCGCCACCGCGCGGGCGTGGTTGAGCGCCGCCAGGCGCCTGAAGCCGTCTTCGCCGAGCAGGCTCATGTGGATCGAGAAAGCCAGCGCGCAAAGCCCCGAATTGGTGCAGATGTTGCTGGTCGCCTTGGCCCGGCGGATGTGCTGCTCGCGGGCGCTCAATGTCAACACCCAGCCGCGCTCGCCATCCTCGTCGACGGTCTCGCCGACCAGGCGGCCCGGCATTTGCCGCAGCAATCGTTCGTGAGTCGCGAAGAGCCCGACATAGGGCCCGCCAAAATTGAGTCCGACGCCGAGCCCCTGGCCCTCGCCGACCACGATATCGGCACCATACGCGCCGGGCGGCGCCACGGCGCCGAGAGAAACCGGCTCCAGCACCGTCACCACCAGCAGCGCGCCCGCCGCATGGCAGGCCTCGGCGAGGCCCGAGAAATCGCGCAGCAGGCCGAAGACGTCGGGCTGCTGCACCACCACGCAGGCGGTCTCGCCATCGATTTGGCCTTCGAGAAAGGCCGTGCCATGGCTTTCCCCCGGCACAGGCGGCGAGGCCGTCATGCGCTGCACCTCGGCATCACCGAAGCGAGCCAGGGTTTCGACCACCTCGGCACTGTGAGGATGCAGGCCACCCGAGAGCAGAACACGGTTGCGCCTTGTCACCCGGCAGGCCATCTGCACCGCCTCCGCGCAGGCGGTCGAGCCGTCATACATGGAGGCGTTGGCCACCTCCATACCGGTGATCAGCGCCACCTGGGTCTGGAACTCGAACATCGCCTGCAAGGTGCCCTGGCTGATCTCGGGCTGATAGGGCGTGTAGGCGGTGAGGAACTCGCCGCGCTGGATCAGCGCATCGACCGCGGCTGGCACGTGGTGGCGATAGGCGCCGGCACCAAGAAACGACGACGCCGCACCGGTGCCGAGATTCTGCGCCGCCAGGGCGCCGATGGCTCGGCTCACTTCGAGCTCGCCCGCCGGCGGCGGCAGCTCCGGCAAGCCGGTGCGGCGCACGGCCTCGGGCACGTCGCAATAGAGCTCGTCTATGCTGGAAACCCCGATCGCCTGCAGCATTGCCGTGCGGTCGGCATCGGTCAGCGGCAGAAAGCGCACGCTCAGCCAAGCCCGTCGGTGAACGTCTTATAGGCCTCGGCATCCATCAGACCGTCGAGCTGGCTCGGGTTGGTCACGCGCAGACGAATGAACCAGCCGGCGCCAAAGGCATCCTTGTTGATGGTCTCCGGCGCCTCGACCAGGGTGTCGTTGATGGCCACCACCTCGCCGTCGACCGGCGCATAGAGCTCGCTGGCGGCTTTCACCGATTCGATCACCGCCGCCTCGTCGCCCTGGGTGAAGCTCTTGCCGGTCTCGGGCAGCTCGATGAAGACGATGTCGCCAAGCTGCTCCTGGGCGTAATCGGAAATGCCGACAGTGGCGACATCGCCGTCCATCTCGATCCATTCGTGTTCGTCGGTATATTTGCGCTCGGCCATGGGATTGATCTCCGTAAGGTCAGGGTCGGTGATAACGATGGGCTACGAAAGGCAGCGGCACGACGGCCGCTGGGATTGCCTTGCCTCGAACCTCGAGGCGCAGCGCGGTTCCGGGCTCGGCATGCTCGGCAGCGACGTATCCCATCGCCACGGGCGCCGCCAAGGTGGGCGAGAAGCCGCCGCTGGTGATGGCGCCGACGGACATGCCGAAACGGTCGAGGATCTGCGTGCCTTCACGCGCCGGCCGACGGCCTTCGGGCTTGAGGCCGACACGGCGGCGCTTGGGTCCGGCGGCAAGGGCTGCCAGCACCGCGGAATCGCCGACAAAGCCGCCTTCGGCGCGGCGCCTTTTGGCGATGGCCCAGGCCAGGCCTGCCTCGACGGGGCCGGTGCTGCGGTCGATATCGTGGCCGTGCAGGCAAAGGCCCGCTTCGAGGCGCAGGGAGTCGCGGGCGCCGAGGCCGGCCGGCGCCACGCCAGGCAGCGCCAGCAGGCGCTCGGCCAGGGCTCGGGCGCGATTGCCGGGCACGGAAATCTCGAAGCCGTCCTCGCCGCTATAGCCCGAGCGGCAGACGAGACAGGACACGCCATCGATGGCGAGCCGCGCATTGGCCATGAAGCCGAGCTCGGCGGCGGCCGGGCAAAGCCGCGCCAGCGCCGCCGCGGCACCCGGGCCTTGCAGCGCCAGCAGGCCCAGGCCGGCAGCGGGCTCGAGGCTCGCCCGGTTGCCCAAGATGTTTTCGATATGGGCGTAGTCCGCAGCCGCATTGGCCGCGTTGACGATGAGCAGCAGGCGCTCGCCCTCAGGCGGGCGCACCACCATCAGATCGTCGATGATGCCGCCGTCATCGGCCAGCAGCAGGGTATAGCGCATGCGCCCGGGCGCGAGGCCGCGAATGTCACCGGGCACCAGCGTCTCCAGAAGTTCTGCCGCATCGCCATCGGCGCCCAGCCAGGCCTGGCCCATATGGGAGACATCGAACAGCCCGGCAGCGTCGCGCACCTGGGCGTGCTCGGCCAGTATGCCCTCGCCATATTGCACCGGCATGTCCCAACCGGCGAAGCCGACCATGCGCGCGCCCAGCGAGCGATGCAGGTCGTATAGGGGCGTGCGCCGCAATTCCGTGTTGGGAGCTAGATCGCTGTCGCTCACCGCTGCCTCCGAGCCAGGGGGTGCCACGGCGTGCCGTGACCCGTGCCCCCTCTGTCTCGGAACCTGAGAGCTTCACCCCGCGCGGGGCTTACACCTTCGGTGAGGTGGCGATGCCTGTTGCACCGCCGCCTGCTTTCCAGAGGTCGTGCGTCCCTAGCGGTCCGTTTGCCTGAGAGATTCCGGGGCGGTTGCTCCTTCGGCGCCGGCACGAAGCCGGTCTCTCCCGCAGGGGATGCGCGAAGTGTACGGCCCTGGCAGCCGACGTCAAGCGCTGCTCAATTGCGGTTGCGGCGCTGGAACTCCAATTGGCCGCGATCGAGCAGGAAGCTCACCACCACCTCGTATTCCCAGGGCGCCACACCGGCCCCGGCGGGAAAGACCAGGCGAATCGCTTCCGGCTCCGACAGCGTGAACAGCTGTCCCGGCACGGGTGCCGGCACCGCGGCATCGAAGAGGGTGCGCTCGACGACCTGGCGATCAGGGCCAACCAGAGCCACGAAATAGGGCACCTGGTCGCCTTCCGCCAGGGCCGCGGGGCCTCGCTCCACACCCACCACCAGATCGAGATCCAAGACCATACGGCTACGCGGATCCTCGTCGTCGTCGTATTCGCAGACCACTTCCAGCGACAGGAAGCTGGCCTCGATCTCCAGGCCGTTGGGATCCACCTCGCCGTCGCGGAAGCGGGCATAGCGCTCGCCCTCGGCCAGCACGCGCACCTGCGGGCAGGGCAACTGCACCGAGTCGCCGGAAAAGATTGCCAAAGGCTCGCAGGCCGCCAGCAGCGGCAACAAAAGCAGAGCAGACAGACAGCGCCGTACCATGATCAGACCGTCTCGTGGCTGCCGTCGCACTCCGGGGCCATGCCCGTGTGCTTGCAGCCGCAAAGCCACATGGTCTCGTCCTTGGTCGCCTTCCAGACGATAGGCCGGATGTCGGTCTCCTTGTGCGTGCCGTCGCAAAAGGGCTGCTTGGCGCTACGGCCACAGGCGCACCAGGCATAGGTCTTGCCCATGCTTACTTCGACCTCGTATGGCCCCCGTTGCGCGATGCGCGGCTCTGTCATGGTGTGCTTCCCTCAGACGAATGCGGGGCGAGTATCGCACAGGGCCGGCGGCAGGCAAGCACAGACACCTCCCCAGAATGGGCTTTTTGGCGTACAAGGCGGGCGTGGCCGTCTACACCGACATAGCCGACGCCGAGCTGCGCGCCTTCCTCGCCGATTACGACATCGGCGAGCTGGTTTCCGTGATCGGTATCGCCGAGGGCGTCGAGAACTCGAACTACCTGCTGATCACCGAGCGCGACCGCTACATTCTGACGCTCTACGAGAAGCGCGTGGCCCGCGACGACCTACCTTTCTTCCTCGGCCTGATGCGCCACTTGTCGGCCCGCGGCATCGCCTGCCCGACACCGCTGGCGACACGCGACGGCACCACGCTCCGCGAGCTTGTCGGGCGGCCAGCGGTGATCGTCAGCTTTCTCGACGGGGTCTGGCCGCGGCGCATCTGGCCCGAGCATTGCCAGGAGCTGGGCCGGGCCCTGGCGCGTTTTCATATGGCCGGGCAGGACTACACGGGACGGCGCGCCAACGACCTTTCCGTCGCCGGCTTCAGGCCACTGTTCGAGCGTTCTCGCCGACGTGCCGACGAAGTGGCGCCGGGTCTTGGCCGCGAGCTCGACACCGAGATCGCCACCCTCGAAGCCGACTGGCCGGCGGACCTGGCGCAGGGGGTGATCCACGCCGACCTCTTTCCCGACAACGTATTCTTCAAGGCCGGCGCCCTCAGCGGCCTCATCGACTTCTATTTTGCCTGCAACGATTTCTTCGCTTACGACATCGCCATATGCCTCAACGCTTGGTGCTTCGAGGTCGATGGCGATTTCAACGTCACCAAGGCGCGCCATCTGCTCGCCGCCTATCGTGCGATGCGGCCGTTCTCGCCGGCCGAGCTGACGGCGTTGCCCCTGCTCTGCCGGGGCGCGGCCATGCGCTTCCTGCTTACCCGCCTTTATGACTGGCTGCACACGCCGGAGAACGCCCTGGTCTCGCCCAAGGATCCGCTGGAATATCTGCGCATCCTGCGCTTCCACCGCGGCGTTGCCGGTCCCGGCGAATACGGGCTCGACTGAGATGGACGAAGATACCGTCGTCGAGATCTATACGGACGGCGCCTGCTCGGGCAATCCGGGACCGGGCGGCTGGGGTGTCGTGCTGCGTTATGGCGAGGCCGAGAAGGAGCTTTACGGCGGCGAGCCCGATACCACCAACAACCGCATGGAGCTGACCGCCGCCATCGAAGCGCTGGGCGCGCTCAAGCGGCCCTCACGAGTGCGCCTGCACACGGATTCCACATACCTGCGCAACGGCATCACCGAATGGATCGCCAATTGGAAAGCCAACGGTTGGCGCACCAAGGCCCGCAAGCCGGTCGCCAATGTCGATCTCTGGCAGCAACTGGAAGAGGCCGCGGCCAGGCACGAAATCGCCTGGTTCTGGGTCAAGGCCCATGACGGCGACGAAGGCAACGAGCGCGCCGACACCCTGGCCCAGCTCGGCGTCGATCAGGTGCGCCCGGATTAATCTGGAGGGAACAGTTTTATAAGACTGTCCCCGCGTGTTTCCTACAACTCGGCCAAGATCTTCTCGGCCGCCGAGACGTCGAGGCCGGTGCCATCCTCGACCGCAATATGCTTGACCACGCCGTCATCGACGATCATGGCGTAGCGCTGCGAGCGCACGCCGAAGCCGATGCCGCTGCCGTCGAGGGTCAGGTCCACAGCGCGGGTGAAGTCGGCATTGCCGTCGGCCAGCATCATCACCGCGTCGCCGACGCCGAGATCCCTGCCCCATGCATCCATGACGAAAGCATCGTTCACCGAAACGCAGGCGATGGTATCGACACCCTTGCCCTTCAGGGCCCCGGCGTTCTCGATGAAACCTGGCACATGCTTCGACGAACAGGTTGGCGTAAAGGCGCCCGGCAAGGCGAACAGCACCACTTTCTTGCCGCCCAGAAGCTCGTCGGTGGATACCTCCTTGATGCCGTCCGCCGTCATCTGCCGCATCGTGATGGACGGAACCGTGTCCCCTACCTTGATCGTCATGATATGCCCTCGTTTGCTCTCCGGCCCGCTGCCGGTCGGGGATGAGTCATAGACGATCCGCGCACCACGCCCAAACCCATTTTCTTTAGGGTTATACGTCGCCTGCCGCATCGAGCGCTTCAAGTACGACGCCTTTGCTGAGCAACTCCGGCAGCACCAGGCCGTCGCGGCTGGCCGGACCGTAGACCACGTTGAAGGGAATGCCGTAGCGCCCGAAACTCGCCAAATAGCTGGCGATGGCAGGATCGGGCCGGGTCCAGTCGGCACGCATGCAGACCACCTCGGGCGCCTCCAGACGGGCACGAACGGAAGCGTCGGCAATGACCAGTCGCTTGTTGACCTTGCAGGTGACGCACCAGTCGGCAGTGACATCCACGAAGACGGTCTTGCCGGCCGCCACTGCCGCGCCGATCGCCACCACGTCAAAGGGCTGCCAGGCAACCGCAGTCATCTCGTCGCCGCCGCGCCCGCCGGCGCTGGCAAGCCAGCCCGGTGCGGCAAAGGCGAAGGCCACGGCCACGACCATGGCGCCGACAGCGGCGCGCGCCGTGGCCGGTCTGGCGTGGCGCACCCAGAAAAGCGCTCCCAGCGCCACCACCGCAGCCCCGACTGCCAGCGATACCGAGAGACCGGCCACGCCTTCCAGTACCCAGAGCAACCAGATCGCTGTCGCTACCAGGGCCAGCGCCAGAATGCGCCGCAAGCGATCCATCCAGGGCCCCGGCCGCGGCAGCCCGGTGGCAAGGCCCGGGAACAGCGCGACCAGCAGATAGGGTACTGCCATGCCGGCCCCGAGGGCGGCGAATATGGTAAATATCTCAGCCGGCCCGCGCGCCAGGGCAAAGCCGACGGCGGTGCCAAGGAAAGGCGCCGAGCAGGGCGTCGCCAGCAGGGTCGCGAAGGCGCCGGTGACGAAATTCCCGGCCAGGCCGCCGGCACCGTGGCCGTGTTCGCTCGCCGCCAGACCGAGATCGCCGAGCCAGCCCGGCAAGCGCAGCTCGAACAGGCCGGCGAGGTTGAAGGCGAAAAGCCCCACCACCAGCACCAGGAAGATGAGGAACAGCGGCTGCTGGAACTGGATGCCCCAGCCCACCGCACCGCCGGCCAACTTGACCGCGACCGCCGCCGCGGCCAACAGCAGAAACGAAGCAACGATGCCCGCGGCCGAGGCCAGGAAACCGAGCGAGACCCGGTGCCGTTCGCCGCCGCCATGGCCGATGGCGCCGAGCACCTTGAGCGACAGCACCGGCAGCACGCAGGGCATCAGATTGAGAATCAGGCCGCCCAACAAAGCAAGCCCGAGGATCACCCAAAGCGGGTTTTCGCCCGTCGCCGCCACCTCCGGCGCGACAATCGCCGCTACGCTCAGCGGAAACGTCACCGCCCGCTCGCCATCGACCAGGGTCACGGTGACCTCCTGGCCCACCAGGTCGCGCTCGCCGCGCGCCTCCACAGCCACGTCGAGGCGCGCCTCGGTACCATCGTCCGACAGGCTGGCGACACTTGCCGGCAGGCGGTAGCGGCTCGAGGCCTCTACGAACAACTCTGGCGCCTCGAAGGGCACCGGTGAGCGCGCCACCACCACCAGGTGCTGGGCCGGCGGCGCGCCGGCCACGCCGGCCTCGGCAATCTCGATCGCCGCTGCCGCCGGCGCCCCTGGCACCCGTGCGGAATGGCGCTCTATGAGCTGGACGAAAGGCGAAGGTGCCGCCGGCCCGCCGGGCAGGGCTAGCGTCAGGTCAGCCGTCATCGGTACACAGACCACCTCGCAGGCCTGGTAGTCGACCGCCGCCTGCACCGTTACCGGCTCACCCGCCCGCAGCGGGACCACCCTGAGGGGGAGCACCACTTCGCCGTAATAGCCCACGGTTTCCAGCCCCGCAGCTTCATGGAAGCGTTGCGGTGCCGGCCAGTCGAGTTCGCCCTCGGCGACGTTCTCCGAGCCTGCCAGGTCGAGCCGCGGCGGCGAGCCGGAATCCCCGGGGCTGCGCCAATAGATCTTCCAACCTGGCTCGAGCTGGAATTGCAGGCCGAGCCGCAGCTCTTCCGCCTCGCCCACAGCCACGGTCGACGACAGCAGGCGCACCTGGCTGACGTCGCTGCTCGCCCACGGCGACGACGCCGCAAGCGCCGGCTCGGCGCCGAACAGCGCCAAGGCCGCGAAGCCCGCGTGAAAGTGTTTTCGTGTCCACGTCATTGTGAGAGACTATACGCAGGAGCGCGGGCTTTCACGGGGTAAAGCCCGCTCACAATCGCGCGACCCGCGGGTCGTGCGCAAATCGGAGGCAGTGTCAAGCTTGAGCGACCAGGACGGCTATCTTCCCGGGCATCTGCTTATCGCGATGCCGCAAATGACGGATCCCCGCTTCGAGCATAGCGTCGTCTACCTGTGCGCGCATAACGCGGACGGCGCGATGGGGCTAGTAGTCAACAAGCTGGTCGACGCGCTGTCTTTCACCGATCTGCTGAAACAGATGCAATTGTCCGGCGCCGAGGAAGGCCTCGACGACCGCATCCAGGTGCATTTCGGCGGCCCCGTAGAATCGGCGCGCGGCTTCGTGCTGCACACCCCCGACTATACCAGCGAGGCGACGCTGCGCGTGACAGACGACTTCGCCATGACCTCGACCATCGACGTGCTGCGCTCTATTGCCCATGGCGGCGGCCCGGGCCGGGCCATGCTGGCGCTCGGCTATGCCGGCTGGGCCCCGGGCCAGCTCGACGAAGAAATCCAGCAGAACGGCTGGCTGCACGTGGCCGCCGACCACGACCTGGTGTTCGGCCGCAACCACGACGATAAATGGCAAAGCGCAGTGGCGAAGGTCGGCATCGACCTGGCCCTGCTGTCAGGCGAAGCCGGCCACGCCTGAGCCCAACAATCGGTAACTGTCATCAATTTAGTTGCCGCCGGAGCCGAGCTTGGGGCTGGGGGCGCGGGCCAGCGCCTCGTTCACTTCGGCCTTGAAACGCCGCGCCGGGCGCTTGGCGGTCTCGGCCACGGTAATCGGTCGGCTATCGGCGTTGAGCATGGCGTAGATCACGTGGTCGCGCCATTCGCCGTTTATGCGCAAGTAGCGCCGGGCAAAACCTTCCTCGGTAAAGCCGACCTTTTCCAGCACCCGGCGGCTGGCCGTGTTGTGCGGCAGGCAGGCGGCGGAAAGGCGATGCAGCCGCAGCCGGTCGAAGGCAAATGGCAGCAAGCCCGCCACCCCTTCCGTCATGTAGCCATGGCCGGCATGGCGCTCGCCCATCCAGTAGCCGATGCTGGCGGTCTGGCTGATGCCGCGACGCACATGGTTGAGCGAGATACCGCCGACCAGGGCATCGTCGGCGATGCGGAACATGAACAGCGCATAGCCAACATCGGCCTGGGCATTCAAGGCATAGGCCTTGAGGCGGCGGGCAAAAGCCTTGCGGGTCAGGGTATCGGCGGCCCAGGTCGGCTCCCACGGCTGCAGGAAGGCGCGGCTCTCGTCACGCAAGGCCGCCCAGCGCCGCCAGTCCGAACGCACGGGCGGGCGCAGATAGACCCGCCCAGCCGGCACCTGCCGGCCGCGCATCAATTCCGTAAGCGACTTGACCAGGCCCTTCATGCCCGCCCTCCTCGGCATTGCTGGGGCGAGCTTATCACGCGCCGCGCGTATCCCACCAGACAGGCTCAGGCGAGGCGCGCGGCAAGCGCCTCATGGCCAGGCAAGCCGGCGACCGGCCCCAGCGAGGCGACAGCCGGCGCACCACCGGCCAGCAAGCGTCGCATGCAGGCCTCGACCGCGGCGGCATCGACGGCATCGACGGCAGCGACGATTTCCGCCACCGATTTGACGCGGCCATAGATCAGGGTCTGGCGGGCGAGCTGCTCGCAACGGGAATAGGAGCTTTCCAAGGCCATCAGCAGGCCCGACTTGAGCTGGGCGCGGGCGCGGGCAACCTCTTCCTGGTCGACACCATCGCAGACCTTGCGCAGCTCGTCGCAGACCACTTCGAGCAGCTCGCGACCTTCTTCGCCGCCGCTGCCGGCATAGACGCCGAACAGGCCGCCATCGACATAGCTCGCAGCGAAGGTAAAGACGGAATAGGCGAGGCCGCGCTTTTCGCGCACTTCCTGGAAGAGGCGCGAGGACATGCCGCCGCCGAGCAAGGTCGAGAGCACCTGCAGGGCATAGAAATCGTCGTCGTCGTAAGCAATGCCGTCGAGACCGAGCACCATGTGCAGCTGCTCGAGATCCCGTGCGAGGCGAAAATCGCCGCCCTCGTAGCGCGCCCGCTCGCAGCCCGGCCCGGGGCCCGGCGCAATGCCGCCAAAGGCCTGCTCGGCCAAGTCCATGAGCCTGTCGTGATCGATATTGCCGGCCGCCGCCAGCACCATGTCGGCAGCGGTATAGCGCTCAGCCAGATAGCCGAACAGGTCTTCGCGCCCGAGCGCGGCAACGCCCTCCGCCGAGCCCAGCACCGGCCGCCCCATGGCCTGCCCGGGATAGGCGATCTCCTGAAAATGGTCGAAGATGATGTCGTCAGGGGTGTCGTGAGCCTGGCCGATCTCCTGGATCACCACGTCCTTCTCGCGTGCCAGCTCGTCATCGGCGAGCTGCGAGTGGCAGAGGATGTCGCCCAGCAGATCCATGGCCAGCGCCTGGTCCTCTTTCAGCACCTTGGCGTAATAGGCGGTCTGCTCGCGCGAGGTATAGGCGTTGAGGTGGCCGCCAACCGCTTCGATCTCGGCCGCGATGGCGTAGGCGTCACGGCGCTCGGTGCCTTTGAAGGCCATATGCTCGAGCAGGTGCGAGGCGCCGTTGAGCGCCGCCGTCTCGTGGCGCGCACCGGTATTCACCCAGGCCCCCAGCGAGGCCGTCTCCAGCGCCGGCATGTCCTGGCTGACCAAGCGCAGCCCGTTGCTCAGGCGCCCCATGCGCACCTCGGGTCCCTTGCTCACACTCATTTCTCCTAGATTGTTGCGTGACTGCGAATATAGGCCTGCACCTGGGCCAGGTCACGGGGCAGGCCGGCACAACGCTCCTCACCGGCCAAGGCGGCAGCCAGCGCCGCCGGCGGCTCGGGGCGCCGCCCGGTGGCTTTTTCCACCGCGTCCGGGAACTTGGCCGGATGCGCTGTCGCCAGCATCACCAACGGGCTGCCTGGTTCACGAGTGTGGGCGCGGCCGGCATGAATGCCCACAGCGGTGTGGGGATCGACCAGCATGCCAGTATCGGCGTGGACCTTGGCCATGGTGGCCAGGGTCTGGTCCTCGTCGACCCGCGCGGCCGAGAATATCTGCCGCGCCCGGGCCAGCTGGGGCGCTGCGATGGTGAAGCCACCATGCTCGCCCAGGCCCGCCATCAGCGCCCGGATCTGAGCCGCGTCGCGGTCGTAGAGCTCGAACAGCAGGCGCTCGAAATTGCTCGACACCTGGATATCCATGCTCGGCGACATGGTGGGCGCAACCTCCCCCACATGGTAGTCGCCGACGCCGAGCGCCCGGGCCAGAATGTCGTTGCGGTTGGTGGCGACGATCAGTTGCGCCACGTCGAGGCCCATGCGATAGGCGCCATATCCGGCATAGACATCGCCGAAATTGCCCGTTGGCACGGCAAAGGTCACCGGCCCCTTGCCGGCTAGGGCTGCCGCAGCGGTGACGTAATAGACGATCTGCGCCATCACCCGCGCCCAGTTGATCGAATTGACCGCCGACAGATTGAGGTCGCCGCGAAAGCGGGCATCGGCGAACATCGCCTTCACCAGCGCCTGGCAGTCGTCGAAGGTGCCTTCGATGGCGATGTTGTGGACGTTGGCGTCGGCGACGGTGGTCATCTGGCGGCGCTGCACCTCCGAGACCCGGCCGTGCGGATGCAGGATGAAGATGTCGATATTGTCGCGCCCGCGGCAGGCATGGATCGCCGCCGAGCCGGTATCGCCCGAGGTCGCGCCGACGATGGTGACGCGGCTACGGCGTTCGCCCAGCAGATGGTCGAACAGGCGCCCGAGCAGCTGCAGCGCCAGATCCTTGAAGGCGAGGGTCGGCCCGTGGAACAGCTCGAGCAGCCATTCGTCAGGTGCGATCTCGACCAGTGGTGCGACATCGGCATGGTCGAAAGTGGCGTAGGAGTCGCCCACCAAGCGGGCGAGCACGTCAGGCGCGATGTCAGCCCCGACAAATGGGCTAATGACCGCCTGGGCCGCCTCGGCATAAGGCAGGGGCAGGCGCGCTGCGTCCGGCAGCGCCGGCCAGGCCTCCGGCACGTAAAGCCCGCCATCCTCGGCGAGGCCGGCTAGCAAGGTGTCGGAAAAACCCAGGCGCGGCGCGGTGCCGCGGCTCGAGACAAAAAAATCCGCATGTGGCATGGGGCGCGGGTAAAGCAAGCCAAGCTCCGGGTCAAGCGAGGAGTGTGACGGCGGCCGCTTGCCAGCCTGCCCGTTCACCTGCGATAGTTCGTGCCGATGCGCTTTTTTCAAGCGGGGTGGGCATGAACGCCGAGATTTGGGTTCAATACGTATTCGATTTCCTGGCGCTGCTGGCGATTCTCGCTGCAGCGTATAATTGGCACATGGCCTCGCGCCTGGCGGGCGACGACTCGAGCGGTTCGATTCCCGGTTTTGGTCCGCTCGCCAAGAAGGCGGCAGGGCTGACCGCTCTCGGCCTGGTGCTTTTCGTTTGCGGCGAGCTGATCGGTGAGTTCGCGTCGCTGCCCGACATTCCTTGAGCAGCCCACGCCTGCTGGCTTTCGCCGGCAGCACGCGCGCAGATTCCCTCAACGGCAAGCTCCTGCGCCTTGCCGCGCGCGACTGCGAGGCGGCCGGCGGCAAGGTGACGCTGCTGCCCGGCAGCGCCCTGGCCATCCCCCTTTATGACGGCGACAGCGAGCGCGACCACGGCCTGCCGGAGGCGGCCAAGGCGCTCAAGCGGCAGATCGCGGCCCATGACGGCCTGCTCATCGCCTCGCCGGAATATAACGGCTCGCTGACACCGGCGCTCAAGAACGCCCTCGATTGGGCCTCGCGGCGCGAAGGCGACGAGCCCGGCCTCGCGGCCTATGCCGGCAAGACGGCCGCGATCATCGCCGGCTCGCCGGGCCGCCTCGGCGGTGCCCGCTCGCTGATGGCGCTGCGCCACGTGCTGGCCGCGCTGGGCGTCCACGTCATCCCCCAGCAACTGGCCCTGTCCCAGGCGCGCGCTGCCTTCGACGAGGCGGGCGAGCTCGTGGACAGTGCCCAGGCCGCTGCGTTGAGCGCCATCGCGCAGGCGCTGGTGGAGACAACCGCAAAGCTCACCGCCTAGTAGGTATGGCACCCAGACGCCAACAGCGGCTGGCGGGTTTGCGGCGAATTCTGTAGACAGGTCCGTGATCGATCGGGAGGCGGATGGTATGCCCGAACGGCGGCGGCGACTGGCAGCGATTTTGGCAGCGGATGTGGCTGGCTATAGCCGGCTGATGGGTGATGACGAGCGGGCGACGGTAGACACGCTCAATGCCTATCGCGCGGTCTTCCGGCAACATATCGGCGTGCGTGGTGGCCGCGTCGTGGATACCGCCGGTGACAGCGTGCTGGCAGTGTTCGACAGCGTGGTCGAGGCGGTGGAGTGTGCGGTCGCGATACAAGCCGAGCTTGAAGGCCGCAATTCCGACTTGCCCCAAGACCGGCGCATGCTGTTCCGCATTGGCGTCAATTCCGGCGACGTCATCGAGCAGGACGATGGCACGATCTATGGCGACGGGGTCAATGTCGCAGCGCGGATCGAAGCGCTGGCGGAGCCCGGCGGGACCTGCGTGTCGGGCAGGGTGGCCGAGGAGGTCGAAGGCAAGATAGCTTTGGCCTTTCATGATATCGGTGAACACGAGGTCAAGAATATTGCGCGTCCAGTGCACGCCTATCGATTGGGCGGCGAGGACGATCCGGACGCCAAGGCCGGTGACAAACCGAAAATCGCACTGCCGGACAGACCTTCGATTGCCGTGCTGCCGTTCACCAACATGAGCGGTGACGAAGAACAGGAATATTTCTCGGACGGCCTGACCGAGGATCTGATCACCGAGCTGTCGCGGTTCCCAGAACTGTTCGTGATCGCCCGCAACACATCGTTCACCTACAAGGGCAAGGCGGTCAACGTCGAACAGATGGGCCGGGAGCTGGGTGTGCGCTACGTGCTCGAGGGCAGCGTGCGCAAAGGCGGCAATCGCATGCGGATCACCGGCCAGCTGATCGACGCGGCCAGCGGCGCCCATATCTGGGCCGACCGCTTCGACGGCACTCTGGACGACGTGTTCGAGCTGCAGGACAGGGTCACGGAAAGCGTGATCGGTGCGCTGCAGCCGCGGTTGCGATCGGCCGAAATCGAGCGCTCGCACCGCCAACAGCCCAGCGACCTTACCGCCTACGACCTCTATCTGCAGGCGCTGCCACATACCTATGCGATGCAGCCGGACAGGAATGAAATCGCGGTCGAGTTGCTCGAAAAGGCGGTCGCGCTCGATCCCGGTTATGCCCCGGCCGCAGCCTATTGCGCGTGGTGTTACGAACAACGTCTGACCTCGGGCTGGCCAACCGCGACCGAGGAGACGCCGGGCCGTCTGGTCGAGCTGGCGCGGGCTGCCATTGCCGCCGACAGCCAAGATGCCAACGCCATGGCGATCGCCGGCTATATGCTGATCATGGTCGCGCGCGATTACGAAACCGGCCACGCGATCGTGCAGCGCGCACTCGCGCTTTGTCCCAACTCGGCAATGGTGTCGATGTTCGCCGGCTGGGCGAATATCTTCGCGGGCTCGGCAGACACCGCCAAGGAATGCTTCGAGCGCTCACTGCGCCTCAGCCCCAACGATCCCCAGGCGTTCTTCTATTTGACGGGAATCGCCGTCGCGTGCCTGGCCGAGCGCCACTTCGCCGAGGCCAATGACTTCGCGACCAAGGCTGCCGGGGTGTATCCCGATTGGGATGGGCTGTGGATATTCAAGGCGGCTGCGGTCGGCCATCTCGGCCGCACTGACGAAGCCCGCGAGGCGGTCGCCAAGCTGCTCGCCCTCACCCCCGGGGCGACGGTATCGCAATGCCGGTCTTCGTTCCCGTTCCGCGATCCGGCGCGTCACGAGATCATTCTCGAAGGTCTGCGCCAGGCCGGACTGCCCGAAGGCTCGCCCGAGCCCGAGCGCCCGCCGAACACGGATTGAAGTCCGCGCAGGGCTCCTGCTGCCGCTTTACGTCTCGATCCTGAGTGCCGCCAGGAAGGCTTCCTGGGGGATCTCGACATTGCCGACCTGGCGCATGCGCTTCTTGCCGCGTTTCTGCTTTTCGAGCAGCTTGCGCTTGCGGGTGATGTCGCCGCCGTAGCATTTCGCGGTGACGTCCTTGCGCAGCGCACTGACGGTCTCGCGGGCGACCACCTTGCCGCCGATCGCGGCCTGGATGGCGATCTTGAAGAGCTGGCGCGGGATCAGCTCCTTGAGGCGCTCGCAGAGCGCCCTGCCGCGGCTTTCGGAGCGCTCGCGGTGGGCCATGAAGGCCAAGCTGTCGACGCTCTCGCCATTGACCAGGATCGAGACCTTGACGAGATCGCCGCTGGCGTGGCCGTCAAGCTCGTAGTCGAAGCTGGCATAGCCGCGGCTGACCGACTTGAGGCGGTCGTAGAAGTCGAACACCACCTCGTTGAGCGGCAGGCGGTAGACCGCCATGGCGCGGTTGCCCACATAGGTCAGCTCGACCTGCTCGCCGCGGCGATCGGTGCACAGCCCTAGCACAGCGCCGAGATACTCGTCGGGCACGAAGATGGTGGCGCGGATCCAGGGCTCCTCGATGTGCTCGATCTGCACCGGGTCGGGCAGGTCGGCGGGATTGTGCAGCGCGATCATCTCGCCCTTGGTCAGGTGCACCTGGTAGATGACGCTCGGCGCGGTGGTCACGAGATCGAGGTCGAATTCGCGCTCAAGCCGCTCCTGCACGATCTCCAGATGCAGCAGGCCGAGGAAGCCGCAGCGGAAGCCGAGCCCAAGTGCGGCCGAGGTCTCGGCCTCGTATTCGAAGCTCGAATCGTTGAGGCGCAGCTTGGCCAGGCTTTCGCGCAGGCGCTCGTAATCGGCGCTGTCGGCGGGGTAGAGGCCGCAAAAGACCACCGGTACGCTCGGCTTGAAGCCGGCCAGCGCTTCGGACGTGGGTTTGCGGTCGTCGGTGATGGTGTCGCCGACTTTGGTGTCGGCCACGGTCTTGATGGCTGCGGTGATGAAACCGACCTCGCCGGGGCCAAGGACATCGACCTGCACGCCCTTCGGCGTCAGCACGCCGACGCGCTCCGCCTGGTGCGCCATGCCGGTGGCCATGAAGCGGACCTTCTGGCCCTTGCGAAGCTCGCCGTCGAGCACCCGCACCAGCACCACCACACCGAGATAGGCGTCGTACCAACTGTCGACGAGCAGAGCCTTCAGCGGCGCATCGCGCTCGCCCTCGGGCGCCGGCAGCCGCGTGACCAGCGCTTCCAGCACGTCGTCGATGCCGTCGCCGGTCTTGGCCGAGATGGCAATGGCATCCGAGGCATCAAGCCCCACCACCTCCTCAATCTGCGCCTTGACCCGCTCGGGCTCGGCCGCCGGCAGATCGAGCTTGTTGAGCACGGTGACGATCTCGTGGTCCTGCTCGATCGCCTTGTAGACATTGGCGAGGGTCTGCGCCTCGACCCCCTGGCTGGCATCGACCACCAGCAGCGAGCCCTCGCAGGCGGCGAGTGAGCGCGAGACCTCGTAGGAGAAGTCCACATGACCCGGCGTGTCGATGAGATTGAGGGTATAGGTCTCGCCGTCCTTCGCCGTGTAGGTCAGGCGCACGGTCTGCGCCTTGATGGTGATGCCGCGCTCGCGCTCGATATCCATCGAATCGAGCACCTGCTGCGACATCTCCCGCGCCGCCAGGCCGCCGCAACGCTCGATCAGCCGGTCGGCGAGCGTCGACTTGCCGTGGTCGATATGCGCCACGATGGCGAAATTGCGAATGTGAGCGAGATCGGTCATGTTCTTGTATTTCAACTTGTTAGAAGCGCGGTACTTGTCATTTTGCTGTCGGCGCTACAGGATCGCTCAGCTTTCATAGAACAACTCATGAACAGGACTCGACACCTACCGTATATTGTGGAATCAATACGGTCGTGGTCCCAGTACTAGTGTTTGCGGGGGTGCCCTCGCGACTCATACTGTGAGGAATTGGACGCGCGCACTCTATCGGAGATGGCCCTCGCGCGCCACTCCCTACCACGTGCCACAAACGAATGCGTGGACGTCTAACAAAGCGTGCTGCGTATCTCATGAGGGTATGAATGCCATGACTAATGAGAAACGAAAACTACCTATTCGATCCGCCTCGGATTTTGATGTTACTGCAAAGAAGTTTGCACCAAATGGCCTAAAGGAAATCACCTCAGACGCCAAGAACATCAAAAGTTTAGCGCCGATTTCGCGCTCAAAGGAAATCGGATCAGAGCAATTTGACATGGATCTTGGGATCGACATGGAAACCGAGGTTCAAGGTATCGGAATGGGGGTCCTATCCGACGGAACGCCATACCTAAACCAACGAGG
>CAYPAX010000070.1:0-25925 GCA_964408735.1 uncultured Rhodospirillaceae bacterium | reverse complement strand
GATACCGCACGTTCCAATCAAATCTCATGGCCGGCATGAATAATTCGGGCTAGCAAATCCGTCGTGTCGCGCACGACATTTGCATGATGATAGGGGTTTTGGACTATGGCAGTTGCCGAACATGCGGCCGGACAAGCCGCGACCAAACAGGACGCCGAGCGGGCAGGACCCGCGGATCGGTTGATTCCGTGGAAGCAGATCGCGCTCGTCCTCGGATTGATCTCGGTCTTGTTTATCGCCATTCGCGCATACCAGCAGGTCTATGGTTGGACTGCCGGGCTCGACTACTTCGAGCCGGAGTTCCAGACCTACTGGATGAACCTGTTGTTCGGCGAGTGGATTTTCGAGGTGCTGCTGGCAAGCTCGGTTTGGGGCTATATCTGGGTGACCCGTGACCGCAATATCGATGCTCTCGCTCCGGCTGAGGAGCTGCGGCGCTATTTCCGCTTGGTCTCGTTCATCCTGGCCTATGTCTTCGTCATCTACTGGACCGGCAGCTTCTTTGCCGAACAGGATGCCTCATGGCACCAGGTGGCGATCCGGGATACCGACTTCACGCCGAGCCACATTCCGCTCTTCTATCTCTGCATGCCGCTGTTCGTGATCGCGGGCGTTGCCTCGTTCCTCTATGCACGGACCCGCCTGCCCGAATTCAGCAAGCGCATCTCGGTGCCCTTCGTCATCGGCGTGACAGGGCCGTTCATGATGCTGCCGAACCTCGGCTACAACGAGTGGGGCCATACTTTCTTCTGGATGGAAGAGCTGTTCGCGGCACCAATCCATTGGGGTTTCGTGGTGCTCGGCTGGTCGGCGCTGGCGCTCGGCGGACTGCTGTTGCAAGCGCTCAGGCGCATGACCCAACTCACCGCCTACGATCCCGACGACGAACTCGCCTAGCGCGAGTTCCGTCACCGGGCCAATCGTAAATGGAGCGCGCGCATAGCGTGCTTGCGCTCCAGCCATGCCTGGGGAGTTGATCATGGCGGACTACACGAACATCCAATCAGCGGTTCCAAGGGCGAAATCGGCCATTACCACCAAGGCCGAGCAGCGCAAGGTCGACCTTGCGTTCGACGCCCTGGCGCTGCCGACCATCGCCATCGTATTGATGGCGGCCTTCCACATCCACTTCATGCTGACCGCCGGCGACTGGGATTTCTGGGCCGACTGGAAGGACCGCCGCTGGTGGCCCTTGATCACGCCGATCACGCTGATCACCTTCCCGGCCGCCATCCAGTATCTGGTGTGGAAGAATTTCCGTATCCCCTGGGGTGCCACGGTCTGCATGGTGCTGATCACCATCGGCATCTGGATCAGCCGCAGCGTCCAGTTCGTGGGCTGGGCCTACTTCCCGATGGCCATGGTGTGGCCGGCGATGTTCATTCCCATGGGCCTGATCTTGGATACGACGCTGGTGATCACGCGCAGCTTCCTCTTCACCGGCATCTTCGGCAGCTTCGTCTTCGCCTGTATCTTCTATCCGGTGAATTGGCCGTTGCTGGCGCCCTTCCACGAGTCCATCGAATGGCACGGCGTGCTGATGTCATTGGCGGACCTCCAGGGCTACATGTATGTGCGGACCGGCACGCCCGAATATATCCGCATCATTGAGGAAGGAACGCTGCGCACCTTCGGCGAGCACGTCACGCCGATCACCACGTTCTTTGCGGCCTTCGTCTGTATCATCATGTACTTCGTCTGGAACCGAATTGGCTGGTTCCTGTCACGAGAGATGTGGGTGAAGAGGGTATGAGCATCATGCGGAACCTTGCAGCCGCCGGGCTGATAGCCACCCTGGCGACACTGACTGCCGGCGAGGCGCTGGCGCATGGCGAGAAGGCACAAGAAGCCTTCCTGCGAATGCGCGGCGTCCATTGGTTCGACACGCAGATCGGCCCGATCACGGTCTCGGTCAATGACGAGATCACGGTCACCGGCAAGTTCATGCCGTCTCAGGCTTGGCCGGAGCATATTCCGAAGCCCGATGTGGCCTTCCTCAACATCGGCGTTCCCGGGCCCTCGTTCGTGCGTCTCAAATCTGAGGTCAATGGCGTCAACATGGTCAATTCGACCAGCTTCGCCCTTGGCGGGGTATATGAGTACAAGGTCGTGCTCAAGGCGCGCCGGCCGGACCGCTACCACGTCCACCCGCTGATAAACGTCTACAATGCGGGCCCGCTTGTCGGCCCGGGCATCTGGGTCGATGTGGAGGGCCGCTTCCAGGACTACAGCCACACCGTAACGACCATTGCCGGCGACGAGGTCGAGCTCGAGACCTACAATCTCGGCACCATCTATAGCTGGCATATGTTTTGGATGGCCGCCGGCGTGGCCTGGCTGGTCTACTGGATCTTCTTCCGCGGCCGCCAGCTGATGCCTCGTTATCGCCAAGTGCGCAAGCTCGGCGACGACGCCGACGACATGATCACGCCACGCGACCGCAAGCTGGCGGTGGGCGTCTATGTCGCAACGCTGCTGGTCGTGGCCTATGGCTTCTTCTCGACCGAGGCGAAGCATCCCAACACCATTCCGCTGCAGACAGGACGGGTGAAGGTTGAGCCGCTGCCCGTGCCGGATCAGTCGGTCGAGGTAAGGGTCGAGCGGGCCAGCTACGAGATACCCGGCCGCGACCTGACCATCAACGTGGAAGTCACGAACAACACCGGCAGCACCGTGCAGGTCGGCGAGTTCGCCACGGCCAACGTGCGCTTCATCAACAACGAAGTGCTCGACCTCAAGCCGGTGGATTCCCACGACCTGATCGCGCCCAGCGGCTTGCGCATCACGGGCGACGCGATTCCGGCGGGCGAAAGCCGGTCCATCACCCTGCATGCTTCCGATGCCATGTGGGAGACGCAGCGGCTGTCGCGCCTGATCTACGATCCCGACAGCCGCTTCGCCGGGGTGTTGTTCTTCTTCGACGAGGATGGCAACAAGCACGCCGCCGAAATTTACGGCCCGATGCTGCCGACTTTCGAAGCTTCTTCGTGACCATGGCACGAGTCTGGGGTGCGGCGGCGTTGGCCGCCGTCGCCCTCTTTCTGCCGGGCGGCGAGGCCCTCGCCCATGGCGGCGTCAGCATGGAAGACGACCGCTGTATCTTGAAGGTCGGGCCGTACAGGGCACACTTCGCGGGCTACCTGCCTGAGGAAAGGGCCTCGAACGAGTTCTGCGAGGATATCCCCGTCACCGGCAAGGCGATCATCGTGATCGATGTCGTCGACGCGGCGTTGCGGGAAATGGAGTTGGACGTCCGCATTCTTCGCGACGTCAACGAAATCGGCAACAACGCCACTTTCGGCGACCTTGGCAGCGCCGGCGATATCGAGAACGCGACCCTGCTCTACGAGCCAGGCCAGATCTATCCCACCGGCTCCGTGGCCGTGCGCTATCGCTTCGCCGATGAGGGCCGCTACATCGGCCTGGTCACTGCACGCAAACCGGACTCGGACGAAGTGCTGCGCTCGGTGTTTCCGTTTTCCGTAGGCGTAGGAAACACGATGAAGTACATTCAGTGGGTAATAGGAATCCTGGCGCTGGGTGTTTTCCTCTATGTCTTCTCGGATTATTGGACGCGGCGGAGCAAGCAGCCTGCCGCCTGAGACCAGGTGATGAAGAGCCATGCTTAGGGCGCTTGTCCTGATTGCGCTGGCCCTGGCATTGACCGCAGGCGCGGTTGTCCTGGCGCCGCCGGCCTGGTGGCCCGAAAGCTGGCAACAGGCCGTATCGAGCCAGATGGCGCCCGCCTACCGCGCGCCAGCGGCGAGCCTGCCGCCCGTGGAGCTTGCCGCCGAGCCGATCTGCAGCGAGCCTTTCCCCGAATGGCGCGAGGCGCAGACCGTCGACGGTGTGGCGATCGAGGCCTCGCCGCGCTGCAACCCGGACGATCCGGCCGAGATCGCGGCCTTCGTCAAAGGCACGAACCGGGTGTCCGCCGATGTCCTCATGCGCAGCCGCCTGGCGCCTGACGCGGTGGTCAAGGGGGCGGACCTCGACGGCGACGGCGATCCCGATGAAATCCATTTGCGCCTGGAAGTGGCCGAGCTCAACGGCGCCACCCCGGATGGCCCCGGGCCGTCGCTCGATTACGCCATCGCGCCGGGCATCCGGCCCGGCTTCTGGGTGTTCGCCCCGAAAAGCCGCGGCATGGCGAGCGAGACCTTCGAGGACACCGCCGCCCATCGCAGCTTGCGCGTGCCCGGGCCCGTGATCCGCGTGGAGCAGGGGGACACGGTCAAGATCACCCTCGAAAACACCCACACCATGCCCCACACCATCCACTTCCACGGCGTGGACCATCCCTTCGTGGACGCCAATGGCGAGGGCAATGACGGTGTGCCCCAGACCAGCGAGATGCCGGTCCTGCCCGGCGAGAGCCGCACTTACGAGCTTACCCCGCGCCAGGCGGGCACCATGTTCTATCACTGCCACGTGCAGCCCGCGGTGCACATCCTGATGGGCCTGCAGGCGATGTTCGTGGTGGAAGAGAACCGCCCCAACAACCCGGTGCAGACCTTCAATGTCGGTGCCGGGCAGGTGCGCGCCCGCTCGCAAGCCAGCCACGAGGCCTACGACCGCGAATACGACCTCCACTATCAGGAAGTGGATCGGGAGATGCACGATCTCGTGCGCCTCTCCAACGATCCGCGGCGGGTGATCGAGGAGATCCACCGGCGCTACGACATCACCGAGCGCACGCCCGATTATTTCCTGCTCAACGGCCGCTCCTTCCCCTATACGGCGCGGGAATCCCTGGTCGTGGTGGCACCGGACGAGCGCGTGCGCCTGCGTGTGGTCAACGGCGGCGCCGAAGGTATCGCCCTGCACACCCATGGCCACAAGGTCACCGTCACCCACACCGACGGGGTGCCGGTGCCGCCCGCGGCGCAGCTGATTCGCGACGTCATCTGGGTGGCCCCGGCACAGCGCGCCGACCTGCTGCTGGAGACCGTCGACGACGGCCTGCACAGCTATGGCCAGGGGATCTGGCTGGTGCACGACCACCACGAGCCGGCCGTCACCAATGACGGCATCGGCCCCGGCGGCGGCATCAGCGCCATCGTCTACGAATCCTATTTGGGCGAAGGTGGCTTACCGCGGCTCCAAGGCGTCGACTGGAGCCCCTATTTCAGCCCCGCCTTCTATGCCGGGCGGGTGCCCATTTGGCAGACCTACGACCCCCTTGGCATGCTCGGCGATGTGGCGCCGGAGACCTGGCCGACGCTGCGGCCGATCCTGTTCGGCCTCGATATCGGTCTGCTGCTTGCCGTGCTTTTCGCGCTGGTGCGCAGGCGGCGGACATGATCCGCCTGGCCACAATCCTCTTCATTCTGATGGGTGGCATCGCTCTCGCCCAGGACGAGCCCGCCAACGGCGTCGGCATCATCCATAACATCGCCGAGGACGGCCGCAGCCTGAACCTCACCCACGACCCCATCCCCGCCATCGGCTGGCCGGCCATGACCATGGACCTGCCGCTGGCCGAGGGCGCCGAGCTTGGAGACCTGGCACCGGGCGATGTGGTGACTTTCAGCCTCGATCGCGGCCCCGACCGCATGTACCGCATCGCCACCATCGCCTTGGCGCCGCCTGGCACCAGCGTAAGCGCCGAGCCCGCCGCCGGCGGCCATGACCATCACGCCATGACCCTCGACGCCGAAGGCATGGTGATGAACGAGAACCGCGATACGCTGCCGGAGGATTGCAGCGCCATATCGGGCGATGTCGAGATCACCGTTCGCGCCGGCCGCCGCTACGCCGAAGCCTATCCCGGCACCACATACGGCTACGACCGCAACGTCTTCGATGTCGCGCCGTGTACGCGCCTCACCGTGACCTTCATCAACGAGGACCAGGTGCGCCATCAATGGATGGTGCACGGCTTGCCGCGCTACCTCTACCCGCAAGGCATGTTCCACATGGAGGCGGCGGGCAAGGCCCAAAAGACAGGCACCTTTATCGTGCCCAGCGACCGCGCCACCTATCTCGTCCATTGCGATATGGCGCAGCATACGGAAAAGGGCCTGCGCGGCGAGATCCGCATCGGCGGTGGCGATGGCGACCTGCCGGGCATCCCCGGCCTGACAGGGCCCTTGCAGCCGGATCCCGTTGCCGGCACCGGCCACAATCACCTCGCCGCCCTGTCGCTGCTAGGCGGGCTGCTGATCGGGCTGCTCGCCTTGCGCCGGATTTAGAGAAAGAGCGTCAACACGCCGGTGTGGGTATAGAGGCGGTCGTGGCAAATCTCGCCATTGGCGAAGAAGCCGACCATGGGCAGCGCCCCGAAGACGTCGCGGATGGCGGCCAGCTCGGCGGAATTCGGACCGAACAGGTTGGGTCCGCGGGCGAGGCAGGAATAATACAATGCGCCACGCGGCTCACCGTCGATGCGCCCGGCCAGGCCATCGAGCATGCGCGTCAGATCGGTCGCCGCGGCATAGGCATCGCGGCGGCAGAACAGCAGTCGGTCGCCGTGGGCAAGCTCCGCCGCCACGGCGACGATGCCGCTTTCCTGATCGACACCGAGCAGGTTGCGCACCAGGTAGTCGCCACTGTCGGAACCCGAGACGATGAGCCCGGCAAATACTGCGGCGCCAGCGTCGCTCGACACCGAGGCAATCTCGGTGCGAAAGATGTCGAGCGCAGGCTTGCCGTCGAGCTCGACGATCAGGTTGCCGTCGCAAGCGGTCACCTCGTGCGCCGGTCCGATGGGCGAGCAGCCTTGCGTGAGCCCGGTGGCGACCGCCACGTCGGCCGAGAAGGCGTAGCCCGTGAGCGCTGCCTGGGTGTCGGCGGGGGCGCCGGCGCGCGCGCCCTCTGGCGAGATCAGCCCGCCCACGAGATACCCCGCGCGCCCGCCTTCGGCGATTCGCTCGAGCAGGTCGGGGCTAGTGGGATCGCCGTGCACCACGGCGAATGGCATATCGGGCGGCACTTGTGCGCCGAGCCGGGCAAAGCCCGCCTCCGGCAGGTCGGCGACCATCACCGCCAGAGCCGGCTCGTCGAAGCATTCGCGCGCCCCCGCAACCACGCCGGAACCGCTGGCGCCGGTCCATTCGCGCACCCCCGTCGCCGCGCGCAAAGCCTCGATTATGTCAGGAAAGGCCGAGGCCCAGGCATCGTGCGCATAGGCGAAGCCGAGCCCGCCACTGACGCTGCCAATTTGCTCCACACAGTCGGCCACCGCACGCCGCCAATCGACGTCCCGCGAGACCGCCGTGGCAAAGCTGTCTTTTCCGCCTGACATGGAAGCATTCTATACCAGTGTGGCCGGCAAGGCCCATTCGCGCTAAGCTTTCGTCATGTTCATGCGAGTCATCACAGGCCTCTTGATCGGCTTGGCCAGCGTCTCGCCGCTGGCCGCGGCAGAGGTTGGCGACGTGCTCGACGCCGTGGTCACGGTCGAGGCCGAGATCCCGGGCGAGGCACGCACCGCGCGCTTCCTCGGCACCGAGCGCAGCGCCAACGGCATCGTGATCGACGACAACGGTCTGATCCTTACCATCGGCTATATCATTCTGGAGGCCATGAGCGCTTCGGTGACCGACGCCCAGGGCAAGACGGTCCCCGCCGATGTGATCGCCTATGATTACGACACGGGCTTCGGCTTGCTCAGGGCGCTGGCGCCGATATCCGCCACGCCGCTGCGTCTCGGCGACTCGGCCAAGGTGGGCCAGAATGTCCGCGCGCTGGTGGTGGCGGCCGGTGGGCCGAAACAGGTGCTGCCCGTGCGCGTGACCAAGCGGGCGGTCTTTGCCGGCTATTGGGAATATCTGCTCGAAGAGGCGATCTTCACCACGCCGCGCCACCCCGATTGGGCCGGCGCCGCCCTGATCGATGCAGACGGCCGCCTGCTCGGCGTCGGCTCGCTACAGGTCAATAACGCCGCCGCCACGAAGACCGCCCTTGACGGCAATCTGTTCGTGCCCATCGACCTCTTGAAACCCATCCTCGGCGACCTGCTTGAGAGCGGCCGATCCGCGGATCCGCCACGCCCCTGGCTCGGCCTGTTCACGCGAGACTTCAAGGGCCATGTGATCGTCACCTTCGTCATCGAAGACGGCCCCGGCGCCGCCGCCGGTGTCAGCGAAGGCAGCCTCATCACGGAGGTTGCCGGCGAGGGGATCGAGGACATGGCGGATATGCTGCGCAAGGTCTGGGCGCTCGGCGAGGCCGGCGTGCCCATTGCGCTCACCGTGGACGACGGCAGCGGACCGCGCGAAGTGGTCGTCGAATCCGCCGACCGCTACGACTACCTGCGCCTCGATCCGAGCTATTGAGCGAATAATACCAAACGACACTGATAAAGACCCATTTGACCGCACGATTTTCGCCGCTGGCTAGGAGCGGGTCGCGCCGTCGTGCGACCCCACGTCAAGCGGCCCGCGACGACGCCAGCGGCGAAAAGCGCGCGGCCTGCGGTGGCCCGAGGCGGCTCCCCGGATGCGTCGCGACGCTTGAACGATGTCGCCGCATCGCCCGGCGCGCCGCTCCTACCCGGAAAACCGCCTCGAGCCATCAAATGGGCCTTTATCAGTGTCGCTTGGTATAACCGGTATTGCTTGATACGGCGGCATTGGCCGACGTAGGGTGCGGCGCGCGCGATTGTGGGTGCGCGGACACTGGGCCGGGGAGCAATCGAGATGGCGAAGGCGAGCACCGCCGCGAAGGCGGATATCGCAAGCGTTGCAGATGCTTTGGCGCCGCCATTGATCAATCCCAGTGCCGTGACGCTGCACCAGCTGCGGATTTTCTGGGCAGTGGCGCAGGCCAAGTCCTTCACCAAGGCCAGCAAGCTTCTCGATCTGGCGCAGCCTTCGCTGTCGCAGCAGATCTCCAAGCTCGAGGAGGAAGTCGGCACGCAGCTCTTCAATCGCAGCCGCAACGAGATGACGCCCACCGACGCAGGCCTGTTCCTGCTGCGCAAGGCGGACGTGATCCTGTCGAGCGTCGAGGAGGCCCTGATCGGCCTGGAGGAGTTCTCGGCCGGCACTCGCGGCGTGGTCTCGATCGGGGCGCTGAGCTCGATCGCCCGCAACGTGCTGCCGGAAACCCTGCGCCTGCTGGCCACGCGCTATCCCGAGCTCGAGATGGACGTGCACGAATCGTCCCCTGCCGAGGCCGTCGACCTGCTCTATGGCCGGCGCATCAACATGGCATTGCTGGCAACCGATTCGGCGGCAACATCAGGCACCACCTTTCTGCAGCAGAAGGTGTCCTCGGACCCTTATGTGCTGGCCGTGCCCGAGGGCCTGGACCTCTCCGATGTGGCGGACGTGGAGCGCGACCTGCCGGCGGCCGAGCGGGCGGTGGTCAACAGCACCATCCAGTTCAATTTCGGCAACCAGCACAAAAAGCGTATCGAGGACTGGTACCAGCATGTGCTGCCCCATTACCGGGTGATTGCCCAGTCGCGCAGCTACGAGGTGGCGCTATCCATGGTCCAGGAGGGGCTTGGCGTGGCCGTGGTGCCGGCCCTGACGGCGGCCATGGGCGCCAAGCGCGGATTTGCCGTCACACTCTATCGAACCACCCTGCCCGATCGCGAGATCGTCGCCCTGCTGCCGACGCAATATTCGCGCATAGAGCCCTATGTCAGCATGGTCGAGATGGTTAAGGCGGTGGGCGCCACCATAACCTTGCCGCCGATCGAGCCCCTGCCGCCACTGCTGCGAGCGCTCTGAACCCGCAAGATAGGATTTCATTATACTGACTATAGAGTGTAATGGCGGCGGCAATCCGTAGCCTTCTTCCTGCGGGGCGTTGCCTCGTCAGCGCCCCAAAAGGTTTGGGTATCGTGGCGCAAGCCACAACACAGGCCGGTAGGCTTGGTAAATTAGGGAGTTTGGATCATGTGGACGAAGCCTGTAGTCGTCGAAGTTGCGGTCGGTCTCGAGATCAACTGCTACGCCTGCGCCGACCTCTAGTCCCCGCGCAAGGCTAAACGATTTAGCCGCCGGTCCCGCAAGGGGCCGGCGGCTTTCGTTTGACCGTCGCTGAAGCGGGGGGTGTCAGCCTTCGTCGGCAAGGGCTGCGCCCTGGGGCGCGCTGCGGGTATCGACCGTCACCACCACCGACATCCCCGGCACCAGCCGTGCCGCGAAGCCCTCGGGAAAATCAAAGAAGATCTTTACCGGAATGCGCTGCACCACCTTGATGAAATTGCCGGTGGCGTTCTGCGGCGGCAACAGGCTGAACTCGGCCGCACTGGCCGGCGCCAGGCTGTCGATATGCCCGACCAGCACCATGCCCGGGAAGGCATCGATCTCCATATGCACCTGCTGGCCGATGCGTAGCCGCTCGAGCTGGGTTTCCTTGAAATTGGCAATGACGTACGTGGTCTGCAAAGGCACCACCGACAGCATCGGCCAGCCCTCGTCTGTATACATGCCGTTCTCGACGCGGAGATTGCCCACCACGCCATCGATCGGCGATACCACCACGGTGTCCGACAAGGCGATCTCGGCCCGGTCGAGCTGCGAACGGGCACGGTCGACCTTGGCCTGCAGGCGATCGATCTCGCGCTCGATACGCAACACGTCGGTGTCGATCACGGGCAGTTCCGCACGCTCCGCCGCGACCTCGGCCTGGGCCCGCAACACCTCGGCCCGCATGGTGCGGTCGTGGGTGGCGGCCTCCTCGTATTTCTGCCGGCTGCCCGTGCCGCGCTCCAGCAGCTGGCTGTAGCGCTCGACCTCGCGCCCGGCCTGGTCGGCCTGAGCGCGGGCGGCCTCGACACGTGCCTCGGCCTGGCGTACCCGCGACTGCTGCAAGGCGCGCCGGGCGCCCATATTGTCGATCGTGGCGCGCGCAATCTCGACCTCCGCGACGGCGGCGCGCAGGTCCGCGCGCGCCGAGTCGACGCCGGATTCGTATTGATCCGCGCGCAAGGTCACCAGCGGCTGACCCTCGCTCACGGCCTGATTGCCGGTCACGTGCAAGGTCTCGATATAGCCGGAAACGCGCGGGCTGATCGCGGTCACGTCGCTACGAACATAGGCATTGTCGGTGGTCACGACGAACTGCCGCATCTTCCACCAGTTCATGCCATAGGCCCCACCGCCAAGCACGGCGGCGATCAGGACAGTGCTGAAAATTGTTGTCTTCAGTCTCATGCGTTTTGTGCCATTCCGGCTCTTATTTTACGATTGGCTGCTTGCCGCTTTTTGCTCGCGCCCCACTCGGCGCGACGGTGGCGCTCCTAACCACTTCGGAATATGGGGCTTTTTGTGATCTTTGGAAATAGCCACGCCTGCAACCCAGACCCGCGCGAATTCGACATCCCGGCAGGTTTGCCTATAAAGTTGGGGAAACTGGCCGCCCCGGGTACCGCCCGCGAAGGAAGGGACCACCAATGAGCCTGTTCAAGAGCGATGCCGACCGTCTGGTCGAAGCGATCCCCGACGGGGCTTCGCTGGTCATGCCTAGCGACACGAACGGTGTTCCCATGGCCGCCGTTCGGGCCTTGATTCGCAAGGGCGTCCGCAATCTCACGCTGATCGGCGGCCCCACCAGCGGCTTGGCCGCGGATCTGTTGATCGGCGCCGGCTGCGTGGCGAAGATCGAAAGCGCGGCAGTGAATCTTGGCGAATATGGCGGCGCGCCGGCCTTCCGCAGCGCCGCGGCCGAAAGGCGACTTGCCATTCGCGAGACCACCTGCCCCGCCATTCATGCGGCCTTGCAGGCGGCCGAGAAAGGCATTCCCTTCATCCCGCTGCGCGGCCTCATCGGCTCGGATGTGCAAAGGCTCCGCGAGGATTGGAAGCTGATCGACAATCCCTTCGCGCCCGACGGCACGTGCGATCCCATCGCCCTGCTGCCGGCCATCACGCCGGATGTCGCCCTGATCCACGCCGCCTGCGCCGATGACGACGGCAATGTCTGGATCGGCCTGCGGCGTGAGGTGCTGACCATGGCCCATGCCGCGCGCACCACCCTGGCAACGGTGGAGAAGCGTGTCAGCGGCAGCCTGCTCGACGATCCGGCGACCGCGTCCGGCACCATATCCTCGCTCTACATCGATCATGTCGCGGCCTGCCCAAGCGGCGCCTGGCCGGTCGGATTCGCCAACCTCTATGGCCCGGACGGCGCGCATATGAGTGCCTACGCCAAACAGGCGAAGACAGCGGCAGGCTTTGCCGCCTATCTCGACGAGCACGTCCTGAGCGAGCGGGCCGTCGCCGCCGAATAGCCGATGCCAGCCCGTCACTATAGCGACCGCGAGCTTTTGATCGCAGTGCTGGCGCGGCGCCTGCCCGACCGCGGCCACGTGGTTGCCGGTGCCATCTCGCCCATCCCCGCCGCCGCCGCCATGCTGGCGCGCGAGCGCAGCGGCAAGCGCCTGCGTATCACCGTGCTCGGCAGCGAGCGCTTCTACCGCCACGCCGACGGCGGGCGCGAGATCTTCGATGCCGCCGGGCGCGGCCGCGTCGACGTGTTCTTCCTCAGCGGTGGCCAGATCGACGGCAACGCCAACATCAACCTGGTCGGCGTCGGCGACTATCCCGACCTGAGCGTTCGTTTCCACGGCAATTTCGGCTCGGCCTATCTCTATTACATGGTGCCGAACGTCATCCTCTTTCGCGAGGAGCACAGCCCCAGGGTCCTGGTGCCGCAAGTGGATTTCATCAGCGCCCCCGGCAGCGGCCCGGAAGGCGTCTATCGCCCCGGCGGGCCGAGCGCGCTGGTAACAAGCCGCGCCATATTCGCCTTCGACAAGGCCAGCGCACGCTTTGGCCTTGAAAGTCTGCACCCGGACCATGATCTACGAGAGGTGGAGGCGGCCACGGGGTTCGCCTTCGCCCATGCCGCTGAGGTAGCGAGCACACCGGCGCCAACTGCCGAGGAGCTCGCTCTGATCCGCGGCCCCGTACGAGAGATGCTGGCAGAAACCTATCCGGAAGTGGCCGCGACCCTCGGCTGAGGCGCTGGTAAGGCGCTGTTAACCCCTTTCAGGCTAGACCGAAGCATGGCTCAAGACTCCACAAGGCGTAGAGCGCAGCCCAGCTCCTCGGGCTTGGGGATGGTTGTCGGCATCGTCACCGCAGTATCCTTCCTGGGTTTGGCCATCGGCCTGACCATCGGCCATCTGACCAACGACACGGCCTCGAGCCGGGCCGAGAAATTCGGACTCTCAGACCTTGTCAATTCCAACTCCGACGATGACCGTACCTTGACGCCGCGCGAGCAAGTGCGCGAGCGAATCGAGGACAGCCGCGGCGCCGTGCGCTCTTCGTCTCCACCCGAGGTCGCGGGTACCAAGCTCATGCTGCGCGCCATACAGGAGCTGAACCGGGGCCAACGGGAAATTCTCGTCAGGGATCTATCGCGCTATGTGCGAAAATATCCTGCGGTCAAGCCCAAGATCTATGCCCTGGTGCGCAAGTTCCTCGCCAACAACCCGCAGATGGCGGAGCATGGCAACACGGTACAGCGCATGCTGGAAGAGAGTTTGAGGCAGGATCCGGACTACCTGGGCAATTGATTTTCAGGCGCCAGACAGTCGGCATCGTCGTGCCGCGGATCGTTGACATGGCGGCTGACGGCCCGCGCCGCGAGTTCGACACTGCCGCCGGGTCCCATCAAGCCGGCCAGCAGGCCCGGGTCCTCCGTCGCCAGCCAGACCTGCTGATGTGCCGGCGCCAGGATCACCGGCATGCGGTGATGGATCGGCGCCAGGTCCGGCGAGGCATCCGTGGTGAGGATGGTGAAGGTCTCCAGCGTTTCATCGCCCCCCCAGCGCTCCCAGAGCCCGGCAAAAGCCATCGGGCCGCCGTCTGATTGAGCGATATGGTAGGGCTGCTTGGCGCCGTCGCGCGCTTGCCATTCGTAGAATCCGTCCGCCACGACCAGGCAGCGGCGGCGGCGGAAGGCCGCGCGGAAGGACGGCTTTTCCGCCACGGTCTCGGCACGCGCATTGATCATGCGGTTGCCGATGGCCGGGTCCTTGGCCCAGGACGGCACCAAACCCCAGCGCAGCCAGGCCCACTGCCGGGCACCATCGTCATCAAGCCGGACCACGGGGAGGATCTGGCCCGGTGCGGCATTATAGCGCGGCACATGCCCCTCCAGCGGGCCGGCCTCGAACAGGCCGACCAGAGCCTCTTCGGGCGTGGTCAGTGAATATCGGCCGCACATGGCAGTCTCCGGCGGGGTCGCGCCTGCCGTGAATTCGATTCTAAGAGGCCGGATAATGCTCTAGATTCGGCAGCAGGGAAACCGACCACGGCGAGGCAGTGACCACAGACTTCGACACGACGCTGGCGATCGCGCTCTGGGACGATGCCGGATCGATGATGGCCTGCAACGACGCCTTCGCTGCGCTGCTGCCGGCGGTCTCGCACCTGATGGTGCCGGGCACATCCTACGAGGCAATCTTGCAGGCAGCGGTCGCCGCCGGCGCCATCGCATCGGCACAGGACGAGCCCGAGGCCTGGCTCAGCCGCCATCTTGCCAGGTGGAGACGTGGCAGCATGAATGATATCGTGGAAACCGCGCCGGGGCGCCACTACCACATGGCAACGGCGCGGCTGGCGGACGGCAGCACGGTAACGGCTTGGGCCGACCACCGCGGTGAGCACGAACTGCAGCAAAGCGAGGCGCGGTACCGCGAGCTGCTGGAGCTGACGCCGGCCCTGGTCCTGGTGCATGGCGGCGACCGCGTGGTGTTCTGCAATGCTAATGGGGCTGCGCTGCTCGGCTACGACTCGCCGGATTCGCTGCGAGGCATGCCCTTGGCCGCCGTGCTGGACCGGGATGCACAACGACTACACCGCGGCGACGGTTCCGATTTGCCGGCCAACGTTCGGGAAGCGCCTCTGGATGACGGCGACAAGCACTACACGCTGCTGATCGCCGATCCGGTCACGGACGTCGAAACGACGGACACGGACTCATTAACCGGCCTACCGGGGCGCACGGGTTTTCTCCAGCACCTGCAAGAGGCGGTGGCGCAGGCGCGGACGGACGGCGGCAAGGCGGCGCTGCTGCTCATCGATCTCGACCACTTCAAGACCGTCAACGACACCCTCGGCCACGCCGTCGGCGACCGGCTGTTGTGCGAGGTGGCGACCCGGCTGCGCAGCTGCCTGCCCGCGGGCGGTTTCGTGGCGCGTATCGGCGGCGACGAGTTTGCAGTGATCCACCCCGACATCACCGGCGCCGAGCAGGCGAGCGAGCTGGCGCAGGCGATCGAGGCGGTGCTCGCCGATCCGGTCATGTCGCAGGGTCAGGCCCTGCATACCGGCGGCTCCATCGGCATCACGCTCTTCCCCGACCATGCCAAGAAGGCGGAAGACCTGCTCAAGGGGGCGGATCTGGCACTCTACCGGGCAAAGTCGCTGGGGCGTGGCTGCGCCGCCTTCTATTCCCGCGAGATGGGCGAGGCGGCACACCACGCTCTGCGGCTCGGCCAGGGGTTGCGCCGCGCCTTGGCGCGCGACGAGTTCGCTCTGCATTACCAGCCCAAGGTCAGCCTCGCCGACGGCTCGGTGGTGGGCGGCGAAGCGCTGCTGCGCTGGAACCATCCCGAGCGCGGTCTTGTCGCGCCGGGAGAGTTCATCGCCCATGCCGAAGCCACGGGCATGATCCTCGCCATCGGCGGCTGGGCGCTGGACCGCACCTGCGTGCAGCTCGGCGACTGGGCCCGCAAGGGCACGCTGACGGTGCCGGTCTGGGTCAATGTCTCGCCGGCCCAGTTCCAGGACCACGCGCTGGTCGACAAGGTGCGCAATACCCTGGTCGAAGCGGGCGTGCCGCCGCGCCTGCTTGGCCTGGAGATCACCGAGAGCGCCCTGATGCCCGATTCGACGCTTGCCGCGAAAACCCTCACCAGCCTGGTGGAGCTCGGGATTGAGCTCTCGATAGACGATTTCGGCACAGGCTATTCGTCGCTCAACTATCTCAAACGGCTGCCGGTCGGAAAACTCAAGATCGACCGCTCCTTCGTCGCCGACATCACCAGCAATCCGATCGACAGCGCCATCGCCCACGCCATCATACAGCTCGGCCACAGCCTCGGCATGAAAGTGTTGGCCGAAGGCGTGGAGACCGAAGCCCAGGCCAATATGCTGAGCGACCTCGGCTGCGACCAGATCCAAGGCCTGCTGATCAGCCCGCCCTTGCCGGCGGACGCGTTCGTCGATTTCGTCAATCGCCGCACCGGCCGCCGCGAGCCGCACCTATAGGGCGGACGGCCAGACCCCGGCCGTGATCGCGCGCTTGCGCGCCAGGGCAGCAATGCTGTCGATGGTCGGCGTCGGCACCTCGACCAGGCGACCGAGCTCCGCCACCGCGTCGACCAGGGCCGGCAGCTCCACCGCCTGTCCGGCCTCGAAATCCTGCAAGGTCGAGGTCTTGTGCTCGCCGACATCCGCGGCACCGTCGATGCGGCGGTCGACGTCGATGGCAAAGCTGACGCCGAGGGTCTCCGCCACCGTCTTGGCCTCGACCATCATGGCCCGCACCACGCCCCGCAGCACTTCGTCCGAAGCGATATCGACGAGTGTCGCACCGGTTAGCAGGCTGATCGGGTTGAAGGCGACATTGCCCCAGAGCTTGATCCAGATATCGTCGCGGATGCGCGGGCGCACCGGTGACTTGAAGCCCGCACCGACCATGGCCTTGCTCAAGGCAAGGGCGCGGTCCGAGCGCGAGCCGTCCGGCTCACCAAGGGGCATGCGGTCGAGCGCCAGGTGGCGGACGACGCCGGGCTCGACCACTTCGGCCGCCGGATATACGACGCAACCTATCACCCGCTCCGGCCCGATCAGCCGCCACGACACACCACCCGGATCGACGGTCTCGATCTGCTTTTCCGCCCAGGGGCCGGCAAGCTTGTGGAAATACCACCACGGCACGCCGTTGACCGCCGGCACCACCACGGTCTGCGGGCCGAGCATTGGCGCCAGCCGCTCGGCGACGCCCGGCAGGGAGTGCGCCTTCATGGCCAGGATCACCACGTCCTGCGGGCCGGCCTCGGCGGGATCGTCGGTCACGGCGGGATCGACGGTGAAATCGTCGCCACTCGGCTCCGAGATCAGCCGCAGTCCGCTGCGCGACATCGCCTCGAGCTTGGCGCCTCGCGCGATCACCGTGACGTCCTCGCCCGCCCGCGCCAGCCGCGCCGCGATGAAACCGCCTATGGCACCGGCGCCGTAGACGCAGATCTTCATGGTCAGAGGCCCAGCTTCTCGGCCAGGCCGATGCGCTGCAGCTTGCCCGTGGCGCCCTTGGGGATCTCGTCGAGGAAGACGACTTTGCGCGGCACCTTGAAGTCGGCCAGGCGCGTGGCGGCAAAATCGCGCAAGGCGCGCTCGTCGGCCTCCGCGCCCTCGCGCAGCACCACCGCGGCGGCGACCTCCTCGCCGAGCTTGTCGTGGGGCATGGCGAACGTCACCACCTGGGCCACCGCCTCGTGGTCCATCAACACGTCGTCGACCTCGCGCGGGCTGACCTTCTCGCCGCCGCGATTGATGATCTCCTTGAGGCGGCCGGTGATGGTGAGGTAGCCCTCGTCGTCGAGCACGCCCTGATCGCCGGTGCGGAACCAGCCATCCGTAAAAGCGCCCGCATTGGCTTCCGCATTGGCCTCATAGCCGGCGGTGACGTTGGGACCGCGGATGACCACCTCGCCGGTCTCGCCGGGGCCGGCGAAGCCGCCTTCGGGCTTGAGCACGCAGACCTCGGGGCCGGCCGGCCGGCCGACGCTGCCTGGCTTGCGGGCGGCCGGCGGCAGCGGATTGCTGGTCATCTGATGTGCCGCCTCGGTCATGCCGTAGGCCTCGATCACCGGCGCGCCGAACAGCGCCTCGAGCTCGCCCATCACCTGCGCCGGCAACGACGCCGAGGACGAGCGCACCAGACGCAGCTTGGCTCGCGCGACGATCTCCGCATTGCGGCCCGCCCGCGCCAGGATCGTCTGGTGCATGGTTGGCACCGCCGTGTACCAGGTCGGCTTGTATTCATCGAGCCAGGCGAAGAAGCGCAGGGCATTGAAGCCCGGCGTGCAGACGATGCCGGCGCCGGCTGCCAGCGACGACAGCACCGCCGCGATCAGTCCGTGGATATGGAACAGCGGCATGACGTTGAGGCACAAATCCGCCGGCACCAGGGCCAGGGTGGCCCGTATGTGCTCGGCCGAGGCCGCCAGATTGGCGTTGCTCAGCGGCACCAGCTTGGGTCGCGAGGTGGTGCCAGAGGTGTGCAGCATCAGCCCGACGTCGTCCGCCTGCGCCGGCCCGCCATTCACCTCGCGCGCCTGTTCCGGGCCTTGCAGGGTGAAACGGCCGGCTTCCTCGCCCGCATGGAGCTCGTAGACGGCGATGCCCCTCTCGTTTGCCACCTGGCGCGCCGGGCCATCGTCGCCCGCCGCCACCACGAGCGCCCGCGCTTCGAGGTCGCCGAGGTAAAAATCAAGCTCTTCGGCACGATAGGCCGGGTTGAGCGGCGCCGTCGTCGCGGCGCAGCCGATGGCGACGAAGGCGCTCGCCATGTCGGGTCCGTTGGGCAGGACGATCGCCACCCTGTCGCCGCGGCCCACGCCACAGCGGTTGAGGGCGGCAACGGTCTCGTCGGCCTGGGCACGCAGGGCGCCATAGGCGAGGGAAGCGCGGTCGGGCGCGATCAGCGCGGCCGCGCTTGTCGCGCCGGCATCGAGCAAGCGGCGCAAGGTGTCTGTCTGGCTCATGGCGCGACTTTTAGCTCGATTCACGGCCGCAGCCAACACGTGCCCCACAGTGCTATGATGGCCCCATGACCGAGCAAGACGAAAACAGCGGAATCGGACCACGGGTCCTGACGGTGCCCGAGGGGGACAATCGGCCACGCCACACCTGCCCGGACTGCGGCTTCATCGAGTATCGCAATCCCTTGATCGTCGTCGGCTCGGTCTGCACCGCCAGCGACGGGCGCCTCTTGCTCTGCCGGCGCGCCATCCCGCCGCGCATCGGCTATTGGACCATTCCCGCCGGCTACATGGAGCTCGAGGAAAGCAGCGAGGACGGCGCCCGGCGCGAAGCCGTCGAGGAAGCCAATGCCGAGATCGCCATCGACCGTCTGCTGGCGATCTACGACATTCCCCGCATCAGCCAGGTGCAAATCATCTATGCCGCGCGTCTGACCGACGATACCGTGTCGCCAGGACCCGAGAGCCAAGAGGTCGAGCTATTCGAATGGGAGGACATACCGTGGAACGATCTCGCTTTTCCGACCGTGCGTTGGGCGCTGAGACACCACCGCGACGCGCACGCGACGGGCGACTGGATGCCGCGCGGGGCGCCGGCGCCATGAGGCGCTTCGCCCTCGCCATCGCCTGCACCCTGGCATTGCCGACAACGGCGCTGGCGGGCGGCGACCTCGATGCCTGCCTGGCCGCGCCGGAGCCGCTTTGCGTGCTCGTGCTGGCAGACGACGTGATCCGCTATTCCGGCGACGCGATGGCCGGAGAATATATCGGCAGCAGCGTGGCCGGCGCCTGGGCGGCGCATGGTCACGGCGACCGCGCGCGCAGCCTCGCCGCCGAGTTGCCGACGGCGGCCTCGCGCGCCGAGGCCTGGGGCGCCATTGCCGCCACCCTCGGCGACGAGGACGCGCAGCAGGAAGCGATCGCCGCCGCGCGCGGCATCGCGGACCCACTTGATCGCATTCGCACATTGCTGTCATTGAGCGGTCGGCTCGATGCGCCCGGCCCGCTTATGTCCGCCGTGTCCGAAGTGGAGAAGATCAGCGATCCGGCGATCCGCCACCAGGCCCTGGCGGAGGTCGCCGCGGCGCTGGCCGCCTCGGGCCGCTCGGCCATGGCCCGCTCGACGGCGCGTGTCATGGCCGGCGACGACGCCGGGCGCGAAGCGGCGCTGGCCGCCATCGTCGATGCCGAGGCCAGTTACGCCCGTCTTGACGATGCCAGGGCAACCTTCGAGGAAATGACACCAGGACCGGCGCGCGACGAGGCGGCCAGCAGCCTCGCCCGCGCCCTTGCCCTGGAGGGCGATGTGGCGGGCGCGCTCGCCCTAGCGGACGGCATTTCCGACGAGGAGCCGCAGGCCTGGGCGCTGGCGGCGGTGGTTGCCGCCGGCGGCATCGACCAGCTCGACCGCATCCCCTGGGGCGAAGCGCGCGACATGGCACTGAGCAGCCTGTCGTTCGACGCCTTGCAGGCGGGCGACGCGCGCGCGGCGCAGAAGACCGCAGAAGATATCGGCGACGACGAGACCCGCGCCATCGCCTTGCGCGCCGTCTCCCGCGAGGTATCCGGCGGCCGCGCGACCATGATTGCGGCCGCGATCAACCACCCCGAGATCCGCGCCTCTATCATGGCTGACGCGGCAGAAAAGACGGCCAGGACCGGGCGCGTCATCGCCGCGGTGGCCATGGCCGATTCCATCGCCCTGCCCGCCTACCAGGCCTCGGGCCTGCTCAAGGTGGCGGCGGTGACGGGGGATTCTGACATGTTCGCCCGCGCCATGACCGCGGCGGAGAGCCTGAGCGGCGACGAGCGCGACGATGCCATGGCCGCCATCGCCACGGCCCAGGCCGATAGCGGCAATGCCGGCGCCGGGCGGATCACCGCGGGCCAGATCGCCGACCTCGAGCGGCGCGGCTTCACCGAATGGCAGATCGCCCGCATCGAAGCCCTGGCGGCGGAAGGCGAGATGAGCGCCGAGACGCTCAGCGCCATCGAAGCCCCCCTGCCCCGCGCCCTGGCGCTGTCCGAGATCGGCGACCACGCCGGCGCCTTCAAAGCGGCCCTGGAGCTGATGGAACCGGTTGCCCGCGCCGAGACCCTCATCACCGTGGCAGGCGCGCTGCGCTGAACAGCAGGTGACGAAACCCTCATCGTCGTCGCCACCGCGCCATACAATCGGTGACAGTTACCTATTATTTCTGGTTTTTCTTCATAATCCCAATGTGTTAGTGCTCTACTATCATCTGAATAGACTAGTAAATTATTGAAAAGAATAAATAATATTGGAAATAATAGGTAACTGTCACCAATTAATAGCTGGCGGCGGCTAGGTGGTCTCGGTCTTGTCCTCCGTGTCCTCATCGTCCGCGACGTGGTAGCGGTTTATGAGCGGCATCTGGGCGAGTGAGAAGACGAGCGTCAGCGGCATGATGCCGAAGAGCTTGAACTGGATCCAGGTCTCGGTGGTCTGGCTGCGCCAGACGATCTCGTTGAGCACCGCAAGGCAGACGAAGAACACCGCCCAGCGGAAGGTCAGCACGCGCCAGCCCCAATCGGTCAGCACGATCACCGTGCCGAGCACCCGCTGCAGGAGCTGGAGGCGAAAGGCCAGGCCGACGAACAGCATGGTCGCGAACAGCAGGTTGACGATGGTCGGCTTGAGCTTGATGAAGATCTCGTCCTCGAAAACCAGGGTCAGGCCGCCGAAGCCGAGCACGAAGACGCCGGAGACCAGCGGCATGACCGGGATCTGACGCAACAGCAGCCAGGCGGTGGGCAGCGCCACCGCCGTCGCCGCCATGAAGGCGGCGGTGCCGGGCAGAATGCCGGCGCGCCCGTTTACGATGAAGAAGACCACCAGCGGCCCGATCTCCAAGAGCAGCTTGACGAGCTGCTTGCCGCCGCTCGGCGTGGCTTCGCTCATGCTTCCAGTCCCATCAGGCTGCGGGCGAAATCCTTCGCCCCGAAATCGCGCAAATCCTCTGCCCCCTCGCCGACGCCGACGGCATGGATCGGCAGGCCGAAGCGCTCCGCCAGCGCCACCACCACGCCGCCGCGGGCCGAGCCGTCGAGCTTGGTCACGACCAGGCCGGAGACCTCGGCGATATCGCGGAACACCTCGACCTGGCGGTGGGCGTTCTGGCCGGTGGTGGCATCGAGAACCAGCACCACGTCGTGCGGGGCGGTCTCGTCGAGCTTGCGCAGCACGCGCACCATCTTGGCCAGCTCGTCCATCAGGTCGGCTTTGTTGTGCAGGCGCCCGGCGGTATCGATGGCGAGCACGTCGCTGCCTTCGGCCCTGGCCCGCGCCAAGGCGTCGTAGGCGAGGCCGGCGGGATCGCCGCCCGGCTTGCCGGTGACCACGGGCACGCCCGCACGCTCGCCCCAGATGCAAAGCTGTTCGACCGCGGCAGCGCGGAAGGTATCGCCCGCCGCCAGCATAACTTTTCGCCCGTCGCTCTGCCAACGATTGGCAAGCTTGCCGATGGTGGTGGTCTTGCCGGTGCCGTTGACGCCGACCATCAGCACCACATGGGGCTTCTTGGCGGGATCGAGCGCCAGCGGCCTGGCAACCGGCGCCAGGATTTCCGCAATGTCGTCGGCCAGGGCGCCGCGCACCGCGTCAGCGTCGGCATCCTTGTCGAAGCGTTTGGCGCCGAGATCGCCGGCCAGCCGCGCCGCGACTGAAGCGCCGAGATCGGCCGTGATGAGCAACTCCTCGAGCTCGTCCAGCGCCTCGGCATCCAGCTTGCGCTTGGCAAGCACATTGCCGATGCCGTCGGACAAGGTCTTCGCCGAGCGCCCCAGCCCGGCGCTGAGGCGTTTCAGCCAGCCGGCTTTCTTGCTGTCGCTCCCGCTCATGCCGCGATCAGGGCCGTGCCGTCATGACCGGCGATAGGCGTCAGAGCGACGCTGCCCGGCGTCGCCGGATGTGCCAGGCGCACGGGCGCATAGCCTTCGCTGCAGCCCTCGGTGGCGGTCTCCGCCAGGACACGCTCGGCGGCGCCGACACGGCTGGCGAGATAGGCCTCAAGGCGGGCCGAGAAGGCCTCGCGGAGCTGGCGGGCGCGCTGCTTGCGTACATCGCCGGGCAGTTGCGGCATGCGCGCAGCGGGCGTGCCGGGCCGCGGCGAATAGGGAAAGACGTGGCCCCAAACCAGATCGCACTCGGCCACAAGAGCGAGCCCGTTGGCGAGCATCGCCTCGGTTTCGGTCGGAAAACCGCCGATCATATCGGCGCCGATGGCGATATCCGGTCGCGCCGCGCGCAGGGCTTCGCACAATGCGATCACATCGTCGCGCGAGTGGCGCCGGCGCATGCGCTTCAAGACCATGTCGTCACCGGCCTGCAGACTGAGATGGGCATGTGGCATCAGCCGCGGCTGCTCGCCATAGGCGCGGATCAGGGCAGCATCGATAGCGGCCGGATCGAGCGACGACAGGCGCAGGCGCGGCAGTTCCGGCACCGCCGCCAGCAGGCGCGTGACCAGCCCGCCGAGGCTGCCGCCGCCCGGCAGGTCGGAACCGTAAGAGGTGAGATCGACCCCGGTCAGCACGATTTCCCGGTATCCCGCAGCAACCAGCCGGCGGGCCTCCTCGACGACCGCGCCGAGCGGCACGCTGCGGCTCGGCCCGCGGCCATAGGGAATGACGCAGAAGGTGCAGCGGTGGTCGCAGCCGTCCTGAATGCGCAAGTGGGCGCGCGCCCGCCCGGCGAGTCCGTCGACGGTGGCCGGGACCGGTGCCTCGCTGGCCATGATATCGCCGACCGCGACGGCCGGGCCGTCGGCCTGCACAAGAGCCTCGCCAAGCTTTTCGCGGTTGCCCAGCACGCGGTCGACCTCGGGCATGGCGGCATAGCGCTCGGGCGAGATTTGCGCCGCGCAGCCGGTGACGACGATGCGCGCGCCGGGCCGCGCCCGGCGTGCCTTGCGGATGGCCTGGCGCGCCTGGCGCTCGGCCTCCGCTGTCACCGCGCAAGTATTGAAAATCACCACGTCGTCGAGGCCGGCGGCGCGGGCGCGGTTGGCCATGACCTCGGATTCCCAGGCATTCAAGCGGCAGCCGAAGGTGACCACCTCGGGGGCTCGGGTCTGCGCGCTCATGGCAGCAGGCTGTCGGTTTCGCCGCGAAAGGCGGTGGCGACATCGCCGGTCATCCAGACGTGATCGTCCACGCGCCAGTCGATATCGAGCACGCCGCCATCGAGGGTCACGGCCACGCGCCTGCCAGTGAGCCCGCGCCGGGCCGCCGCCACGGCCGCGGCACAGGCGCCCGTGCCGCAGGCCCGCGTGATACCGACGCCCCGCTCCCAGACGCGAAAGCGCAGGCTCGCCGGCCCGGTGATCTGGGCCACGCCGACATTGATGCGCTCGGGGAACAGCGGGTCGGTCTCGATGCCGGGGCCAAGCTCCTCCAGCGCCACGGCGGCCACGTCCATGGCGAAAAAGGTAACGTGGGGATTGCCCATATTGGTGGCGACGGGATCGCTGAGCGACCCGGCCGCGAAGCCAACATGCAAGGTGTCGCGTTCTTCGGCCAGCGGAATCCGTTGCCAGTCGAGCCCTGGCGCGCCCATATCGACGCTGACCCGCCCCTCGCCCGCATCGTGCGCCTCGTGCACGCCGATGCCGGTCTCGATGAGGGCGGTATCGGCCTCCTTCTCCTCCATCAGGGCGGAGGCGACGCAGCGCGCGGCATTGCCGCAGGCCTCGGCCTCGCCGCCATCGGCGTTGAAGATGCGCATGCGCGCATCCGCCGCCTCGCTGGCTTCGAGCAGGATAAGCTGGTCGCAGCCGATGCCCGTATGGCGGTCGGCCAGGCCGCGCACTTGCTCCGCGCTCAAGGCGAGCGCCCCCCGGCGCCCGTCGAGCACCACGAAATCGTTCCCCAACCCGTGCATCTTGGTAAAGCGATGTACAGCCATGACCCGCCTTATATGGGGCGCGGGGCGGGGACGTCTATGGCAAAGGGAGTGGGGCGGACGGTTGGCGATGCGGCCGTGACATCTTGTGACGGCGCGGTGCCTATGGTTCGATACGCTTCCCCGGATGGGAGCCAACTTTGCCGCGGTCTTATGCCAGGATATCGAGAGCCCGCAACATGACGATCCGTCCCCTTCTGCTCTCCTCGGTCTGCGTGGCTTTGCTCTCGGCCTGTTCCAGCCTTTCGGAAGAGGAATGCCGGGTCGGGGATTGGTACGGGATCGGCTTCGGCGACGGCACGGCGGGCAGGAGCCTGGACGAGCTTCAGGAGCATCGCGAGGCCTGCGCGGAATACCGCATCGCGCCCGACATCGATGCCTATATCAGCGGCCGCAATCGTGGCCTCTCCCAATACTGCCTGCCCGGTTCCGGCTATCGCCAAGGCGTCGCGGGGCACGACTACGAAGGCGTTTGCACAGGCCCTGGCGAATTGGCCTTCATCGAAGCCTACAATGCGGGCCTGCGGGTGCATGCGCTGAAAGACGAGAAAAAGGATCTCGAAAGGGAGATCAGCGACAATGACGCGCGCATCGACGACATCATCGACGAGATCGAGGCGCTCGGCGGCGACCTGTCCACGAGCGAGGGCCAGGACGCATTCAAGGCCCAAGTCCTCGCCCTGACCGACGAGCGGGCATACCTCGAAGAAGCGAACGCAATCCTCTACGCCAACATCAGGGAGCTCGAATACATCATCGCCGAAGCGCTGGAAGACGGCCGGCTACGCTACGGCTATTGAGCGGCTAGCAATGCCCCATTCGCAGCATGTCATGGCATTGACGGGGACGGCCGTTAGGGCCGCATGAACGGCAGACGTCTGCCAAGCCGTCAATTCCGGCCATATTGAAGGCATTTGCGCGTATGGGACTCCTAGCCGAGGCTGTTCAAAAAGTCCCTAGAGCCTTAATTATCCTTTCATATAGCCTACGAGTGAATTTCTGTTTCCAACAAATTCAATGGCTTAGAGATTCGCAAGTCCATCAATTCGAGCCGATTCCAACAAATTTTGGCCCTGGGCCGACTTTTCAACAGCCTCAGCCATTAGCAGACTCAAGACTGCGGTTCAACAGGGGGATCAGTCTTCCGCAAGCAGCTCGTCGGGAATGTCCAGACCGGCCTTGCGCAGGCCGTCGAACCAAGGTTTGTACAGGGGCCACAGCGCTTCGGGGTTGAGCGGGGAATTAGCCGCCGGTGCGGCATCTGGGCTAAAGTCCGGTTTAACTTCCAACAACTTGTCGAGCGCAATCTTGGCCTCTTCA